>CAIFEU010000018.1:8728-24381 GCA_903789505.1 uncultured Coriobacteriales bacterium
CACGAGGGACCGAGAGACCAAGGAGAGAGAAATGTCTGTGATACGCAAGGATCTGGAAGCCTGCATCGGTTGCGGGAACTGCGCGAAGATTTGCCCCATGGACGTCATGAGGCTCGACGTCGAGCACGGCAAGTCCGTCATAGCGTACGTCTCCCAGTGTATGACGTGTGGGCAGTGCTGGCTCAATTGCCCGACGGGCTCGATTGCCATCCAGAGTGAGACCGCGACCTTCGGACTTAACGCGGGGAGATAGCAGCACCAGCCTGCGGGTGGACTGATGGAGGGACCCTCGACGTCGAAAAGATATCGGGGGTCCCTCTCGGCTTGGGCGGGCCCTACACGGCTGGTCTATTGAGACAGCCTGTCATGGAAAGATGATGATGGTGCCTCGTCGAAACGAGGGGGGAACTGCGCCGAGGTTTGCTTGAGTTGCACATACGGGGTCTCGTGGGAACAGCTTCTGGGAACTTGACCTTTTGTGACGTTTATCGAATGGCTCTCGTTCAGTTTGCATTGGATTACTACGTGCATTATTTCAATTGATTAGTCAAATTGCCATATCTTTGTGGGCGACTCCGTTTGGTATGCACCCGAAGACGGCAGACCGGCATGTTACCGCCTCGGCTGCGCCCCTCCGGGGGCGAGGCATGCCACGCCCCGTGATGGGCGGGACTCTTCGCGACATCATGAGGGTGGCGCAAACTCCCCAAGCCCCATTCGATGTTTGGGTTCAGGGAGTCTGCGCTTCATTTCGTCAGAATTGGTACTCGTTCAAACGGGGACGCTATGCGATTTGGCTCATGGCGTCATCCAGGGCTTCGATGAACGCAGATGAGGTAAGTGTTGCCCCAGATATGGAGTCGACCGTCTTGCCGTTGCTCTGCAGCGCGCTCGAAATCAACTGGTCGAAGGCAGGCTCCCCAATGCCTGGGGTCTCGTGCTCTTCGATGACCTCGATGTTTGTCAGGGCGCCATCTGAATACGTGATTCTGAGGCGGACATCTCCGCCGATACCATCGTCACTTGTTCCGAGATACTGGTTGTCGCCAAGCTCCACCGGTTCCTCGGGTTCGGATGCGAGATCGCCCTTTCCAATTTCGTAGATGATGTTGGGCTCCACCTCGGGCAGGCTCGTCTCGGGAAGCGGTTCTTTGGGCATGGCGGCGTTCTTGCCGGCAATCTTTCCGAACGTCAGGCATTCTCCGACGTTTCCGGCGCCCTGATACCGTGCCGCCCAGACGCTCCCGAGTTCACCGGCGCTGTAGAGATGAGGGATGGGAACTCCGTTTGTATCGACGACCTGTGCGTCGGCGTTTCTGCGAGGCCCACCTTGCGTGTTGGTGAGAAACGATGAGTATGCGACTGCATAAAGGGTCCCGCCGTCAAAGGCGCGCATGCTTTCTGGGGAGCGGCCAAACTGGTAATCGACTCCCTCCTGCGCGAAGTGGTTGAACGCGTCTATCTGATTGGAGAGGATGTCGGGGTCCGCCTCGATGAGGGTCGCGAGCTCCTCGACCGTGTCGGCGCTCACCATTTGTTTTTCGAGCTTGTCCATGTCCAAGCCGAGGTTCTTGATTTCGTCAAGCTCCGTGCTGTCGAATATCAAGTGGGGATGCTCCATCTGAAATGGAATTCGCCACTTGCCGTTGGCATAGAGTCTGCCGTGGACTTCCTTTCCGTCCTCCCGCAGGTAACGGCTGCCGTCATCCGAAGCGATGAAGAGGGAGCCACTTGTGGGGAGCCTCAGGCTGTAATCTATGCGCTCCTGACCCGAGACCTTTACCGTTAGCCCAGCATAGGGAGTGCCGTATGACGCGAAGTTTCCGACATGCCACAGGTCGGCACCAACTTCCTGCGCCATCTTGATTCCATCGCCCGTGTTATAGAATGTGCCCTCAATCGCATAGTGCGTTGCTCCGATGAAGTTCTGGAGCATCGTGTCATTGGCCTCATAGCCTCCGCACGCCAGGATTACGCCGTTGTTCGCGCGCACGAGGACGTCCTCGTCCTGCTTCTTGATTTCGACGCCCACGATTGTGCCGCTGGTGGGGTCCTTGATTAGATGCGTGGCGGGAGAGTCAAGCCACACACTGATTGAGTCGGAACGCTTGTAGACGTTTCTCTTCAGCGCCTTCCACAGCGCGCTGTCACTTATGACTCGATTGACGGTGTAAATCTCAACCGCATCGCCATAAGGGCTGTCGGGATACTCGGGCATCAGGCCGGGGAACTGGCTGTCCATCTCCGGGTTCTCGCTCCATTTGACCGGATTGTCGATGCCGAGATACGCCAAGTCCTCCGGAATCTCGGCAAGGCCTTCGCTAAACGCCCGTATTGCGTTATCGTCGTGGTCAATGGTTCCACACAGGTCGATGATGTAGTTGTACATGCGCTCGGCATCGTTAGCCGCGAGGATGCACTGGTCACAATACCTTGTGTTGCCGCCCTCATCTCCCTTTGGTGCCTTTTCGCACACCAGCACCTTTGCGCCTGCGTCCGCGGCGTAGATGGAAGCTTGTGCTCCGGCGCCACCAAAGCCTATTACTACAACATCATATTCGGCGTTCCAGGCAATGGTGTCTGCGAAGGTGTGCGGGCCCTGGGTCGATGATGTCGCTTGGCCTGAGACGTCCTTATGAGACTCGTCCTTTGTCTGCGTTTCGCTTGAGTAGGCGAGACGTGTGCTTGAACCTATCACGGCACCGAGTGCTCCGGCTCCCGAAGCGGCCAGGAAACTGCGACGACTGACATCTATCTCCATAGGAGATTCCCCCATCCGCTTCTCTCTGCTACAGGTTCTTGAGTGAGTTACGTGCGGCGAGCCTGCCGAACACCGCGCAGTCAGCGTAGTCGCCTCCGCCCTGGAAGAACTCTCCCCACACGCTGCCGAGCTCTCCGCACTCATAAAGGTGGGGAATCGGCTCTCCCTTGGTGTCGAGCACCTCGGCACCTGCCCCGCGGCGGGGTCCACCGTTGGTGTTCTCAAGCTGCGGCACGCACAGCATTGCGTAGAACGGGGCGGTGCGGATGGGGGTTAGCGTCTCGGCAGGGCGGTAGAACGCGTCGTCGAGGCCCTCATCGCAGGAGCGATTCCAGTTCTGCACGGTCGTCGCGAGCTCGTCGGCGGGAACGTCGATTTGCGACGCCAGCTCTTCAATCGTATCGGCGCGATACGCCCAGCCGTCCGCGACGGGGTCGGTCGAGATTTGCGTGGGAATCGCCCCGGCATCCAGTCCTGCCTGGTCGAAGATGAACCATCCCTTTGCGGGCATCGGGTTCACAAGCGCCCACTGGCCGCCATAGTTGACCATTGCGTGACGCCATCCCACCGCCGTGCGGAGATCGCCATCAGCGCTCGAGTGGTCGAGGCACGTGAGCGCGCCGTCGAAATCCATATAGAACCTTCTGCCGCCAATGCCGACGGTGATGCCGTAGCGCTTGGAGGAGTAGAAGGAGTCGACCGAGAGGAACCTCGTGTTCTCGAGGTCGCGCAGACCCATCCAGTACATCTGGCCACCGCGCATGCGCCATAGGTCTGCACCGACCGCCTGGGCTGCGAGGATTCCGTCTCCGGTGTTGAGGGTCGCGATGCTGGGATATGCCTTGCGCACGCCAGTGTAGGTGAAGCGCATCTCCTCATTCATCTCGAACCCGCCAGTGGCGAGCACAACGCCGCCGCGTGCGCGGTAGCGCTTACCTCCAGCGACGACGCCGGTCACCTCCTTGGTCTGGGAATCCTGGATGAGTTCCTCGAGGGGCGTCTCCTTGAGGTAGGTAAGTCGGTCGCCGGAGCGCTCGTCCATCACCTGGGCGAGGAAGTCGGTCGTGCTGGTTGGGCCCTCTTCGTTCTCCTCGTCAAAGTGGACGAACCCCATCGCGTTGTAGTTAGGCAGCTCGGGGAAGTCGAACGGGATGCTGTCGAGCTGGTCCTCAACCGAAGTGCCGGGAACGTCGCGGACGAGCCACTCCTCCTTGGCACCAAGGGTATTGAACCAGTCCTTGTTCTCCACGAGCCCTTCGGCGAATGACCGCAGCACGTCGTCGGGAGTTTCGGCGTTGCCGTCCATTGCCTTGAGGTGGACAAGCACATCGTCGGCGTTGTCAGCGTAAATCGTGTATCCAGCGGCGTAGGCGCTGTTGCCCCGCGGACCGTCGCCCTTTTCCAGCAGTAGCACCGTGGCGGCGTCGTCCTCGGTGATGGCGGTGATTGCGGCGCAATAGCCCGCCATGCCTGCCCCGCACACGATTACATCGTACTCGCCGTCCCAGCTCGCCTCGTCGGCGAGGGCGGGCGTCCCGACGGCCTGGCTGCACGCAATAGCCCCTGCGGTCACGGCGGCGCCTGCGGCGATGAGACCGCGACGAGAGATGCTCGTTGAGTTGTCCATGTTCGTCCCCTTGTCCCTGAGCGTTCCTGACGATTTCCCCGCGCGGCACGCTGCTGCTTCCGGTTCCGACGCGTCGCGCAAGACAAAGCTACGAGGTGCTTCAAGGGGAGAGTCAACGAGGGGAACCGTGGAGATTCGGGCCGCCCCGGAGACGGGACGATAACGTCGGCGCCATGACACTCCGCCAGCTCAACGCCCCTATCGGCGGGATGGGGCCATCGAGGGCGGGTTCGTTGGGCAAGCGACGGGAGGCCTCCCCCAAGGTGAGGCGGAGCGTGTTGGTATGGATTGACGAGAAACCGACAGACTCGGTGGACTCGGAGGGAGCTGCCTATGCGCGTGGGTCGTCAATCACCCTCACGAGGAACACGGCTCGAGAGTAGTCCTCGAAGAAGCCGCATTCCTGCATGAGCACGAGCTTGCCATCAAGGCTGTCCACATCGATGTTCTCGAATGCCGGGGCTCCATCATCGCAGCTGCGAGCTCCGTCAGGTTTGTCCCCGCCGAAGCCGAACGCTCCGTAGCACTTGCGCAGTGGCTTCCAGCTTTCGATGTCGGAGGCGCTGGTCACGAGCCAGCAGCGGTCTTTGGCCGCAGGCAGCTCGAACTCGAGAAAATCCTGAGGCATAGTTATCCCACCTAGGGGGATGTCGTCGCGCATCTCACAGCAGAAACCGCGCACGTCCACGAAGCCCGACATGAGGGTCCCGAGGCCCTGCAGCCTGCCGTAGCGTGGCAGGCACGCCCACTCGAGCGGACCCTGCCGCTCGAACCACGACTCAAGAGTCGCTGGCCCATCCCCACGCGGAGGAAGATATGCGAGCAGATGCAGCCGGGGGCATTCCAACGTGAAAGAGACTCCCCCGATTTTATGCGACCGCAAGATTGAGACGTCCTGAGAGAGACGTTCGAGCATGCTTAGCTGTCGGGTGGCGACGGCAATTTCGACAGCCTTCTCTTCCTGAGCCTTGCGAATTCGGGAAGCGGCCGAGTCGAAGTCGAGCTCGTCGAGCTCGTTGTTTGTCACTACGACGTCGTCATATCCCCTCATCGGGAGCCCTAGCTCCTTGGCGAGACGCATGTTACCGAGGCGATACAGCTGGTCTGCGTCGTAATATCGATATCCGGTCTCAGGGTCGCGCCAGCGGGGGGAGACGGTCCCCTTCTCGTCGTAGAACCTCAGAGTTTTGGGGCTCAACTGGGTCAGTTTCGCCATCTCTCCGAGTGTGAAGAGGTTAGCCCCGTCCCGTCGCTTCATTTCATGCTCCCGACTTTTTGCCGGTACCCGCTACGATGCGGATGCCCTGCGGGGATGGTAACACGGGGTGCGTGTAAGAAGCATTGACCCTGGGGAGTGCAGAAGCTGCCCCCTCCGCGGCCAAGCCGGCTCCTTCGCCCTCTCGCCCGCATCCGCCAAATGTTACGCCCCGGCGCTCGTCACATGGGTAACGGCGATATCATTTAGTTGTAATCAGATAAATCTTTCTATTCAGAAATAAATAAAAATTGAACTGACAATACGATTCCATTTCCGTTGCGGGTTCCTGAAACACGGACTCTAGCATCGTCGGTGTCGTGCGCGCGGCGCGGTGGGACGCCCGTCCGCCACGCGCGCGACGGGTGTCGAATCGACGGAATCGACGACGAGAGAGGGGACCACCGCATGGACATGCACGCCACGGAGGCGCAGGACGCGGGGAACGCGAGGAACGCGGGGAACGGGGAGCTGCTTGCGGCATACGACCAGGGGAGGTTCCCCGTCGGAAGGCGCGAGTTCCTCGCGCTCGCGGCGGCCACCGGGGTGAGCGCGCTGGGCGGCGCGCTGCTCGTTCCCGACGCCTCCGGCATCGCCCGCGCCGCCGAGGGGGAGAAGTCTTCCGCGTCCTCGAGCGCCCTCGACGCTGGCGACGAGACGCCTGCCGCCGGGCTCCCCACGCTCGCCGGCGACAAGGTCCGCTTCACGGTGCAGAGCGACGTCCACGTGGGGTCGGGCAGCGCCTTCCACTACCGCGAGAAGATCGCGCACGCGTTCGCGACGCTGTACGGCATCGCCGACTCCTATGACGCGCACTTCTTCGTCGGCGACACCGTCGACCGCGCCATGCCCTCGGAGTACGCCGAGCTCGCGGAGCTGCTCAACGCCAACGCGCGCTGCCCGCTGGGCATCACGATGGGCAACCACGAGTACTACCTGCACGGCGGCGACGGCGAGGCCGCCCGCGCCTCATTCAGCGACGACCTGCTCGCCAAGATCGAGGTGCCCGGCTCGTTCCAGGCGCCCGGCGCGCAGGCGGACGGCGAGCCCGACTTCGACGTCGTGATCGGCGGTGACGGCGCCGACGGCAAGGGGTATCACGTCATCGGCGTCTCCGCGCACAGCGAGGGCAACGAGTACTACGAGTACTACGGCGACCGCAAGGAATGGATCCGCGAGCGCCTCGAGAAGGACGCCGCCGAGGGTGCCGACAGGCCCATCTTCATGCTGATGCACCACCCCTTCGCCGCGACGGTGCGCCGCTCGGAAGATACGGGCGACTCCGCCGAGTTCGGCGACGACCCCACGATCCCCTCGACCGACGAGCGCGCGTTCTATGACGAGCTGTGCGCCGCGTACCCGCAGCTCATCTGCTTCTCCGGGCACACGCACACGCCCCTGCAGGACCCGCTGTCCATCTACCAGGGCGAGGGCATTACGGTTGCCCAGACCGCGACGTTCGCGAAGGCGTACTACGAAGAGGACTGGGGCATCGACGACACCGGCGCCAAAGTTGCCAACTCCACGCCGGCGGGCGGCAGCGACGCCAGCGAGGGGCTGCTCGTGGAGGTCGACCGTCAGACCAACGAGGTGACGATCACCAGGATCGACTTCCGCGGCGCCGGTCGCGTCATCGGCGTCCCGTGGGTCGTTGACCCCGCGGCGGACGCGCAGGCGCAGGCCTATCGCCTCGACGACCGCAAGGCAAGCTCCAAGGAGCCAATCGTCGCCGAGGTCAAGGAGGGCGACGGCGCGCTCGAGGTCTTCACGCGGCGCAGCGTGAGCGCCTACGGCGATTCCGTCAACGCGTACTTCTCGCTGCGCGCCGACGTCGTACGCCCCGACACCTCGGGCGTCGAGGACGACCAGGTCGTGTCCTATCGCGTCCAGATGGCCAAGGCCGACCCGTCCGGCGCGCCCTCAACGCCATTCTACGACACGCGCTTCATCTCCGACTACTTCAAGGCGCCGCAGGACCAGGCACCGGTCTTCGTGCGGCAGCTCTTCGGCATCTCCCTCTCCTCCGGCACCGACTAC
Source organism: uncultured Coriobacteriales bacterium (assembly GCA_903789505.1). GTDB lineage: Bacteria > Actinomycetota > Coriobacteriia > Coriobacteriales > UMGS124 > CAIFEU01. Next base: position 16,409 of record CAIFEU010000018.1, read on the forward strand.
GTCATGACGGTCAGCGCCATCACGGCGTTCGGCCGCGAGGCGAAGGTCGGAGTGCTGAAGTTCACCGCGGACGCGACTGTGACCGCGGCGACGAAGTAGCTCCCAGCCTGCCGAGGCCCGCGGGGCGAGCGTGGGCGCGGGCGTGGGGGATGCGCTGGTCGCACGGCGCCCTCCCGCCTCCCCGCCGCGCCCGTCGCGGGCGAGCATCGAGTCGAGAGCCGATGCGGCGGGGCGGGAGATCGGGGGCATGTCATGGGAGCGAGCGACGAGGTCACGGGCGGTTCGGGAGCGGCGGGACGGCGCCTGATGGGAGGGCCGCGGTTCATCGAGGTGCACGAGGCGATTCGCGCCGACCCGGACAATGCCGAGTACACCGCCCGGGGCATCGACCCGCTGTTCAGCGCCGGCGCCGGCGCGCGCGTCGTGATTGTGGGACAGGCACCCGGGCGCGTCGCGCAGGAGACGATGGTCCCCTGGAACGACCGCAGCGGCGACCGCCTGCGTGAGTGGCTGGGCATCGACCGCGCGACCTTCTACGACCCGGACCGCGTCGCCATCCTGCCCATGGACTTCTACTTCCCCGGCGCCGGGCGCAGCGGCGACCTGCCGCCCCGGCAGGGGTTCGCGCAGCGCTGGCACCCCGCTCTGCTCGCAATGATGCTCCAGGTCAGGCTCACGGTGCTTGTCGGCGGTTACGCCGTGCGACACTACCTGCGCTTGCCCTTGTCCGCGAGCCTCACGCGCACGGTCCGTGACTTCGAGCGCTTTCTGCCCGCGACGTTCCCGATTGTGCACCCCTCGCCGCGAAACCAGCTGTGGATGAGGCGCAACCCCTGGTTCGCGACGGACGTCCTGCCCCGCCTGCAGGAGGAGGTGGCGCGGGCGCTGCGGTGAGCGCGGCGAGGGCGCCCGCCCTGCCGCGCTGCCGCTTTGCTGCGACGTGCCGGCGCACTGCCGCGCTCGCATCGCTACTCTGCCGCGCTGCCGCGCCCGCCACGTCGCCCTGCCGTACTGCCGCATTGCCGTGCTGTCGCGCCGGTGCCGCCCCGCGCGGCCTCGCGCAAGACGCGGGCGCCCGCCCGCACCGGTTGTCTGCTCGATGCGGGCGGGCGCCTCATGGATGACCCCGCGCCATTCGTCAGCCGCACGTCAGCCCGTTTGCGGCGTGCGTCGGGCGGCTGACGTCGGCGTGCGCGTACCGGGCCTTACAGCCCGGCGACGTAGCGGCCGCACATGTAGCCGGCCGTGTAGCAGCGGCCCAGCGACAGGCCGTAGACCTTCAGCGGGTAGTCGACGCCGCCGTAGAAGTTGCCGGCGCAGTTGCCGATCGCGTACAGGCCGGGGATGGGGTCGCCGTCGGGGGTCAGGCACTGGTTGTTCTCGTCGACGTCGACGCCGGAGACGACGGCGGAGACGCGCACGTGACGGTGGATGCCGTAGAACGGCGCGGTCTTGACGGGCACCAGGTACTCGGCCTGCTTGCCGAAGTCCTCGTCGGCCCCCTTGTCGCACAGCTCGTTGTAGCGGTCGACCGTGGCCTTGAGCGCGTCGGCGTCGATGCCGAGCTTGCCCGCGAGCTCCTCAATCGTGTCGGCGACGTAGGTGTTGACCAGGCCGGGGTAGACGCCCTGCTTGTCGCCGTCGTCCTCGGGCTCGTAGTTCTTGAGGCCGTCGGGGTCGACGAGCTTGCCGGGCCAGTCGGCCGCGGCGGTCATGTAGTCGGCGTCGAAGATCTGCGAGTACCAGCCGCAGTCCTGCGGGCCGCGCAGGTAGTTGTTCATGATCGACATCGGCGTGGTCTCGTTGCAGAAACGGCTCCCGTCGTCCTTGACGGCGAGGAACGGCATATCGCACATGCTCGCGGGGCCCGCGTCGAAGTCGTGCAGCATCTTGGTGTGGTTCAGGTCCTCCATCTTGCCGCCGGCCCAGACAATCATGCGCTGGCCGTCGCCGGTCTTGTTGAACTGTTTGCGTTCCATGTTGCGCAGGTCGGGCAGGTAGTACTCGCACATGTCGGTGTTGTTCTGGTAGTCGCCGGTCGCGACGATGACGCCCTTCTTGGCGTTGAACTGCACGTAGCTGCCGTCGGCGTTCTGGGCGATCACGCCGGTGACGCCGCCCTTGTCGGCGCTGCCCACCAGCTGGACCGCGGGAGTGCTGTAGAAGATCTCAACGCCCTCCTCCTGCGCCTCGGCCGCCAGCGCAATCACGCCGTCGCCGGTGTTGTACGGCTTGGGCCCGAAGTACGAGGTCACGTAGTGCAGCTCGTAGCCGTTCACGTTGACGATGCCTTGCTGCTGCTGGTCGCCCTGGTCCACGACCTGCGCGTTCTGCTTCTCAGCCTTGGCGATCATCCACTTGACCGCCTCGCCGGAGTTGTACGCCCAGTTGCGCAGCAGCGCGCGCTTGGGGCGATAGCCGTTCTCGGCGATCTCGGTGGAGATGAGTGCCTCGACGCCGGCGGGGTCGGACTTGTCCAGGTCGATGCCGCTGCCGGTGTTGCCCTGGCTGATTGCGGTCTCCTCCTTCTGGAGCAGCGCGACCTTGGCGCCCGCCTCGTTGGCGGACAGCGCCGCGCACACGCCTGCCGCGCCCGCGCCAATCACGACCACGTCGTAGTCCTTCGTCTCGTTGACGTCGGTGATGGGGTCGGGCGCGACGAAGAACGACGGGGTCTCGGCGGGTGTCTCGGCCGGGAAGCTCGGGCCGGTCGCCGCCTGGGCGCTCGTGGCGCCCGCCCCGCCCAGCACCGCGGCGCCCGCGGCCCCGGCGACCGTGGCGATGCCAGCCGCCTTGACGAACCCGCGACGCGAGACGCTCGCCGCGCTCGTCGACGTCGAAGCTGCGTTCATGGTGTCACTCATGATTGCGTTCCTTTCCCCTATGGCCTGCCGCCCAGCCGCGCTCGACCTCCGTCGCGAGTGCCGTGCGGCGCGCGGGCACCATCCGCCCCGCTCGCCGTGCTCGCGCCGTCGTGGAACCGTGGCGCGGATGCGCTTGACGACCTCGACGGTAGGAAGGTCGGCTGGGTGGGCGCAATAAGCCGGCGCATAACCCCCTGGCAGGCAAGGCATAACCCGCCCCAAGCGCCCGCCGCTGCGCTGGCCGCCCTTCCCCACGTGCCCCCAACGCCCTCCGACCCGCCGCCTCGCGTGCCCTGCGCCGCGCCCGCCGTCCCGCGCGCCTGCCGCGCTCGAGCGCGCCCCGGACGTCGGCCGGACACGTTCGGGAACTATCATCTACTATCTACTCGGGGGAGGCGCCCGGGCGCAGCGTGAGGCCTGGGACGCGTCGTGCCGCGGATGGTGAAGCGCGCAGCCGCACCGGCGGCTTGGACGGGGGAGGACGGGCATGGCTTCAGGAGGAAGAGGTCGGTCGGGGCGCGACCACGCCGCCGGGAGGGGTGCCGCGGCGCCCACCGCCGTCGGTCCCGACGACAGCGCGGACGTCGGCCCGACGGGCGCCTCGCGTCGGACGGCGCCCGGGGCCGGTGCGGGGCACGTCCCTGCCCCCGAGGCCGCCCCGGCTGAGGGTCCCGACGACGAGCCGGAGGTCCCGCGCGGGACGGGGCTCTCCGGTCGCATGCGGATCTGGCGGTCGATTCTGTCCACCGCGCCGCTTTCGTTCCTGGGCCTGGGCGTCTACCGTGCCTGGATCGAGATAGCGTTCGTGGGGTCGTTCGTGGACTACCCGACGCAGCACTTCGCGGGCCATGACGCGTTCGACCTGGTCATGGTCGTGACGCTGTTCGTGTTCGCCGCCCTGCACGCCCGGCTGACGCCGCTGCACGAGCGGCGCTGGTCCAAGCCGACGGGCGTGGCTCTTCTCGTGCTGGCGACCGTCGGCGGGTTCGCGTCGATCTGGCATCCCTCGCTCGCCCCGCTGCTCGCCTGGCCGTGCGCGGTGTTCGGCGGGGTTGGCATCGCGATCGTCATCCTGCTGTGGAGCGAGCTGTACGCCTGCGAGTCCCCGGTGCGAATCTGTCTACTGTACTCGCTCTCGCTCGTGACGGGCGCGCTCGTCATCTACGTGTACCGCGGCTTCGTCCTCGCGTGGCTGCCGGCTATGGTCTGCCTGCTGCCGGTCGTCTCCATCGCGTGCTTGACGATCGCCTACCGGGGGCTGTCGCGCGAGCGTCGCCCCGCGCGCGTCGCGCCGCCGGCCTTTGTCTTCCCCTGGAAGCCGATCGCCGTGGTGGCGATCTACTGCTCGGCGTTCGGCCTGCAGGAGATCCAGAGCTACTCGGTCTTCGGCCCGCACTCGGCGCCGGGCATGGTCGCGTGCGCGCTGGTGGTCGTCGCGGCGATTGTCATGCTGTCGGGGCGCGTCGAGTTCCAGACGATCTACGGCACGTGGCTGCCGTTCTTCTCGGCGGTGTTCCTGATGCTGCCGGTGCTCATCTCGACGGCGACGCCCCTCGGGCGTGCGGCGTTCGACCTCAGCGTGAACTTCGGTTACGCCGCCAGCGAGATATTCGTCATGACGATGATCGGATCAATCTGCTACCACTACGGGGCGAGCGCGATCTGGCTGTTCGGCATCGAGCGCGGCGTGAGGGCCCTGTCGATGGTCGCGAGCCGCTGGCTCGCCGCCGCGCTGGCGGGGGTGGGGATCCCGGTCGCGCCGTTCGTGATGGTCGCCGTGTTCGTCGCCACGTTCATGGTCTTCTCCGAGAAGCGCCTCGACTCCACGTGGGGCGTCCTGATCCAGGGGACCGGCGCGTCCGGCGGGCCCGACGCGCCCGGGGCGGGCGACGGCGAGGGCGCGGGCGAGGTGGTGCGCCGCAACGCGCTCGTGCGCCGCTGCAGCGACCTGGCGCGCAGGTACGGCCTCACGCAGCGCGAGGAGGAGGTCCTGATCCTGCTCGCCGAGCACAAGACCGCGGGCGACATCGAGCGCGAGCTGCTGATAGCCAACGGCACGGCCAAGGCGCACATCGGCCACGTGTACCAGAAGCTGGGCATACACTCCCGCGAGGAGCTGTTCGAGGTCGCCGGCGTCGAGGGCGCCCCCGGCTCCTCTGAGGGCCGCGCCGCCCCCGGCACCCCCGCGGACCCCGCCGCTGCGCCCGGTTCGGGCTCCGGCCCCGCCTCCGGCCGGGGGTGACGCCTGCGGGCCGCGCCCGCGCCCCGCTGTCATCGCGCACCCGGGCCGCGTCCGCGCTCCGGCCCCCTCCCGCGCCCCTGTTGCCGCCCCCGCGCCCCGGCGCCGTGCTTTCGGCAGCCGTTTGCTCTTCGCGGGCTGCCCCGCCCCGCTCGCCATCCGACGCCCCCATCCGACGGACGCGTCCACACATGCGCCGTCGCGTTCGTGTATGGTGGGCAACCGGCTTCAACTCTCGTCGCACCGGCCTGGACGGTCGCGGGCGCGGCGACCAGGCGTTGCGGGCACACGAGGCAGAAGGGGACCGGTCACACATGGACTTCGCGAGCGTCGTCACTGGCATCGACAACTTCCTATGGGGCCTCCCCATGATCGTCCTGCTGCTGGGCTCGCACCTGTTCTTCACGATCCGCACGCGCTGCATCCAGCGCCGCCTGCCCCAGGCGCTCAAGATCACCTTCTCGAAGGATCCCCACTCGCCGGGGGACATCTCGCAGTTCGGAGCGCTGACCACGGCGCTCTCCTCGACGATCGGCACGGGCAACATCGTCGGAGTGGGCACCGCGATTATGGCGGGCGGCCCCGGCGCCGTGCTGTGGATGTGGCTCACCGGCGTGTTCGGCATGGCGACCAAGTACTCCGAGACGTTCATGGCGGTCAAGTACCGCGTGAAGGACCACAAGGGAGAGATGCTCGGCGGCGCGATGTACGCCTGGGAGCGCGGCTTCAAGCGCAAGGACGGCACGACCCCGTGGTGGGCGAAGCTCGGCGCCGTGCTGTTCGCGCTGTTCGTCGTCATCGCGACGTTCGGCACCGGCTGCGCCACGCAGGCCAATGCCCTGGTGGGCGTCATCTCCTCCAACATCTCCAACCCGCCGGCGCACCTCAACTGGATCATCGGCCTGGCGGTCGCGTTCCTCGTCTCGCTCGTGATCTTCGGTGGCATCAAGTGGCTGTCGCGCATCTGCGAGAAGATCGTCCCGTTCATGGCGATCGCCTACGTGGTGTGCTGCGTCATCATCCTGATCATGAACGGCCACTACGTCTGGGACGCCGTCGTCCTGATCGTCAAGAGCGCCTTCACGCCCCAGGCGGGGTTCGGCGGCCTGGCGGGCGCCGGCATGGCCAAGGCGATCCAGTTCGGCTGTGCGCGCGGCCTGTACTCCAACGAGAGCGGCATGGGCACGGCGCCGATCGTGGCCAGTGCCGCCAGCACGAGCAACCCCGCCCGTCAGGCGCTCGTGTCGATGACCGGCACCTTCTGGGACACCGTCGTGATCTGCCTGCTCACGGGGCTGGTCATCGTCTCGACGCTGTGCGGCAACCCCGAGGTCCTCTCCGACGGCTCGATTACCGCGGGCGCCCAGCTCACGAGCCTGGCGTTCCGCAGCGTGCCCGTCATCGGCACGCCGGTGCTGGTGGGCGGCATGATCCTGTTCTCGTTCACGACGATCATCGGGTGGAGCTACTACGGCAATCGCTGCGTGGCCTACCTGTTCGGCAAGAACGCCATCCGCATCTACCAGGTCATCTACGTCTTCGTGGCGATCGTGGGCGCCGTGGGCGTGAGCGACACCGTCTGGACGATCTCCGACATCGGCAACGCGCTGATGGTCACCCCCAACATCATCTGCCTGCTGCTGCTCTCGCCAATGGTCGCGCGCGAGACCAGGCATTACGTGTGGGACGGCCACATCGACGAGAAGGACGAGACGCCGATTCCCACGTACGAGGACAAGTAGCGAGGGCGGGGCGGCGCCGCGTGGCGGCGACGTCCTATCGGCAGCGCGTGCCGACCGGCCTGTTCTCCTGGCGGCGTGCGTCGGCTTCGAAGCAGCCGTCCGCCCGCGGCTGCCGCGCTACCCCTCGTGTCGCTCGTCGAGGCCGAGGACGAGCGCGCTGAGCTCGCGGCCCGAGTGCACGCCGAGCTTTCGGTAGATTGACGTGATGTGGTTCTTGACGGTGCTCGGGCTGAGCGAGAGCTGGTCGGCAATCTGGTCGCGCGAGTCGCCGCGCACGATTAGGTTCACGATTGTCGCCTCCCGCTGCGTGAGGCCCGCATGCTCGTAGAGGGCCTCCTTGCCGTGGGCGAGCCTCTCCTCGAAGCCCTCGGTCTCGGGCAGTCGCATGCGCGACAGGTCACGCGCGCTGCTGCGGATGCTCGGCAAGAACGGGACGCTCAGAAACATCGCCGTCGCGCTTGCGGCGCATACCAGCGAACGGCTGACCCACTGCTCGCCCTCGGCGAGCGCCGGGCTCGTGAACGCCCCGAACGTCACGATGCCGACCAGCAGCCCGCCTACGAATAACGTCGACAGCGTCCCTACGACCGCGCAGACCGTCGCGTTGCACTGCTCGCACAGCTCGATGACGAGCATGGTGACGAACGTCGTGACCAGCGTGTATATCAGCGCACAGAGGAAGCACCCCAGCAGGGGAATCGCCGAGGCGACCGGGATGAACGCCCATGCAGCGCCGATCAGCGCGATGACCCAGCGCAGCACCTGCCCAAAGCGGCGCTCGAGCGAGGCAGGGGCGCACAGGTATAGCGCTATGATGCCGAGGTTGACGCTCACCCCCGCCAGCAGAATCCCCCAGAAGGGACCATCCCCGAACTGCTGCCCGAACCCCAGATGCGCCGCCATGCTGCACGACGTCATCCAGACGAACCCGAAGCTCGCTCCCACGATGCCGACGTAGACGGAGGGCCGGAACTCGTCGCGGGGCTGGACCATTCTTGCCGTCATCCTCGCCCCGGTGCCCTTCCGGTCGTCGCCCGTGGCCTGCGCTGTCTTTCTACCGGCTGGATGCGTGCAGAGGGAGGTCCCGTCTCTGGGATGGGCAGGGGATGGAATCGCCCGCGCTGTGGC
>CAIFEU010000019.1 GCA_903789505.1 uncultured Coriobacteriales bacterium
GGTCAGGGTCAGCGTTCCGGTCAAATGTTCCGGTCAAATGATGACGAAATGCGAGGCCGGGTGCTCACGGCCCCCGAAAACCGGCCTTCGGAGGTCAACTTGTGACGAAATGCGAGACTCGTCGTGCCGCGCGTCCGCATGGCACGTCTGAATGGCGCACGCCCATTGTCCGAATAATCCGCTGACCTGGTGCGATGCGAGAGCACGGCAGCTCACCCTCGCCGAGCGGGCCAGCAGGAGGCGTTCTGTCATCGCATTTCGTCTCGGTTTGACCATGCGAAGACGACTCCGCCCTTCGTGGTCGTCCTCGTCCTTACCTGTCATCGCATTTCGTCTCGGTTTGACCATGCGAAGGCCTGAGGAGCGAGGTGAACCTCGTCGTCAACGGCATCCACTGGGAGCACGTGGCCAAGCACGGCCCGTGTGCCGGGAGCCGCCGTCGGCGGCCGCCACACATGCGGGCGCGCCGGCGACCCGTCAGCACGGCTTCGCCGCGAGGCGGTCGGCGTCGGTGACCTCCCTGAGAGGGCGGCAGGGGTTGCCCACCGCCACGACGCCCGCGGGTATGTCGCGCGTCACCACGGAGCCCGCCCCAATGACGGCGCCATTGCCCACGGTCACCCCCGGCAGCACCGTGACGTTCGCACCGAGCCATGCGTCCCCTCCTATCGTGATGGGTGCGTCGTCGAACATGCCCGCGAGCCGCTCCTGGGCCACCAGGGCATGGTTGGTGCAGATGAGGCTGCATCCCGGCCCGATCAGGGCGCGGTGCCCGATCGTGATGACGTTCGAGTCGAGGAACGTGCAGTTGAAGTTGACCATCGCCATGCCCTCGAAGCGCACGTTCTTCCCAAGCACGCAGGTGAACCCGCTCTCCACGAACACGTACTCGCTGTACCCGCTCACGAGCTGCGAGAGTATCTCGCGGCGCCTGGGGTCCGACGGGCGGCAGGCGTTGAAGTCGAATACGAGGTCCTGCACGCGCGCCATGTGCCGGCGCACCTCGGGGTCGCGCCTGTCGAACTGCCTTCCCGCGAATGCCTTCTCCAGCTCGGTCATTTCCCGTTCAGTCATGTCTTCCGTCCTCCTTCGTCATCCGTTCGCCGCACGATGACGCGCGGCGCGACGGGCGCCCGCATCGCCATTGCGAACCAGAACGCCCCGCCCGGCTCTCACGCCAAGTCCCGCGTCCTCAGTATCAGGTCACAGACCCATCCCACCGCACCGCCGAGCAGGAACGCCCCGGCGACGCAGAGCAGCACGTTCAGAAGCGTCGAGTTGAGTGGCGCCGAGAACATCGCGACCGGGTAGAACAGGATTCCCACGACGAACGCCCCGATGATCGTGAGCCACAGGCGCTGCTTGAAGAAGACGGCCACCGCCAGGTAGAGCGGCACGAACACGCCCATGAGGCAGATCTTCGACAGCACGCACATGACCACCCCGATGGCCCCTGCGCTTCCCGTGTCGAACGACTTGCCCGCCAGGACGCCCGCGAGCAGCGCGCCGATGAGGTAGGCGAGGACCATTCCCCCGCCCGCGAAGACGCCCACGACGGTCTTCGAGACCACGTAGTCCACCTTCTTGGCGTGAACCGTGAAGATGTTCTTGATGAAACCGCTGCTGTAGTCGTGCGAGACGAATATCGACACGAGGATCGCCGCGAAGATGAACACCATGTTGATGTTGCACAGCAGAGCCATCCCCATGATGCCGAGGCCGTCCGCGCCGCCCTGCACCATCTCGACGACCTGCCAGACGTTCGTGAACGTCTGCGCCGCCCCCGGCTCGTTGGCGCTCACCATCGAGAGCACCAGCGCTGGGATCAGCGCCGATACCGCCACCATGATGTAGAGCAGCGGAGTGTGGACGAGCCGATAGAAGTCCATCCGGATCATCGACCCAACTCGCTGCCGGAACGTATCGATCTGAGTCGCCTGCCTCATCACTGCCTCCTCCCGTCGCTCACCGCGTCGATGTAGTACTCCTCGAGTCCTACCCGCCGCAGCTCGATGTGGCTCACCGAGATTCCCGCCTGGAACAGCGCGGTCGCGATGGCGGCGCTGTCGGTCTGCCCGTACACGCGCAGCCCGTCCTCGTCGGGCTCGACCCTGTCGGCGCGCTCGCGCAGCAGCCGGTAGGCGGCGCGGTCGTCGGACGTGCGCACGAGCACGTACTCCTTGCTGCGCTCGCGCACCTGGTTGGCGAGCACCTCCTGCACGAGCGTCCCCTCACGCAGGATTCCGTAGTGCGTGGCGATCTTGGAGAGCTCGCCCAGGATGTGCGAGCTGATAAGGATCGTGACCCCCTCCTCGCGGTTCACGCGCAGCAGCGTTTCGCGCACGATGCGCATCCCGTCGGCGTCCAGCCCGTTGATGGGCTCGTCCAGAATCAGCAGCCGGGGATGCCCCATCAGCGCCTGCGCAACGCCGATGCGCTGCTTCATCCCCAGCGAGCACTGGCCAAACTTGCGGTTGGCAGCCCCGGTCATGCGCACGGCGCCCAGCGCCCGTTCCACCTCCTCGCCCGGGTTGCACAGGCCGAGGTTCATCGCCTGCATGAACATGTTCTGGAACACCGTGCTGTCGGGGAAGCACCCCGGGTTCTCGATGAGCACGCCCATGCGGGCGCGCACCTGCGCATCGTCGACGGGGCGACCGTACAGACGGATCTCGCTGCCTCGCTCGGGCACCAGCAGCCCGCACACGAGCTTCTCCGTCGTGGACTTGCCCGAGCCGTTCTCCCCGATGAACCCGTATATCGCCCCCTCGGGGACGTGCATGTCCAGGTGACGCACGGCGTACATCCCGTGAAAGCGCTTGGACAGGTCATGGGTCTCTATCGCGTACCTCACGCGTCCATCTCCTCTCTTTGCCCTGCTCGTCTCTCGTCCTTGTCGCTTCGCGGCGCGCCCGCCGCTCACGAAGCCGGCGCGCCGACGACGCCTAGTCGCTCACCCAAGCCGTGGGGCTCTTGCCCTGCACGACCAGCGAATCTGAGAGTGCCTTTTTGGGAGAGAGCTCCCAGAGCGGCTCGCTTGCCCTCGCCCACGCCCAGGCGGTCGCGCGGCATCGCTCCTCCACCTCCTCGGGGTCCTCAGGTGCGGTGTAGTCGGTCGAATGTGCGCCGGCCGCTCTCACCATCTGGGAGAGCGCACCGGGGTTGTCCAGCAGCGGACACGGGCGCAGCATGTTCGCGTTGAACGGCTGGCACGCGCGGTAGTTGGCGAACAGCGGGCTCTGGTAGCACTCGAGCAGCGACTTCTCGCGGATGTTGGAGTCGGAGTAGTGGATGAAGGCGCAGGGCTCCACGTCGCCGGCGGCGTTGATGTGCAGGTAGCGCCGTCCCCCGGCGATGCAGCCTCCCACGTATTCGCCGTCGTTCCAGAAGTCGGCGAGGAAGATGGGCAGGCTCTTGCGCCACTCGTCACGCACCTTGTGGTACATCCCGGCGCGCTGCCGCGCCGTCGCCAGCAGCTCCACCGGGGCATCCTTGCCAATGGGCATGTAGGTGAAGATCCAGGAGAACAGCGCTCCCTTGTCCACGAGGAATCGCATGAACTCGTCGCTGGCAACCGAGTCGTAGTTCTGACTCGTGTAGCAGATTGACGCCCCGAAGGGCAGCCTGCGCTCGCGCAGCAGGTCCATCGCGCGGCAGACCTTGCGGAACGTCCCCTTGCCCCGACGGGCGTCGGTCGCCTCCTCGAAGCCCTCAATCGAGAACGCGGGCATGAAGTTCCTGACGTGCAGCATCTCGTCGGCGAACCGCTCGTCCACCAGCGTGCCGTTTGTGAACGCCGAGAAGTAGCAGTCGGGGTGGCTCTCGCACAGCCGGATGATGTCGCCCTTGCGCGTGAGCGGCTCGCCGCCGGTGAACAGGTAGACGAACGTCCCCATATCGACGCCCTGGGATACGATCGACTCGAGTTCCTCGTAGCTCAGGCTCTGGTGGCGCGCGCCCTCGTAGTGGGCCGCCCAGCACCCGTTGCAGTGCAGGTTGCAGGCGGTGGTGGGGTCGACGAGAATTGCCCAGGGGCAGTTGCAACCGTACCGCTCGTTCACACGACGCTGCCGGTTCATGCCCAAGGCGACGCTGTTCACGAAGAAGTTCCTCACGAACGTGCGCGCGCAGTCGGGGTCCACCTCGTCGCGGATGCGCAGCGCAAACTCGCGCCAGTTGTCCCCGGGCGTGCCCAGGTGCCCAGCGACCATGTTGAGCAGGCGCAGGTTGTCCTCGTTGCCCGCATCCCCCGCCCCCGAGAAGCGGTTCAGCAGCGCCACGACCTTTGGCAGGTTCCCGTCGAAGTCCTCGCGCAGAAGGTCGTAGCCCTTCATCGTCGCCATCGTCAGAGCCTGCGCCTTCGCACCGTCCAGTATTGACATGTGAGTCGCTCCATCCCGTGTCGTCGCGCCGGCGAGCCCCGTTGGCCGCGGCGCGAGGATGATGCTACGGAGCGCCCGTTATTCGATTTGCGGGGGATTGTTAGCGAAAGTTGAAATTCGGGACGCGGCGAGAGCAAGGCGACAAGGGGCATGGGGTCGCGGGGGACGGGGCGAGGGGTGAGACAAGCGCGAGGGATGGGGGTGGGTATGGGGGTGGGGATGGGGATGGGCAAACGATGACGAAATGCGAACCGAGACGCCCAGGACCCCGGGATGGCGAGCGTTCGGTGGCCAGCTGTTGACGAAATGCGATGCCTATCGCCGGCAAGCGGCCGCATGCTCCCTCGCCATGACGACCATCCCCATCCCGATGGCCCATTGACCTGGGGCGATGCGGGAACTCAAACAAACCTCCTCGCACCGCGCAAATCGACAGGACCGTTCGGCCCTCGCATTTCGTCTCGGTTTGACCATCCGAGTGCCTGAAAGGGTCCCCTCGGGCGTCGTCGGCTCACATTTCGTCAAACTATGGCCACGCTTCACGCTCACGGACGACGCCATCCGCGGCGGGCAGCACGCCTCGACACCGCGCGCCCCGCAAGGCGACGTGCAGGCGTCACGGCCGATGCGCGCGCAGACCCCTGGCGGAGTAGACGATCAAGGCGACCGCGGCGATCATGACGAGCGCGAAGCAGACCGCGCCGCTGACGGCCTCCATGACAAAGCGGAACGACTCCTGGTCCGCCCCGAACACCGCAATCATCGTGGTCTCGAGGAAGAACAGCTTCACGACCGCCTCCGAGAACGACACCGCGCGCGACGCCACCAGCAGCGGGCGCTCCACGCGTCTCACCTGGGCGAGCGACTTGATTGACAGTACGAGGCTGACAAACGTGAACGTTGCGATCGCGATCACGGCGACGGTGCCGTACAGGTCCGCCTTGCGCCGGGCGATCATCTCGACCATCACACCGGACAGCACGAACGCCAGCACGACGAGCAGCACCCCGCACGCGAGCGTCGCGTTCAGCTCGCCTCGCATGCGCGACGCTGCGTCCGCCCGGCGCGCCCGATGCAGACCGAACGCCACCGCGAACCCCAGCAGGGCGGTCACCAGGTTGTAGAGCGCCACGGCGAGCGCCCAGCCCGAGTCGTACTGCAGGCCCGTCGCGAGCACGAAGGCCGCATACGCGAAGTCGAGCACGAGTGAGCGGGCACTTGAGATGCCAACCCGGATGCCCTCGCTGCCCATCAGCACCCGCACGGGGGCCCAGCCCCTCACGGCGTCCACCGCGCGAGGGCCCCAGTCCACGACCGCCGTCACGACGACCACCAGCGCATAGGTCGACAGCGCGTAGATGGCGGGCGCCAGCGGCGACGAGCCTCCCGGTCCCAGCAGGCACCAGACGTCACCGACGACCGACGCGACGACGAGGGCGGCGGTCACCACCGCCCCGGGCCGCAGCAGGCGCCCAAGGACGCGCGTCGCCCCCGTCGAGAGCCACCGCCCCTCCCGAAGCGGTTCGCGCGCGTCCCGACCGCCCGACCCTCGCACCGCGGACGCCCCCATGTCGGCCTGTGCATCCCCGCCCCGCACGCCCGACGGACGCCCCGCCCGCGGGGTGCCCCGCCTACGCATGAGCGTGATGCCTGGGGACGCTCACGACAAACGCACTCCCCCGCCCTTGCTCGCTTCGCACCGACACCGTCCCTCCCTGCACGTCTACCACACGCTTGACCAGCGCGAGCCCCAAACCGTTTCCGCGCGAGGAGCGGGAGGGGTCCGCCTGGTAGAACTTATCGAACACATGGGGAAGCGCCGATGCGGGGATGCCGCAGCCCGTGTCCGCCACGACGACGGTCGCCCAGTCGGGGTCGGGGTCAAGGCGAAGGTCGGCGCCCACAGCGGGCAGGTCGCCCTCGCCCCCTTCCTCGGACTGACCGGCGCCCTCGGTCCCGCCCGTGCTCTCGACGCCCCCGGCCTCCCTCCCCTCGGAGAGCGTCACCGTGATTCGTCCGCCCGTGGGGGTGAACTTGACCGCGTTGCTCATGAGGTTGCCCCACACCAGCGACCACAGCTCCGCGTCGCCCACGACGCTGATCCCCTCCTCGAGGTCGGTGACCAGGTCGATGCCGGCGACGTCGAGCCGGTCCGAGCAGTCGATGATGCACTCGGCAAGCTGCTCGGACAGGTCGAACTCCTCGCGCTCGGGAAAGATGCGCTGGTTCTCCAGCTTGTTGAGGCGCAGCATCTTGGAGACCATGTCCGAAAGTCCGCGGGCAGCCTCGCCCACCTTGACGGCATATCCGATGCGCTCCCCCTCGGACAGGGTCGGGTCCTGCATGATGGTCGCGTAGTTGCTCATGACGGTGAGGGGCGTCTTCATCTCGTGCGACACGCTCGCCACGAAGTCCGATCGCAGCGCCTCGACGCTGCCCAGCTCCCCCGCCATTCGATTGAGGTCCTCGGCAATAACGTCGAATTCGTTGCGCCCCCTTCCCCCGCGCTCGGGGATGCGCGCCGAGAAGTCGCCCTGCGCGAGCCGCTCAGTGAACTCCAAGATGAGCTTGACGGGCTTCTGCATCGTCTGCCTGCGATACAGTCCCCAGACGACGGTCGCGAGCGCACTGATGAAGAAGACGTTGGCGACGACGAACAGCATGCGCGAGCCAAAGACCTCAGGGGGCAGGTCGATGCCGCTGAGCAGGAAGCTGATCGTAATCGTCACGGCAGCAGAGAACCCGAACAGCACGGCGGCGTAGGAGCGCCAGGTGAACAGGCTGCGCTGCACGCGCCCCTCACGGCGAGGCGTACGCCTGCAGCGCGAGCCCGCGGGTGCGTCCGGCCCCTCGTCGTCCGCGGCGCCGGCGCCGGCACGGGCGCGGCGGGCGCGCGTGCCGCCCGCCTCCGCGCGCCCGACGAACCGCTCGCGCTCCCACCTACCCACGGGGGACCGCCTTGTAGCCCAGGCCGTGCACCGTCACGATGCTGAAGTCGTCGCAGTCCGCGAAGCACTTCCTGATCTTGGCGACGTAGACGTCGACGGTCCTCGTGGCGCCGCCGCCCCAGTACTCGCCGACGAGCTGGTTCCTAGTGAAGGCCTTCCTCGGGTTGGCGAGGAGCTTCCAGAGAACCTCGAACTCACGCAGCGTCAGGTCGACCGCCTCGCCGTCAAGGTACGCGGCGCGCTCGTCGACGTCCAGCGTCACCCTCCCCATTTCGATCCTTCGGGACAGGTTGACCTTGGCACGCCTCAGCAGGGCGTTCACCCGCAGGGCGAGCTCCTCGAGGTCAAAGGGCTTGGAGAGGTAGTCGTCGATGCCGGCGGCATACCCGCGCTGCTTCGCCGCCATGTCGTCGCGCGCCGTCATGAACAGAATCGGCAGCTCCGCATCATAGCGTCGCACCGCCTCCGCCAAGGTGAAGCCGTCGGTCCCGGGCATCATGATGTCGCTCACGACGAGGTCGACGTCGCGCGCGTACAGCGCGTCGAACGCCTGCGTGGCGTCGAGGCACCCCACGGCTTCGTGCCCGCGCAGCGCGAGGTACGAGCAGACCGTGCGGTTGAGCTCCGCGTCGTCCTCGACCACGAGAATCCTTGCCATGTCCCCTCCGGACCTCCCATCTCCCGGCACTCCCGGCGCCGTCGCACGGCAGACGCTCGCCCGAGGCGGGCGACAATGCCCGCGGCACCGACAGCACGCGCGAGCGACGGACCCGCGACGCGCACAGTCTGCCGCCCCGGTGTTAGCGAAATGTTAGCC
The DNA here is from genome assembly GCA_903789505.1 of uncultured Coriobacteriales bacterium. Classification (GTDB taxonomy): domain Bacteria; phylum Actinomycetota; class Coriobacteriia; order Coriobacteriales; family UMGS124; genus CAIFEU01. Next base: position 8,148 of record CAIFEU010000019.1, read on the forward strand.
CGCGCGGTCGTCTACCCGACGCACACACCTCCAGCCGGGCATCGCGTCGATCGGGGGCAACCGTCACCGCGCGCCAATCGGGGCGAAGGCGGCGCCTCGTGCCGACGCGTCGCAGGGAGGAATCACCCCTGCCGTTGTCCCCACAACAGCGAGGCACCCCCTCTGGACCTACCATCGTCACGACGCGGGGAGTCGCGCCGAGCGCGCGGCCGCACCGACGATACCCGGATGAAGACGAGGGCACGCGCCGGGAGGCGCGGCCACGAAGGAGGACGACGACATGGGCGAACGTGCAGGAACGGTCTTCTCCATAGCAAGGGACAACGCGCCGACGCCGGGCTGCACCACGTCGCGCCAGGCCATGAGCGCGCCCGGCGCGAGCGTGTCGTACTTCTCCCTCGCGCCGCGCACCGACATCAGCGCGGAGATCTATCCCCGTCACCGCTTGCTTCTCCCCGTCACGGGCGAGCTGGAGGTGCTCACGCGCCCGGACGGCGCCGTCAGCTCGGCGGTCGCCCTACCGAGCGGTTGCGCGCTGCTCACGCCCGTCGGGGTGCCGGTGGGCGTGCGTGCCAGCGACGACGCCTGCGTCTACGTCGAAGTCGAGATCAAGGAGGAGTCCGTCATGAACGAAGCTCTCGAGGCAGGAAGCGTTCTCAAGCTCGCCGACCTGGTCCCCTACCAGGAAGGCAGCATCGTCAACATGGACCTCGCACACAACGACACCATGAAGCTCGCGCTCATGGCCTTCGACGCAGGCACGGGACTGTCGGAGCACGCGGCGCCGGGCGAGGCGCTCATCTTCGCGCTCGACGGCGAGGGCGTGATCGGCTACGAGGGAAGCGAGCACGTCATCCACGCTGGCGAGAACTTCAAGTTCGACAAGGGAGGGCGCCATTACGTCAGGGCAGAGAAGCGCTTCAAGATGGCGCTGCTGCTCCTGCTGAAGTAGGCCGCGGGGTTGGCGGCAACGATGGCGACGGCGGTTGCGCCGACATAGAATGGGCTCACCATGCGACGGGCAGGCTGGCGACGCGGCCGGCGTACGCCCGGGCACGTGCAGGGGCACGCGCCCCCGTCCCGCCCGACCAACCTCAAGGGGGAATCGAAATGGCACGTCTGGTGGTTCTGGTGCGCCACGCCAAGGCGGAGGAACGCGCCGGAAGTTCCGACGACCTCAGCCGCAGGCTCACCGAGGCGGGGCTGCGCTCATGCCGTGCCGCGATGGCACGCATGGCGACGCTGCTCACGCCCGACGCGAAGGGGGCCGAAGTCTGCGTCTGGACGAGCGGCGCCGCCCGCGCCCGCCAGACCGCGCAGGTCGCCGCCGAGGCGCTCGGGGTCGGCCGCGACGGGATCCGCATCGTCGACGCACTCACCCGCGGCGACGTCGACGCCCTGCTGGCCGAGCTCTCCGCGACTGACGACGTCGTGGTCGCGGTGGGCCACAACCCCTCGCTCGAGAGCCTGGTCAAGCGCGCGTGCGGCCAGCGCGCGCATCTGGGCAAGGCATCGGCCGTCTGCCTCGTGCCGGTCGAGCGCGATCCAGGCGCGGGGGCGCTCGACCCCCACGCCGCCAGCGAGGACACTCCCTCGACGGAACCCACCTCACCCGTAGCGGCCAACGAGGGTGCGGAAGGTGGCGCCGACGCAACGGATGCCGCGCTCGACTTCGCGGACGTCGTGCAGTCCGACGAGCGCGCCATCGCCGCAGACGCCCCGCTCGGCCCCGCGCGCCCCGAAGGCGCAGAGGGCAGCGTCCACCCAGCGGATGCCGCCGAGACGGGCGCCGCGTCCGCCGATGGCGGGCTGCCCGAACCCTCCCAGCCCCGCAAGGAGGGGACCAAGGAAGAGCCCGCCTACGAGCTGGCATGGTTCCTTCAGGGCCCGCATGCCTCGCGCTGGGAGACGCTCGTCGCGCTCGAGGGCGCGCTCGCGCGCGCAGGCGAGAAGGTGTCGTCCAACGCCTGGAAGCTGCTCGACTGCCCCGACGACCCGGAGGCGCTGCACCAGTACCGCATATCGCTGCGCGTGGCACGCTCGCTGCTCGCCTTCGTGCGACCCGACATGCGACGCGGGCAGTGGCGGCGCACGGCAGAGCTGCTGCGTCGCCTGCAGGGGCCGACGTCGCAGCTGCGCGAACTCGACGTGATGTACGAGCAGCTCAACGATGACGACGCCCGGCTTGCCTACGCCGATGCCGACGAGTTGCTCGACGCGTGCGCGCGGCGGCGCGACGCCGTGCGGCGAGACTTCGTCGACGGTCTGTCGGACCCCCGGACCCAGCGCGACCTGCACCGCGTCGTCCAGCTGCTCAGGGCGCCCGCATGGCGCGACCAGGTGGAGCGCCGAGGAGTCTCCCGGCTCGAGCTGCGCGGGCGCTACCTCGACCTCACGCGCGCCTACCTCGCCGACCTCGCCGCGTGCGACTTCGGCGACGCCGAGGCGACCCACTCGATCCGCAAGCGCTCCAAGCAGCAGCGCTACGTCGCGCGCGAGCTCGCCGACGTGCTGGGACAGGACTGTGGCAGGCTCGGCGCTCAGGCGAAGGCGACGCAGGAGCTTCTCGGCGAGCTTTGCGACGCGCGCGTCAACCTCGCGCTCGCGGCGCGGCTACGGCAGGAGGGGCTCCCCGTGCAGGCGGACGCGCAGACAGCGAGTCCCGAGGGTGTGGAGGCTCCCTCGCCCGCCGCGGTCACCGTGGCTCCCGAATGCTCGGGCGCGCACGCGGGAGACGCCCTTGCCGCGGACGGGGGCGCTTCCCCCGCGGACGTCGACGCCGCGGCCACGCGCGAGCCGCTCCAAGGCGCGGACGCCGAGCCGCCCACCTACGCTCAGGTGCAGCGCCTCCGCATACGCGAGCTTCTGGACACGCTCGCAGGCAAGGACGGGAGCGAGCCCGGCTCGCCCAGCTGAAGCCGACGAGGGCAGCGAGCCCGCTAAACAGGAAGTTATGCGGGAGGTCACACTGCCCGAGACTCGCCGCGTCACCGCCCACGCCGTCCGCCTATAATGCGCCCGAGACGCCCGACGGCCACGCCGGCGGCGCGGGTGACGCCGCCGGGACCGTCATCCCTCCCCTGCCCGCCGAGAGACAAGCGAGGAACCGCCCATGCGCATCGCGCTCGCACAGATGAGGATGTCCGCCGACGCAAGCGAGAACCTCGCCGCGACGCTCGAGGCGCTCGACGAGGCAGCGGCGGGCGGCGCGAACCTTGCCCTGTTCCCCGAGGTGCAGCTGAGCCCGTTCTTCGCCCAGTACGAGGCGAGCGACCCCCGCGCCCTCGACGCCGCGTCGTACCTGGTCAATCTCGACGGCCCCGAGGTCGGCGCCATCCGCGAGAGCTGCGCGCGTCTCGGCGTCTGGGCGAGCCCCAACGTCTACCTGCGCGGCCCCGACGGACGAGGCTACGACGCGTCACTGCTGATCGACGACCATGGCGAGCTGGTGGGCGAGCCGGCGACGATGGTGCACGTCGCCCAGCTGCCGCTGTTCTACGAGCGCGACTACTACGAGCCGTCGCGCGAGGGCTTCCGCACTTACGAGACGCCCTGGGGAAGGCTCGGCATCGTGATCTGCTTCGACCGCCACCTGCCCGAGTCGGTCCGCACCTGTGCGCTGCGCGGGGCGTCCCTGGTGCTGGTGCCCACCGCCAACGTCGAGGGCGAGCCGCTCGAGCTGTTCGAGTGGGAGATGCGCGTGCAGGCGTTCCAGGACGGCTGCTTCGTGGCGATGTGCAACCGCACGGGCACCGAGGGCGAGGTGACCTTCGCGGGCGGCTCACTCGTGACCGACCCCGACGGCAACCTCGTCGCGAGGGCGGGCGCGGGCAGGGAGGCCCTGTTCGCCGACGTCGACCTCTCTCGGGCGGTCGAGACGCGTCGGCGCAGGCCCTACCTCTCGCTCAGGAGGCCGGAGACGTACGAGCGGTAGCGCAGCCGTAGCGTCTCCCTCGTAGAGCGAAGGCACATGACGCCTTGGCCCCACCCCATCGGAACCCTCCCCCGCCCCCCCCCCCCCGCGGGGGCCACCTCGTCCCCGTGGGGCGGCAGCCCCAGGCGTGCTAAGTTAGGTTACACAAACATAAGACCCCCCCAGCGTGCGACGGAGCGGTCCAACACGGGCGGGTGCCCCGCCGGTCGCCGTGCCCGCGCGGAAGGGAGCCCGCCCGATGGCCGACCTGGACAGCGTCGAGAGCACGCTCTTCATCCCCCTACAGGGCCGCGTGTACTGCTCGCGGAACTTCCCGGGCATCCTGCGCGACGACAGGGCACTCGAACTCGCCGCGACGCTGGACCCGGCGCTGCTCGACTGGGGCGGCCAGAGCCAGTACGCGCTCATGGCCTCCGCCGTGCGCGCGCATAACGTGGACCACTTCGTGGCCGACTTCCTCGCACGGCACCCCACGGGCGCCGTGTTGAGCCTGGGCTGCGGCCTGGAGACGGCGTTCTGGCGCGACGACAACGGCAGCGCGACGTTCTTCGAGGTGGACCTGCCCGACGTCATCGACCTGCGCCGCCGGACGCTGGGCGAGCCGGCGCGCGACCTGCTCGTGGCGAGTTCGGTGTTCGAGGATGCCTGGGCCCAGCGGGTGCGCGCGTCGCACCCCGGCCCGTACCTGCTGGTCGCGGCGGGGCTGTTCCACTACTTCGACCGGCGGCAGGTGCTGCGCCTCATCGACGGCCTCGCGTCGTTCGGGACGTGTGAGCTGACGTTCGACGCCCTCAACCGCCGGGGCATGCGCCGCATGGGCGGCTACCTGCGCCAGCTCGGCCACGAGGACGTCACGATGTCCTTCAGCGTCGACGACGCCCGCGAGCTCACGGCCGAGCTCTCCGTGCCGGCACGCGTGCTCGACGACCTCCCCTACTACAGCCTGGTAGGCGACAGGCACGGGCTCTCGCCCGTCACGCGCGCGAGCTTCGCGGTGTCGGACCGCCTCGGCATGCTGCGGATGATCCGTCTGGAGATTGGCGGCGCCGTGCGATAGGGTCCCGAACGTATCGGATGCATCGGCTGCGCCGGGCGGAGGTAGGGCAGGCGCTCTCCACGTGCGCCCCCAAGGACACCTCGAAGGTGGTGGCGCTTCGCAAGCTCGACCAGCGCGCGAAGCTGCCCGCGATGGTCTGCGCCTACTCGTTGGGCATCATCGCGGCTCTCGTGCTGGGCGTGGGCATGTGCCTCACCATGGGCGTGGTCGGCGACGGCTCGGGCGCGGCGTTTGGCACCGGCATCGCGATCGGCATCGTAGGGCTCGTCGGCGTGTGCGTGAACTATCCTCTCTACCAGCGCCTGATCGCGCGCGGCAAGGAGCGCTACGCCGCGGACATCGTCCGGCTCGCGCGGGAGATCAGCGCCGAGTAGCAGTACCCCGTGTAGCAGTGCCGGAGGGGTGCGCCAGCCGCCCGCGGGCCGCGGTGCCGCCGAATCCATGGCGCCCCTGCCGCCCGACGACGGCGCCGCGCAACAGGGGGCAAAGGGGGCCGTCGGCATCGACGCGCAGAGCAGCAGATACCTCGCCACAGCGGTGCGCATGGACGAGGCGTTCCTCGAGCTCTTGGGGGAGAAGGACTTTCCCTACGTCACCGTGAAGGAGATCTGCGCCCGTGCCGGCGTGAACCGTTCAACCTTCTATCTGCACTACGAGACGATCGAGGACCTGCTCACCGAGACCATGACCCACGTGCAGCAGGAGTTCATGGGGCTTTTCTCGGTCGACTCCGACAAGGCGGTGCAACGGCTGTCAAGCTGCCCGATAGAGGAGCTCGACCTGGTCACCGACGAGTACCTGAGGCCCTATCTCACGTTCGTGCGCGACCGCAAGACGCTGTTCCGAGTCGCCATCGACCATCCCGGAACGCTGCGCGCCGACCACACCTACGACCGCATGTACCACGGCGTCTTCGAGACGATACTGCGCCGGCTCGGCGTCCCCGAGGCGGACCGCGGCTACCTCATGGCCTTCTACATCCAGGGAATCATGGCGGTGGTAACGCGCTGGATCGAGGGCGGCTGCGCCGATTCCCTCGAGCGCGTCGCCTCCGTCATCCGGCAGTGCATCCCGAGCGTCCGCGCCCAAGGTCGGTGACTGGACGCCCCCACGCCCCCCACGGGCACGCCTTGCGCCAGGTGGCGGCGCCACGCCGCTGCGCCGGCGGCATGCCAATCATCGCCTGATTGTCAGATATTCGTCGACCTTCATCCGCGGGCTTCGATACCCGTTGAGCCGATCCCCCGTCGCGCGGCCCATGGCGACGCCTATCGCAAGCTCCTCGTCGCGGGGAATCCCCATCTCCTCGCGAACGACCTTGGGGTACTTCACGAGCTCATAGGCGATCATGGTGTCGATGCCCTGGTTCGCTGCCGCCAGGGCCAGTGTCTGCTCGAACGCCCCGAGGTCGAGCACGCTCCACTCTGTGAAGGGACGCTCCACCGTGAGGTAGGCGACGGCGCTCGCGTTGAACAGCCGGGCGTTCGAGAGCGCGAACGAACCCTCGGGGTCACCATTCAGATATCGATAGAACAGGTCACGGCTCCATCCGTTCATGTTGCCCTGGGCTTGGGCTCCCCAGTCGCCCCGATGCATGTTCTCGAAGTCGGACGCGCCCCGCACACCACGACGGACGAGGTCGACATGACGGCTGCGAATGCGGGCAAGCGTGTCTCCCGTTGCGACGTACACGCGCCATGGCTGGGCGTTCGCCCAGCTTGGGGCACGTCCCGCCTGTTCTATGACCTTTCGGATTGCCTGCTCGTCAAGCGGCTTGCCATCGAAGTCCCGAACGGACCGCCTGCGCTCCAACACATCCTCGAATTCCATTGCTCCTCCTGGAGCTCTCCAAGGCACCGAGCCTGCGCTACAACGAGCTGCGGCGGCACCTTGGCAAGGTGACGAACGCAACCCTCTCCCGCGTGCTGTCCGAGCTGGAGTCGACCGGGGTGGTGAAGCGTCACGACCATGGCGAAATTCCTCCCCGCGTAGACTACTCCCTTACGGAGAGCGGGCGAAGACTCGTCCCGATACTGGACCTGCTGTATGACTGGGGAGCAAGGCAGGAGCTTCTCCTGCAGGGCGTGGGGTGCGAGTCTCGTTGACTTTCGAGGGACGCGCTGATACCCTCCTCTTTCGCAAGATGGTCATCGGAGGACAGTACGCCGTAGCGTAGGGGATCGTGAGCCGAGAGGCTCGCAGGCCGCCTGTCGGATAAGATGTCGAGTGAGCTCGGTTGCAGCGCTGACGCGTTGTGGCCGGGCTCTTTTCGTTGTACGGGAAGGAACGCCATGGAACTGGAACTGAGCCCGCTCGACCCCAAGCACCTGGACGCCTTCGCGAGGGAGATGCAGGAGGCGTTTCAGATCGCGGTCGAGGATTCGCCCGACGCCATGAAGCTGCCGGTACTGCCCCGAAAGGACATCGACGCCACGCTGGCGCACCCGAACGCCCAGGCCCTGGAGGCCCTCGCCGAAGGCGAGCGCGTGGGTGGGACCGTCCTGTTCCTCGACGACGAGAGCAAAGAGCACGAGTGCGCACTGCTCTATGTGAAGAAGGACTCGCACGGAAGGGGCGTCGGCACGGCGCTGTGGGAGGCAATCGAGAGACGATACCCCGACGCGGCAGCGTGGCGGCTGTGCACGCCGTACTTCGAGGTGAGGAACATCCACTTCTACCTGAGAAAGTGCGGATTCCACATCGTCGACCTGTACAGGGAGGAGCTTGAGGGGCAGGAGGGAGTGGGCCAGGGGGAGCTCATGTTCTCCTTCCTCAAGCGGCTGGACGGAAGATGGTCGTGACGGGCCGCCTTCCCGACCGCGCGGCGCCCGCACCGCTCACCACGATGCCGGCAGCAGCTCCTCCGGCGGCTCGCCGCACAGGCCGCAGTTGCAGCAGCCGTTGCATATCAGGTGGCTGCCGCACGTGCGGCAGCGGGCGCGATAGCGCGGCTCGTAGAGCTCGTCGGCAGGGAGCTCCATCCCGAGCGGGTCGGTGAGCCGCCACTCGACCGGGCGGCCCCGATGCTCGACGCCCGCCTTGAACGCCTGCTGCGCCTGCACCGCCTTGCGGGGGATGCGGTAGCGGCGCCCGTCCACGACGAAGTTCGTGCCCGTCTCGATGAACGCAAACGTCACGTCGCGGGCGCGGCACTGCTCCGAGAGCGCCTGCACCCAGGCGAAGTCGCACGGGCGCGGGTCGTCGTAGTTCTCGCCGCCGCAGATCACCTGCCCCACGCGCGCCCCGCGCGAGGGCGCGTCCAGGTAGCGCCCAAGGTCGACGGCACCGATGAGCGGCGCGCACATCACGCCTTTGTGCCGCGCGGGCACGTCGAGCAGGATGGGCATGCGCTCGTCGGCGCGACGCTGGTTCTCGCAGGTCACGTTCAGCATGACGTTCTCCCACCCCTCGCCCCAGTCGGGCGGGAGGCACTCCGCGATGCGCTCGGGGCGTTTCGTGAGCAGGAAGAACTTGACGTCCGGGCGTCGGTAGATGACGCTCCACGCCTCGGCGCGCCAGGGGTCGGCCTCCTCGAGGAAGAAGTCCGAGTTCATGCACACGCGGATGAGCTCACCGCTGCGCACCTTGTACGCGCCGTCGCGCGTGCGCCGCAACGGGTAGTCGAAGCCGCCCCTGCTCCGGCGCACGACGCCCCCGTCCAGCCCGCGCGCGGCGTCGGCCGTGAACATGTAGCAGCGGGCGCACCCCTCGCTCACCCGGGTGCACCCGTGCCAGGGATTCCAGATGTCGTGCACGCGCCGTCTCCCCCGCGCCTACGCGTCGACCTTGCCGCGCTTCTTCCCGCTCGAGATGGCGCAGCCGATGACGATGCCGATGACGATGAACGGGGAGGCGATGACGGCGATCGGCCACGCGAACAGCACCGCGCACACGACGATGCCAACGATCGCGAGCGGGATGGCCAAGATGTACGCCGCGACCTTGAACAGGGCGCACAGCACGTCGGCGACGATGCCGAAGGCGGCGCACAGCACGGCGATAGCGGCGATGGTTAGGAACGTGGTGGTGATCATGGCAGATGCCCCCTTGCACGAAAGCGCTGTCGTGGGCCCCGCGCCCCGCGGGACCCTTCGTCGTCAGGTATACCCACGCCCCATGAACCGAAGATGAATCCGAGATGAACGGGGCGCGAGGTTGGAACGCGGCTACGCGGATCCGCAGGCGGGCGGGATGGGAACCGCGCCATGGCGCCTTTTGCGCCATCCGTCCGCCACCGGCATGGCACTCACCCCTCGTCACCTCGTGTGATGCCCATTATCACACCGACGAGGTGGCCTGTGCTCAGCTGCCAGCTGATAAGGTGTGAACCGTTCCAATTCCCAAATTACTGATAGTCCGAGATATCGAGAATCACGTATCGGCCTTGCCTGCTCTTCGCGAGAAAAACCGGCGACCCCTGCGTTACCTCGTCAAGCACGCCTGTGTAGGAGCGCAAGTCGGAAATCGGTCTGATATTCGGAGTCGTGACCTCCATGCGCTGCATATTGACGGGCGATTTTTACAGCATATTGATACGGAATAGGAAGAGAACCCCATCGCGTCATGGCCGAACAGCACGACAGCCATGGGCATCACGCGCCTGGCGCGCTCGTACAGGTCGCGCAACCGGGGCAACCACCGCCCCTCTCGCTTCCTAATCGATGCACGCCGCCTGGTTCTTCCCGCGCTGCTTCGCCGCGTACATCGCCCGGTCGGCGGCGTCGATTGCCTCCTGGTACCCGCACGGCTTGGTGGTGTAGCCGACAGACGCGGTCAAATGCAGCGTCTCGCCGCCATCCAGGCCGATCGGCAGGTCGCGTACCGCCTCGAGCAGGTCCGCCGCGAGCTTGGGGATGAGGTCGGCTTCGTCGTGCGCGATGCCGACGATCTCGTCGCCGCCGTAGCGGTAGAACGACATGTCGCGCTCCGTCCCGAACCGGTTGAGCAGGTCCCCCAGCGTCGCGAGGCACGCGTCGCCCACCGCGTGCCCGTAGGCGTCGTTGACGTTCTTGAAGTCGTCCAGGTCCACCATGAAGATGGCCGTGACCGGGGCGTCCAGCCCATTCTGGGAACGCTTCAGCGCGTCGTAGAGGTCGAGCCTGCTGTTGAGCCCGGTGAGGTAGTCGTGGCGCCTGTCGCGGTCCGCCTGGGCGTACATGCCCCACACCTCTTGCATGCCGTCGAGCGTGCTCTCGGCCTCCTGACCCCCGTCGACGCCATGCTCCTCGCCGTCGCTGCGCCCCTCGCCGGAGGCGCTCCCCTCGCCCTCGCCTAGCGCGCGCTCCCGCTCCTCGTCGAGCCTGCGTTCCTTCTCCCGCTCGAGCGACGCCACATAGGTGCGCTCCGACGAGATGTCGACCCCGTAGATGACGCTCTCGACGTGCCCGTTGCCCGGGTTCTCGAGCAGGTGTGCCGTGATCCGAGACCAGCGAATCGAGCCGTCGTCGTAGTACGACTCGGTCTCCAGGATGATCTGGTGCTTCCCGTTGCCGAACTCCTCGAGTTCCCGCTGCCTGCAGAAGGTGCGGAAGAAGCGCTCCTGGCCCGCCTCGTCGGGCACGAACGCGGCGATCATGCGGACAAGCGCGTCGACGCTCTCGACGTTCTGCATCCTCTGGGCGTTCTCCGCGATGCCGCTCGAGCTCAGCCACGTGTCGGCGGTCAGGTCGACGTGAAAGACGCCCTGTCCCTCGGGGATGTTCTCGATGATCGAGCGCATGCGGCGCGCGTAGCGGAGCTGGGCCGCCTTGAGGTCGGTCACATCCCTACCGTACTCGATGAAGACCTTCCTGCCGTTCCACACGGCATAGCGCGCCTTGAGCTGGAACACGTGGTCGCCGTCGTCCACCTCGATGGTCTTCTCCGTCTCGTCGCCCATCTGCTTCATCGGGCAGTGGCCGCAGGGTGCGTCGGCGCCGAGCATGTACTTGAAGCAGAGCTTCCCCTGGTAGGGCTCAGAGGGGTGGCCCGAGACCAGGCGCGTCTGCTCGTTGGCGAACACCATCGTGTAGTCCTCGGGATGGCACACCTGAACGAACTGCCCCGAGTGATCGATCAGGTCGATCAGGTTGTAGAGGTCAACGTCAGGCTGCTCCAGGGGTGCGACCTTCTCGTATCCGCCGTCAACGGAGACCCGCCCCGATGCCAGACATGCGAGGAAGGCGTCCTCGTCCATCGGCTTGGCGAAGTAGTAGCCCTGGATGTAGTCGCAGTGATTGTCCCTCAGGAATTCGAACTGCTCGCGCGTCTCGACCCCCTCGGCGACCGTCCTCAGGCCGATGCTGTGGCACATGGCGATCGTCGCGACGATGACGGCGCGCACGGACGCCTTCCCTTCGATCTCGTCGACGAAGGACTTGTCGATCTTGACGACGTCGAACGTGTAATCGCCGACCATTCCGAGCGACGAGTACCCGTTGCCAAAGTCGTCCAGCAGGATCTTCGCGCCCGTGTCTCTGATCTGCTCCAGCAGGTACGTGCAGCCGTCCCGCAGGATGGCGACCGACGTCTCGGTCACCTCGTAGTTGATGAAGCCCCTCGGAACCGTGCCGCCCGCAGCGAGGCTGAAGATCTCGCTCATGAGCCCGTCGTTGTAGAAGTCCTGCCGGGAGAGGTTCATCGATATCGGCACCAGGCTCATGCCCCGCTCCGCCAGCGACGCCTGGAGCGCGTACACGTGCCGCAGCACGTAGCGGTCAAGCTGCGAGATCTGGTTGTCCCGCTCGAGCACGGGGATGAACCCTCCCGGCATGATGGGGCCCATCGTCGGGTGCTCCCACCGCACGAGCGCCTCCGCCGCGCAGATCGATTCGTCTTCGGCGCGCACGATAGGCTGGAAGTAGACCTTGAAGTCCCCGTTGCGCAGGCTGTTCTGGAACTGGGCGGTAATCTCCGCGCTGCCGATGTACGACTTGAGCATCGACTCCTCGAACGTCACGCTCGCGCCGCGGCCGTCTCGCCCGGCGCACCCCTTGGCGATGACGGCACGCTCGATCATCTTCGTCACGGGGACGCTCTCGTCATCCGCGCAGTAGACGCCGCAGCGCAGGTGCAGGGTGAACCGCTGGCCGTCGCGGTTCCACTCGATGCTGAGGAGGCCGGTGAAGTCCCCCTGCTCCACGCGTTCCCGCCTCACCAGGAACACGAACCAGTCGGATTCGAGGCGGGCTGAGACGACCGGCCGCATCCAGCTGTTCTTCAGGGTGTCGAACACGAAGGCGAGGACCCGGTCGCCCCCCTCGATGCCGAGGATGTCGTTGACCGCCTTAAAGTTGAAGATGTCGAACACGATCACGGCGTACTCGGTCCGGTCGGCGTGCTCGAGCACGCGGTCGGCCCTCTTGATGAAGCCCTGGCGAGAGTACCCGTCGGTCACCGTGTCGTAGAACTTCTGGTTGAGCAGCTTCCGCAGCTCGTCGGCGGTCCGCGGGAGCTTGGTGGAGATGACCTCGCTCTCCCCCACGGTGCTCGCCACGAGAGCATGCCCCGTGCGCCCGTCCTCGAGCACGAGGTCAACGGCATCGATGGTCTCGTAGATGTTACGTATCTGATCCAAATAGGTCTGCGGACCAAAGACGTGATTGGCCACCGGGCACGGCGGGCAGGGCTCGTCGAGGCCCATCGGGCACTTGTAGCACTTCTCGCCCTTGACGAGCTGCGGGTACAGCTCCCCCATCGTCTTGTTGAAGCTGACGATGGTGTAGTCATCGTCGATGACGTACGCGCCCGAAGACAAATCGCTCATTTGACCGCACCTCCGCGGCACCGCACGCCCATTAATCTGCGTCATTGCGGAGAGAAGCATATAGCAGCCATGGGAAAAAGGAGGCCCCAAAGCCCGCGTGGACGAAAACTCACCCTCATCGGCAGGCAACAAAGAAGGGCAAGCCTCATTCACGCGTTTGACCGACGCCGCAAACCGACAGCCCCACCGCAGACAGGGCACGGGGGCCACCGCAGGGAGCGACGTCACCGCGACGAGGTCGTCAGCTCTCGTGGAACAGGCGGCGATACGCCTGTGGCTGCTCCGTCATCGCCGCCGCGCGCTGCAACGCCAAATGCCTCTGCATCCGGTCTTGTGACGCGCCGATCTTGCCGATCAGCCCCACCATGTCCTGCGCGCTCTCAAAGACATGCTCCGGGCTGAGGTAGCGCGGGCGGTGCAAGGTCCCCGCAAGGCCGAGAATCAACTGGTCGCTGAGGAATGCGCGCCTCACGGCGTTGACGATCTCGGCGCCATGGTTGACGTCCAGGTACCAGTCGCAGCTCTTGAACAGCCTGTCTAGGGTCGCCTTTGACGCCACGGGATACAGGCGCACGTTGGGCTCGGCGCCAAAGGCCATCAGCTTGGCCGACATCTCCGTGAGCGCCGCCACGTGGAACCGCATCTGCGGCAGCCCCCTCACGAGGGTTCCAAGCCCCTCGACCTGGTCGGAGTTCGTGCAGATCAGGACATCGCTCCCGCCGGCGTTGTGACGTTCAAATCGATAGGCAAAGCCAAAGGGACGCACGTACTCGCTGGAGGCGCCCAGGGACAGGAGCCTCTCGCAGCTGGCAGAGTTCTGCACCAGGATCTGCCCGGTGTGGGAACGCCCGCCGAGGATGAGCTGCATGTTGCCAGGGATGTCGGGACGCGGGCCCTCCTGCCAGAAGAGCACGTTCCCCCCGGGAGCCATCGCGAGTCGCTCGCTGACGAACAGCGGGGTGGAGAGCGAGTTATAGAAGATCCTCTGCCCCTCAAGCCCCAGGTCCCTCAGCAGGCCCACCGCCAGCTCCGTGCGGTTGCGGAAGAGCCGGGTAGCGCCGTCGCGGGTCACGAGCAGGTCGCCCGTCACGTAGTTCTCGACGATGCGCTCCCTGCCCAGCTCGTCCAGCCACGAGCGGCAGAAGCGCTCCCCCCGCTCGTTGAAGGTGGTCCTCGCGTAGAGCTGACCCTTGAGGTCATAGTGGTCGGTGAAGCGGACCGTGCCGCCCTCGTCAAGCCAGTCGACGTCGGAGACGACCCTGCCCTCCACGCCGCGCGCGTAGAAGATCCGCGCACGCAGATGGCTGCGGTCAAAGACCTTTCCGGACACTCCGTCCGCCGCGATCTCCCAGTAGTCGGGCAGCTCGATCTGGTTGAAGTGCCTGCCCGTCCCCGGCGTCCAGCCGGCATGGGCGAGCCTGTAGCGGCGCTGCTGTCGAGCGCTCATCGGCTGGGCAGCGCGCACCGCGCCCGGAAAGGGGCTGGGGGCCGAGTCCCGCGCGGCGAGGCGATACAGCGAGCAGACGTCATCCGGCAGGGCGGCGTCCTCGCTGAGCACGATTACCGGCCCCGAAAAGCCCGCCAGCCTAAAGGAGTCCTTCAGCATCGCGGCGGCCTCGTCATAGTGGTCCAGGAGCAGAACGCCCTCTTCGCTCATCTCGACCCGATCAGATCGTTCCATCTTTGCGCCACACGCTCCGTAAGGTAGTCGCCTGCGATCTGGTAGGACCTTCTCTCAAAGGAGGCCCTGTCATCGTCCTGGAAGTAACGCACGACGCGCTCCGCCATCGCGTCCACCCGCTCTTGCTCGGACATGTCCTCGCGAACCGGAATCAGATAGCCGTTCTTGCCGTCGTCGATGAAGGTGGGGTTGCCGTAGGGCACGTCAAACCCGATCATGGCGAGTCCGCTGCCCACGGCCTCCATCAGGCTCAGGCCAAAGCCCTCGCTGGTGGAGCCGGATAGGTACAGCTCGTGGTCGGTATATACCGTGGCCATGTCCATCTGCCCGAGAAAGCGGACGTACGCGCCCGCCCCGCGCTCCTTGACCAGCGCCTCGAGGCGCCCGTGCTCGGCGCCCGCCCCGCAGATGTCCAGGGTCAGGTCCGGGACTTGCTCCCTTGCCGCCACGCACGCCTCGATCACCCAGTCCACGTGCTTCTCGGGGGCGAGCCGCGACGCCGTGACGACCGAGTGCGGCTTGCGGGGCCGCGCGGGGCGGGCGAGGCCGTCGAGGCTCCCCACCGGGATCACGTCGATTCGCGGCACATCGCCCACGTAGCGGGCGAACTGCTCCTCCATGAGCTCCTTCTGCCGCTGCGTGGAGACGACGAAGAAGCTCACGTGCCGGGCCATGTCGAAGGGATACTCGTAGTAGTTGTTCCAGAGGATGTGCGCCTCATCCGTCCCAGA
>CAIFEU010000020.1:0-11399 GCA_903789505.1 uncultured Coriobacteriales bacterium
GCCGAGGAGAACGACGTCGGCATCAAGGGCTCGTGCCGGGTCACCTGGCTGCCCGACCCTTGCATCGGCTGCGGGATCTGCGAGCGCGCATGCCGCGAGGGCGCGCTCACGCTCGACGCCGACCGCCGCGTCGTCGTGGACTACGGGCGCTGCACCAGCTGCGGGCGCTGCCAGCGCGCCTGCCCGACGGGCGCCTGGGAGACCAGGCCCGCGTTCACGGTGACGTTCGGCGGGCAGTTCGGCAGCGAGCTGATTAAGGGCCAGCAGGACCTGCCCGTGATCGACGACGAGCAGACGCTGTTCCGCGTGACGGACGCGGCCGTCGAGTACTTCCGCACACACGCCAACAAGGGGGAGCGCATGGGCAAGATGCTCGCCCGTCTGGGGCGCGAAGGGTTCGACCGAGCGATTCAGGAGGCTTACCGTGGCTAGCACCGAGGACATCGAGGTGGCGGACAGCGTCGACATCACCGGCGTGGTGTGCCCCGTCACCTTCGTCAAGACGAAGATCGCGCTCGAGGAGCTCGACGAGGGGCAGGTGCTGCGGGTGCGCCTGGCCGAGGGCGAGCCGCTGCAGAACGTCCCGCGCTCGTGCCGCGAGGAGGGGCACCAGGTCCTGCGCCTGGACGACAACCACGACGGCACGTTCGACATGTAGGTGCGCAAGGGCGCCGACGAGTAGGGCGCCCCGCGCCGCGCACGGCCGTTGAGCGCACAGTCCATGGGGCGAGCTGCCCGCGCCGCGCCCGACTGCACCCGGCCGCGCGGCAGGCGGGCGCGCCCTGCCGCGCCTGCGCGCCTCGCGGGCGGACCCGCCCGGGCAATCACCCGAACCATCAGGAAAGGAAGCGACACCAATGCAGCTGACCATCGCGGGGGAGCGCAAGGAGTATCCCGAGGGGACCACGCTCTCCCAGCTCATCGACGCCGAGAAGGTCGAGAACCCGATGTACGTCACCGTCTCGGTCAACGACGACTTCGTGCGCCAGGAGGACTTCGCCGCCACCACGCTCTCCGATGGCGACGTCGTCGAGTTCATGTACTTCATGGGCGGGGGCGCTCGCTGATGGCGATGACCGACGAGCAGATCGAGCGGTACTCGCGCCACATCCTGCTCAAGCAGATCGGCGTCAAGGGCCAGCGCAAGATCAGCCAGGGCAGGGTCCTCATCGTCGGCGCGGGAGGCCTGGGCGCCCCTGCGGCGCTGTACCTGGCGGCCGTCGGCGTGGGGACGATCGGCATCGCCGACGCCGACGTCGTTGAGCTGTCGAACCTCCAGCGCCAGGTCATCCACTTCACCGCCGACGTGGGCACGCCCAAGGTGGAGAGCGCCGCGGCGAAGATGCGCGCGATCAACCCCGACATCGAGGTGCGCACCTACCGGCAGTTCGTCGACGCATCCAACGTGATGGACCTGATCGCCGACTACGACTTCGTCATCGACGGCACCGACAACTTCCCGGCCAAGTTCCTGGTCAACGACGCCTGCGTGCTGGCGGGCAAGCCCTTCTCCCACGCCGGGATCCTGCGCTTCGACGGCCAGCTCATGACCTACGTCCCCGGCCAGGGGCCGTGCTACCGCTGCGTCTTCCGCGAGCCCCCGGCCAAGGACGCGGTGCCCACCTGCTCGCAGGCGGGCGTGATCGGGGCGATGGGCGGCGTGATCGGCTCGCTGCAGGCCATGGAGGCGATCAAGTACCTCACCGGCGTGGGCGAGCTGCTCACCGGGCGACTGCTCACCTACAACGCCCTGACGATGAAGTTCCGCGAGATCAAGGTCAGGCGCGACCCCCACTGCGCCGTGTGCGGCGACGCCCCCACGATCGACGCGCCGTTCGACTACGAGCAGTCGACCTGCGACCTGAGCTCGCACCAGGCGGCGCGGCGCGAGTTCGAGCGCAGCGTCGCGGAACAGGAGCAGCGATGAGCGGCGTCGCGCCCGAGGTGGCGCGGGGACAGGGCCAAGGACAGCGCCCGGGGACGCCGGCGGGCGACGCGGCGGGCCGCGAGGTCGACACCGACGAGATTCCCGACGTCGCGCCCGACGCCTTCACGGTGCGCCTCTCGCGCGCCGACTACGACCGCATCGTCGCGCACTGCGAGGCTGGCCTGCCGAACGAGGCGTGCGGGCTGATCGCGGGGCGCGTCGAGGGGCGCGTCAAGACCGTCGAGCGCGTCTACCCCTGCACCAACGTCGACCGCTCCAGCGAGCACTTCACGATCGACCCCCACGAGCAGCTCGTCGCCATCCGTGACGCCCGCGCCGCGGGCCTCTCCATGCTGGGCAACTTCCACTCGCACCCCCAGACCCCCGCGCGCCAGTCGGTCGAGGACAAGCGCCTGTCGTACGACCACGCGGCGAGCTATCTCATCCTCTCGCTGGCAGCCGACGAGCCGGTGCTGAACTCGTTTCGCTACGACGGCGTTGCATCCACGCGCGAGGTGCTCGTGGTTGAGTAGGGCGCGCGGCGCGGGGGGCGTGTGCGTGCTGCGTGCGTGCGGGTCCGGCGAGCCCGCGCCGGCGGGGGTGCCGAAAATGGCGGCAGACCGGGGTTGGGGACGCCCCTCGGGGCGCTCCCGGGCGACCGGCACGAGCCACGTATGCCCTGAGCTGGTGCGATTCGGAGACCTGCCGTGCTGTGGGCCCCGGAGCCCCGCCCCGGGGCGTCCCCAACCCGCCTTTCCAGCCATCCCGGGGTCCTCGGTCGGCACGCCCGCCACCCCGCGCGCCCTGCCCCCTGCGCCCTCCCGCGCGCCCGACTTCCGCACCCCCATTCCCCCTGCTAGCTCGCATGGTTCGCCTCAGCCGAACGCTAGCGTCGGGCATCCGATGGCTTCAAAAGTCTACCGAAACGGTTATCTTCATGGGAAGGATTTGCGCGGGGCAGGAAACCCGCGAGGCGGGCGCCCCGGCGAGGGACGGAGCGCTCGATTGGCGGCGAGGGAGGCGCGACGGGCATGGACACCACCTACGACATCCCGGCGTCGCAGCGACGCGAGGCCCGAAGCGCGGGGCGGGCGGGGGAGCGCTCCGCACGCTGGGGCAAGGTGGGCGGGCTGTTTCTCGCGATGGCGCGAATTGGGCTGATCGGCTTCGGCGGCGGCAACGCGCTGGTGCCGGTCATCGAGCGCGAGGTGGTCTCCGGCCGCGGCCTGGTCACCAAGGAGGAGTTCGACCGGGAGGTCGTCGTCGCCAACATCACCAGCGGCGCGCTTCCGGTGGAGGTCGCCTCGGGCGTGGGGCGCAAGGTTGCCGGCGCGCCCGGGATGATCGCGGGCGCGGTGGGGATGGGGCTGCCGGGCGCGGCGCTCGCGTTCGCGCTGGTCGCGCTGTTCTCCGTCGCCTCGGATGTGGCGATTCGCCAGATGCGCCTCGCCTCGGTGGGCGTCAGCATGCTGATTGCGTACGTGCTCGTCACCTACGCGGTCGGCGCAGTCCGCGCCAAGGCCGCGGGCACGCCTCAACACGCGGTGTCCGCCGCCCTGCTCGTCGGAGCCTTCCTGCTCACCTGCGGCGGCAAGCTCGGGAAGGTCGCGCGCGAGCTGGGGGCGACCGGGCTCGGCCTCCCGAGCGTCTCCACGCTCGACGTGCTGGGCACGTTCTTCTTCGCGGCGCTGTTCACGCGCGGGGAGTCGCCCCGGGCGCGCGGCGGTCGCGCCAGGCTGGCGGTCGCGCTCGTCGTCGGCGGCGCCTACCTGGCCTCGCGCGCGTTCTCGGGGGTCGTGGCGGCGCCCGTCGCCCATACCCTTCAGGTGGTGATGGTCGCGCTCGCGGCGTGGGGCCTGGTCGCGAGCGCCCGCGAGTCGCGCACGCCGTCGAAGGGCGCGCCGCTGGGCCGCCTCGCCCGCGAGGCGGGGGCGTGGGCGCTCTTCCTGGCAGCATGCGTCGTGCCAGCGCTGGTCGCGTGCCCCGAGGCGCTCTCCTTCGCGGCGCGCTCCGCGCTGTCGGTGCTGATGTCGTTCGGCGGCGGCGACGCCTACCTGGCGTTCGGCCAGGGCATGTTCGTCGACTCGGGGATGATCTCGAGCGCGGCGTACTACGGTCAGGTCGTGACCGTCTCCAACGCGATGCCCGGCTCGATCATCTGCAAGGTGCTCGTCGGCGTGGGCTTCCTCGTCGGGACGACGTGGGGGACCGCCGCGGCGGCGCTCACCGCGCTGGCGGGGTTCGGCGTCGGCGTGGGCGTCTCAGGCCTCACGTTCCTGGTCGCGTACTACGCCTACGACCGCCTCGAGTCGCTGCGGGCGTTCGGCGCGATCCGGGAGTACGTCCGTCCGGTCATAGGCGGGATCCTGCTCACAATCGCCCTCACGATGGTCTCCCTGAACGTCGAGGTCGCGCAGGACTTCTCCCTCGGCGTCCCGGCGGTCCTCGTCGCGAGCGCGGCAATCGCGCTTCTGGTCGGCTGGGCGGCGCGCGTGCGCGAGGCCTCGCTGGGCAGGCTCATCCTGCTCGCCGTCGCGGCGGCGCTGGTCGCCTGCAACGCGATCGCACTCCTCGCCGCCTGATTCACCCCTGGGGCGCAACCCTCTCAAACTACCCAATCTACCTGCGGATATGCGCATCTTCACCCCATTGGGGTGGAGATGCGCACCCCTGTCCCGGCCATGATGGGAGCCGTTCGGACGGGCCGTCGCCCGCCCCGCACGCCGCGCCTCGCCGCGCCGTGCGCCAAAAAGACAGCGCGTCATCGTTGGGAGCCATCGAAAGGGGTTCGCATGTCCGAAAGCATCTCTCGCCGCTCGTTCGTCGCCACCGCCACCGCCGCGGGCGTCGCCGCCGCAGCCGGCAGCTCGCTCGCCTTCGCGTCCGAGAAGGCCGACTCCGCCGGGGCGGGCGCGTCCGCCGGCTACACGCCGGGGACCTACAAGGGCGAGTCGATGGGCGCCGGCTACGTCACGGTCGAGATGACCTTCGACGCGACCTCGATTACCGACGTCAAGGTCGACGTCTCCGGCGAGACCAACTTCGTCGGCGCCGTGCTCGGTGACACCTTCCAGTCCGCCATCATGGACGCCCAGAGCGCCGACATCGACGCCGTGGCCACCGCCACGATGACCTCCGATGCCGTGCGTCGCGCCGCCGCCCAGTGCATCGCCCAGGCCACGGGCGCCAAGCCGGTCGAGGTCGTCGACTACGACAAGGCCACCGACGAGGACTGGCTGGGCGAGGAGCCCCAGGTCGCCGAGGACAAGATCACCGAGACCGTCAACA
The DNA here is from genome assembly GCA_903789505.1 of uncultured Coriobacteriales bacterium. Lineage (GTDB taxonomy): Bacteria > Actinomycetota > Coriobacteriia > Coriobacteriales > UMGS124 > CAIFEU01. The sequence continues at coordinate 5,216 of CAIFEU010000020.1, forward strand.
CCGACATCGTGATCGTGGGCGCGGGCAACGGCGGCACCGCCGCGGCGGCGTACGCGGCCAAGAACGGGCTGGACTTCAAGCTCATCGAGAAGTACTCGAGCGTGGGCGAGACGCGCCACTGGTTCGGCGCCGTCGACTCCGAGGCCGCCCAGGAGGCCGGCGCCGCGCCGGTCGACCGCAAGAAGCTGCTCAGCGAGATCAGCCGCTTCGCCTCGGGCAAGATCAACCAGCGCGTCGTGCGGACCTGGATCAACGAGAGCGCCGACATGTTCTCGTTCGAGCGCAGCGTCCTGGAGGGCGAGATGGGCTACGGCCCGGTGGCGTTCACCAGCGGCGACGCCTCCCACTGGCCCGACGAGTGCAACGAGCAGAACACCGTCTACCTCTTCCCTGAGGTCGAGCACAACTACCGCAAGGCCGAGTCCGACGCCGGCATGCAGCGCAACGAGGCGTTCGCCAAGTACGTCGAGCAGCAGGGCTACGAGATCGACTTCAACCGCGGTCTGGTCAAGCTCGAGCGTGACGACTCCGGCCGCGTCACCGGCCTGATCGCCCAGGATCAGGAGGACGGTCACTACGTGCGCTACGTCGCGGCCAAGGGCGTGCTGCTGGCGTGCGGCGGGTACCCGGGCAACCCCTACATGATGCAGCAGCTCGACCCGCTGGGCGCCTCCGCCACCACCGCGGTGAGCTACACCCCGCGCGATCGCGGCTACGGCATCCGCGCCGCCGTGTGGGCCGGCGCCGACATGGACAAGGAGTCCGCGCCGATGCTGTTCGACCGCGGCCTGGTCGCCCCGGGCGTCGACGCGGGCTACGCCGACAACCCCAAGGCCTTCGGCGGCAAGGAGTTCCCCGGCACCGTCAAGCAGTACAACCCCGGCACCCAGCCCTTCCTCAAGGTCAACCGCCGCGGCGAGCGCTTCATGAACGAGAGCCAGCCCTACAACGACGCACCCTATGCGGCCACCAACCAGCCCGGCCACGTGTACGCGCAGATCTGCGACGCCAACGTGTTCGAGGACATCACGCGCTTCCACACCGTGGGCTGCTCGGCGCAGTCGCAGGACCAGGACTACCTCACCAAGCAGATGCAGACCCAGGTCGACGCCGGCCTGCTCATGAAGGCCGACACGCTCGACGAGCTGGCCGACAAGCTGGGCTTCACCGGCGAGGACAAGCAGACCTTCCTGGCGACGGTCGACCGCTACAACGAGCTGTTCGACGCTCAGGACGACGAGGACTTCGGCAAGCCCTCCATCCGCCTCTCCGAGATCCGCACCGCCCCGTTCTACGGCTGCTGGCTCGCCTCCTCGCTGCTGACGACCCTGCAGGGCATCAAGATCAACGAGAACATGCAGGCGCTGGACAAGGACGCCAAGCCGATCGAGGGCCTCTACGTCTGCGGCGACAACTCCGGCTCCTTCTTCGCGAACAACTACCCGTGCCTGATGCCGGGCCTGGCATGCGGGCGCACGATGACCGAGGGCATCAAGGCCGTCAAGCAGATGGGCGGCCTGGAGTAGGCCCGTCCGTCCCGCCCGCGCTCGGCGAGGTCGTCCCGTCGGCCCCGCCCAGCGCGGCGCACCCGAGAGCCACGGCGGGACAATCCGGTCCGACATGCGTCAACAGGGGGCGCCCCCGCGCGTGACTGCGGCGGGGGGCCCCGCCCCCCCCGTTGCGTGCGGCGCTTTCCGCACGTCCTGCGCGCCACCGCGCTCAGGCGGCGCGGGGCCCCTCCCCGCCGGCGAGGTCGTCGACCAGGTCGATCAGCTCCTGCTGGGAGTGCACGCCGAGCTTGGTGTAGATGTGGCGGATGTGCGACTTGACGGTGTTGCGGGTCAGGACCAGCTCCTCCTGGATGAACGCGTTGTTGCGCCCGCGCGCCAGCAGCTCGAGCACGTCCGACTCTCGCGGGCTCAGCCCGTGGTCCGCCGCGAGCTCGGCGCAGACGTCGCCCAGCTGCCGGGATTCGTCGGGCGCGTCGGAGCCGTCCGGCACCACCAGCGCGCGGACCGGCTCTATCCCCAGAATCGTCGTCCCGAAGCTGAAGTCGCGCATCGCGAACAGCACGTAGGCCAGCAGCACGCCCGCCACCGCGGCGCTCGCCAGGTACGCCTGCTCGCTCGCCGATCCCGAGCCCGCCAGCGCGCCCACGTTGGCGCCAAGCGTCGTGGCGGCCGACGCGATCGCGTCGCCGAAGCTGATCACGCTCACCGAAGCCAGGGGGTTGCCGCGCGCCGCGGAGATGAGCACGAGGTCGAGCAGCAGGTTGATGCAGGGGGTGCTGACGGCGAGCAGGTCCGAGGCGAGCCACTGGTGCGAGCCGATGGGCACGACCAGGAACGCGAGCATCACGAAGAGCACCGCCGTGGAGAAGATGCCGTCGTAGGCGGCGTAGCGTCCCCGCCGCGCGTCGAGCGCCCCCACCGCCGCGATGATCAGCGTCATCGCCAGCGTGATGAAGAGGCTGCCCGCCCCGCCCGACGTGTCGAAGCGCAGCTCGAACCCGTGGACCGTCTTGAGCAGGAACAGGCTCACGAACAGCGTGCTCGTGAGCGGCAGGTACGACGAGGGGTGGGTGATGGAGGCGTCGGCGACGGCCGGGCCCGCGGCGACGCGCTCCAGCGTGGGGCGCGCGGCGCGCGTGCCGCACGCGTAGGCGACCACCACGCACGCGCACTCCAGCAGCATGGCCGCCAGCTGCCCGGCGGTGGCCCCGCAGGCGCCGGGCCCCAGCGCGGCGACGATTGTCTCCGACCCCGCCGTCGCCCCGGCCAGGCCCCCCGCGAGCTGGGAGGCCACCTTGCTCGTGCCCATCGCCAGCGGGACGCCCACCGCCATCTGGAGCGTCCCCAGCGAGCAGCATCCCAGCAGGGAGAGGACCCCGAGCCACGCGGAGCCCGCGCCGAGCAGCGCCGACCCCAGGACCGAGGGCCACCCCCAGCCGAGCGCCACGGCGTCGGAGAACAGCAGGGCGAGCCCCGCCAGGGCGAGCACGGGGGAAGCGGCGCCGAGCCCGCGGCGCGCGAACGTCGCGGGGCGGTAGAACGCTGCGGCGAAGACGACGAGCGAGACCAGCGCGCTTACGATCGTGGTCAGGTCGCGCGAGAAGGGGTAGGCCACCGTGACCAGCCCGAACAGGGGGCCGTTGATCAGGTTCGCCCGCAGCTTCATGCACAGGTACGCGGCGAGGGCGAGCGCCACGGTCGCGGCGCCTGCACCTGCCTGCCCGCCCGCGCCGTCCGGGGGCGCGTCGCGGGGTGACGGGGCGCTCACAGGGGGTCGCCGGTCGCGGGGTCCGCTCGCTCGAAGCGCCACCGCTGGCGGACGTCGGGGTACCTGTCGCGGTCGACCTCCCCCATGAACATCGCGAGCGGGCGCACCCACAGGCCGAACGGCGGGTAGAGCGCCTGGTACAGGGCCAGCGGCTCCTGCGTCTCGGAGTGGTGGGCGACGCCCAGGTAGCGGTACAGGTAGCGCGTGCTGCCCGCCGCCACCTCCTCGGCGCTCAGGGTCTCGCGCTTGAAGTGGCGCACGACGTCACCCGGCCTGAGCTCGGGGCGTCCCTCGCCCGTGCACGATTCCGCCGTCATCGCTGGTCCCCTCCCGCCTCGCCGCCCGCGCGGCGGCGTCCCTTTGTCGCCGGTCCGTCGCCGGCGTCGCACCCTAGCCTATCACGTTGAAGCTCGTGACCTGCGGGGACTCGTCGGTGCCGGTGACCTGCGCCGAGAACTCGACCGTCTGCGCCGCCCCCGAGCCGTCGCCCTCCGTGCCGTCGGAGCCCTCCGAGCCGCTCGAGCCCGCCGCGCCCGCCGCGCCCGCCTCGTCGGCGCCGTCGGCCGCTGCGCCGACGCGGGCGGTCCCCTCGACGAGCCACGTGCCGCTCTCGGCCTCGACGGAGGTCGCCTCGACCGTCAGCAGCTCGAAGCCCTCGGGGTAGTGCTGACGCCCGTAGTTCGACAGGGCCCCCGCCACCGAGTCGATGCTCAGCGTCTGCGACAGCGCCTGCTCGTACTGCCTGAAGCGCTCGACCACGTAGACGGTGATCTGGCCGGTCATCTCGTCGGGCGAGGAGTAGCCGGTCACGGTGTAGCGCGCGTCGTCGAGCGCGTAGTCGTTGTTGGCGGCCACCTGCACCTGGTAGGTGACGTCGATCATCTTGGTCGCGCCGGACGAGGCCGCGGTCCCGTCGCCCGAGCTCGCCGGCGCGCCCGAGCCCGAGGGGTCGGACTGGTCGGCGCGCCAGGTGCCCAGGGGGTTGCCGTCGTCGGGCATCATGAACGTGACGGGGTAGCCGTCCAGCGAGTCGTAGGCGGTCACGGCGGTGCTGCCCACCAGGTAGTCGAGCTTGGACTCGATCTGCTGACGCGACACCGGCGACGCGGAGCCGCTGAGCGTGCGGGCGATGACGATGACGGCGATGATGAGCGCTGCGGCGACGCCGCAGATGATCAGCTGTGAGCGCACCAGGTCGCGCGGGCCAGACGGCGCCCTGCCAGCCGCGCGCCCCGCGCGCCGGGCCCCGGCCCCTGTGCCGCTGCCTGGCGCGGCCTTGCCCGGGGCGTCCCCGCCGCCCGCCTCGGGGGAGCCGGGGGCGGCGCTCCCGGGCGCCGCCGAGCCCGCGTCGGGCGCGTCGCCAGTGTTCGCGTGCGTATCCGTCGGCGCGTCGAGCGGGGAGGGGTCCCCGCTGCCTTCGGCCGTGTCGTTCTTCTGCAGAAAAGCCATTGCCCGTCCGTCTGATGCCTGCTCGTCAGGCTCCCGCGCGCGGCCGGTCGCCCGCGATGGCGTGCGCCGCCCCGCGATGGCACGCGCGTTATCCGACAATGCCCCTATACTAGTTCACTTGGTCGCGCGGTATTCCCGCGTCGCGCTCAAACACGGCAATTTTGCCAGCCCGCCCGCGCCCCGGCTGCGGGCGCCGAAGGGGGTCGCCCTCACGATGAGACAGATCCGCACGTCGCGCTTCCTCGGCGCGTCCGCCCGTACGGTCGGGTCCGCGCGCCCCGCCCCTGCCGAGGGCGCCCCCGGCGAGGGGTCCCTCCCGCGCCCCGCCGCGGGCCGCGACCTCCCGGTCCGGCCGCGCTACCTGGGCACCCCCGATGGGGGGAGGTCGTTCGAGTTCGAGGCGACCGAGAGCTGCCGCGCCCGCGAGGCGCTGCTCGCGATCGGCGTCGCGCGGCGGACGGCCGCCGAGCTGCTCGAGGGCGGCCGCGTGCTGTGCGCGGGCGAGGCGCTCTCCCAGGCGCGGCGCCTGGGGGCGGGCCAGCGCTTCGCGATCCTGCCCCGTGAGCTCCCCGCTGCGGCGGCGCCCGCCCCCGCGGGGAGCCCGGCGGACGTGAGCGTGCTGTTCGAGGACGAGTTCGTCATCGTGGCGGACAAGCCCCAGCGCCTGCTGGTCCACGGCGACGGCACCGGGGCCGACACGCTCACCGCGCGCGTCCAGGCTCTGCTCGACCGCCGCGCGTCCGACGGCTCCGCGCCGGCGCGGCGCGCCCAGGCGCTCCAGAGGCTCGACGTCGACACGTCGGGCGTCGTGCTGTTCTGCAAGGTCCCCGAGTTCCAGCCGCCCTTCGACGCGCTCGTGGCGGGCGCGGCGGGCGGGCGCGACGGCGGCGACGGCGTGCTGCCGGCAGGCGCGGGTCGCCCCCGCATGCGCAAGCGCTACCTCGCGCTGGTCGAGGGGGCCTTCGACGCGCGCCGCGCCGTCCTGCGCGACCCCATCGCCCGCGACCGCCACGACGCGCGCCGCATGAGGGTGAGCCCCACCGGCCAGGCGGCCCTGACGACGGTCGAGCTCGTCGGGACGGTCCCCTTCCACGGGCGGCACTGCTCGCTGCTGCTGGTCGAGCTCGGCACGGGGCGGCGCCACCAGATCCGCGTGCACCTTGCCGCGCACGGTCACCCCGTGGTGGGAGACGCCCTGTACGGCGCCGGCTCCCTGGTGGGCGAGGGGCTCATGCTGCACGCGTGGCGCGAGGAGTTCGTCCACCCTCTGACCGGCCGGCGCGTCCTCATCGAGACCCCCTGGCCGAGCCGCTTCCCCGCGCGCCCCGCCCGCATCTGACGGCTTGCGCGCGCCCCTGCAGACGTCGCGGCGCGCCCCGCCGCCCGCGGAATGCGGGCGCCTTTCTCGCTGCGGGCATTGACAGCCCCGCCGTCATGCCTATACTCATCCCTAAAC
>CAIFEU010000020.1:11409-22584 GCA_903789505.1 uncultured Coriobacteriales bacterium
GGATTGACGGTTCCGACCTGATGGATTCCGCGCTCCGGGCGGCCCTGCGCCGCGACGCGGCGCGGGGGAGGCGGTGATGTGGCGTGACGGCTGAGGAGCTTGCCCCCGGCGCGGTCCAGGGGCGCCTGCGCGTGGTGGCGGACGGCGGCGGCGACCCCGAGCTCGAGGGGCGCGCCCCGGGCGACCCCGGCGCGGCGCGGGCCGACGTCGCAGGATGCGACCTGCTCGACGAGATGCCCGACGAGGAGCTCCTCTACGACCTCGCCGACCTGTTCAAGGTGTTCAGCGACACCACCCGCATCAAGATCCTGTTCTCGCTGATGCGAGGCGAGCTGCGCGTCGCCGACATCTGCGAGGCCACGCAGTCGACCCAGAGCGCCGTCTCGCACCAGCTGCGCATCCTCAAGCAGGCGCACCTGGTGAAGTTCCGCCGCGAGGGCCGAAACGTCGTGTACTCGCTGGCCGACGACCACGTCTACACGATGCTCGCCCAGGGCATGACGCACATCTGCGAGTGAGCGCGCCCGCGGGCGCCTCGCCGCGCCCGCGCCGCCCGGGTCGCGTCCCGGGCCCGAAGACCGTCCAACAGCCGGCCGAGCGATCGGCCTCGAGGGAAACGGAGTCTGCCATGAAGAGGAACATCAAGCTCGGCGGGGAGATCTGCGCCAACTGCGCCTCGAAGATCGAGTCGCAGATCGCCAAGCTCGACGGCGTGAACGACGTGCGCGTCAACGCGATGACGCTCAAGTTCACGCTCGACGCCGACGACGACAAGTTCGACGACGCCCTGGCCCAGTCGATCAAGATCTTCGGGCGCGTCGAGCCCGACTGCGAGGTCCTGGCCTAGCGCGTCGCCCGACCGCCCCTCCGGCGCCCGGCCCGGGCGTCCCGCGGGGGCGGGACCTCTTCGCACGGTCGTCGTCGTAAGGAGCCATCCCCATGTCCAAGGGTTCGCAAGCGCCCGGCGCCGCGGCGTCGGGCGGCGGGGCGGCCGCGCGCGCGAAGCGGCCGTCCGTCATGACAAAGCGCCAGGTCAGGTGGCGCAATCGCATCATCGTCGCGCTCGCGCTGTTCGCCTGCGCGCTCGTGCTCGAGCGCTCCGGGGCGCTCGCCGCGCTGTTCGGGACGCCCGGCGACGTGTACGCCGCCTTCGCCATCTACCTGGTGCCGTACCTGGTGTCGGGCTACGACGTCATCCTCAAGGCGTTCAAGGGCATCGTCAACCGCGAGCCCTTCGACGAGCACCTGCTCATGACCATCGCCACGCTCGGCGCGTTCGCGCTCGTCCTGTTCCCCGACACCGGCCCCCACATGGCCGAGGGCGCCGCGGTCATGCTGTTCTACCAGGTAGGCGAGCTGTTCCAGAGCTACGCGGTGGGGCGGTCGCGCAAGTCGATCGCGGACATGATGGACATCGCCCCCGACTACGCCAACGTCATGCGCGACGGCCGCCTCGAGCAGGTCGACCCCGACGAGGTCGCGGTCGGCGACGAGTTCGTCGTCAAGCCCGGCGAGCGCATCCCGATCGACGGCGTCGTGACCGAGGGGTCGTCCGACGTCGACACCGCCGCGCTGACCGGCGAGAGCATGCCGCGCCACGCGGGGGAGGGCGACGAGGTCGTCTCCGGCTGCGTCAACATGACCGGCGTGCTCACCGTGCGCGCGACCAAGCCGTTCGGCGAGTCGACGGTCAGCCGCATCCTCGAGCTGGTGGAGAACGCCAGCGACAAGAAGGCTCGCACCGAGAGCTTCATCACGCGGTTCGCGCGCGTCTACACGCCGGTCGTGACCGGCCTCGCCGCGCTGATCGCGGTCGTCCCGCCGCTGCTGTTCGGGCTCGCGTGGGGCGACTGGGTCTTCCGCGGCCTCACGTTCCTTGTCGTCTCGTGCCCGTGCGCGCTGGTCATCTCGGTGCCTCTGTCGTTCTTCGGCGGCATCGGAGGCTCCAGCCGCATGGGGATCCTGATCAAGGGGGGCAACTACCTCGAGGCGCTCGCGCACGTCGACACCGTCGTGTTCGACAAGACCGGGACGCTGACCAACGGCACGTTCGAGGTCGTGGGCGTCCACCCGGCGGGCGCGTGCCCCGCCCCGGCAGAAGGGGATGCGGCGCCCGAGGCTGCCCCGGCCGACGCCGACGAGCTGCTGCGGCTCGCCGCCCACGCCGAGGCGTTCTCGACCCACCCGATTGCCGCGTCGGTGCGCGGCGCCTACCTCAAGTCGGGAGGCGCCGCCATCGACCAGGGGGCGATCAGCGACGTGAGCGAGCGCGGTGGCCACGGGGTGAGCGCGCGGGTGGACGGCCACGAGGTCCTCGTCGGCAACGACCGGCTGATGGCCCAGGCCGACGTCACCTCCCAGCCCTGTGAGCTGGTGGGCACGATCCTGCACGTGGCGGTCGACGGCGCCTATGCCGGCCACATCGTGATTGCCGACGTCGTCAAGCCCGACGCTGCCGAGGCGATCGCGCGGCTGCACGCGGCGGGCGTCTCCAAGACCGTCATGCTCACCGGCGACCGGCGCGAGGTCGCCGACAGCGTGGCGAGCAGGCTCGGGATCGACGAGTGCCACGCCCAGCTGCTCCCGCAGGACAAGGTCGACCAGGTCGAGCGCCTGCTGGCCGCCGAGCCCGCCAAGGGCAGGCTCGCGTTCGTGGGCGACGGCATCAACGACGCGCCGGTGCTGACCCGCGCCGACGTGGGCATCGCGATGGGGGCGATGGGCTCCGACGCCGCGATCGAGGCCGCCGACGTGGTGCTGATGGACGACAAGCCCTCCAAGATCGCCGCGGCGATTCGCATCTCCCGCAAGACCATGCGCATCGCCTGGCAGAACATCGTCTTCGCGCTGGGCGTGAAGGTGCTGGTCCTGGTGCTCGCCGCCCTGGGCATCGCGAACATGTGGATGGCCGTGTTCGCCGACGTGGGCGTCGCCATCCTCGCGATTCTCAACGCGATGCGCTGCATGAACGTCGCCAAGATGGCGCGATAGGGGCAGGCGGCCCCGGACAGGCGGGGGGCAGCCCCGAGGCCAGGGCCGCGCCCCGCCCCGGCGCCGCGCGGGAGCGGGCCCCTCGTGTCAGCTCTCGCCGCCTGCTCCCGCGCCTCCCGAGGTTCCCGTGCCGCGCCGGCGCGCCCGCCCCGCCGCCCCGGCACCCTGCGCGTCCCCGTTGACCGTGCGCGTCGCCATGCGCTCGTCGACCATGTCGAGCAGCTCCTGCTTCTTGTGGATTCCCAGCTTGCGGTAGACGGCCTTGGAGTGCGCGCGCACCGTGTCCAGCGAGATCCCGAGCTCCTCGGCGACGCGCGGCAGCGTGTATCCGCGCGAGAGCAGTGTCGCCACCTGTTCCTCGCGCGGCGTCAGCCCTCTGCGGGCGAAGATTTCCCCCATCACGGCGCGCGGGTCGACCTCGCGTGGGGCCGGCCCCGCGTCCCCGCTAACGGCGCCCGGGCAGCGCAGGGCTTCGCCCGCGAGCATCAGGACCGTCGCGCAGATGATCGCGAACGCCAGTGCTCCGGCAACCAGCGTCGACGTGGTGCCGGCGGCCTCTGCCGCCCTCCCTCCCAGGGCGACGCTCAGGACGCGGCTCGTCTCGTCGAACACGAGCAAACCCAGCCCGGAGAAGCGCACGCGCGGGAGCGCGGAGCGGTAGCAGACGCATGCGACCAGGATCCAGGCGAACGGCATCAGCACGCCCTTCGTCGACCACAGGAGCGCCTGGACCCAGGTCAGCCTCCCCTGGCCGGCCAGGGAGAAGAAGAACAGCCCGGTGAAGACGAGCAGGGCGAAGGCGGGCCACAGCCGCTCGGGGTCGTCGCGCCTCAGCGGTCCTCCCCACACGACGAGGGTGACCAGGACGATCAGGTAGACCGCAATCCAGGAGGCGTTCTGGCCGAATGCGGGCACCGTCACGCCGCCGGGCAGCAGCGCCCCCACGACGGCGTGGGCGAGCTGGCAGGCGACCAGCAGCACTGCCATCCCCCAGGGCAGGCGGCGCATCGTCCCGGGCGCGACGGGGCGGACCTCCCGTGCGGGCGCCCCCGCCAGCGGTGAGGGCGGCAGGCAGCGGGCAAGGCACGCGCCCAGCGCGAGCGGCAGCGCCGCGACCAGCGCGCACAGAGCGATGCCGCCGACCGTGACGAGGGCCTCGGTGAGGACGCTTGCCAGCAGGAACGAGGCGGCGACGCAGACCGAGGAGCTGCGGGGCGGCAGCGCCGAGAGGCTGCATGCCAGGGTCAGGACGACGGGGGCGGACGCGACCGCGTTGGCGACGGCGGCGATCGGGACGAGCCAGGCGGGGGCGCCGCCGATCAGGGAGCAGCAGACGGCGACGGAGCCAGAGGCGGCCATGGCGACGCAGCAGCCGACGACGGCGGGCCGCGCACGCTCGACGCTCAGGGGTCGGCGCGCGTCGAGCGCCACGAGCGCCGCGATTACGACGGACTGGGCGATTGCTCCGGCGAGCAAGGTGGGGGCGAGCGTCACGCTGACGGCTCCCTCGATCAGCGGGTTCGACGAGAGCCACCACAGTGCGCCTGCAACCACCAGCAGCGCGGGAAGCGCTATCCCCCACCTGCGCGCCACCGACGGCGTCCGTGCCGCGCCGCGCGTCAATGAGGGGAAAATTGAGGCATCTACCTGCAACGACGTCGTTCCTCACATCATTGATGTAATGGACTGCCGAATCGGACGCTCCCTACTATAGCCGAGTCGCCATCGACGCGGGCCGGCGAAACGGGCCGACCCGCCCACGTTCGCGCGGCATGACGGGCGTCGTCGCGTGCCGCCGCGAGGAGAGGAGAGCGTCACATGGAAATCGAACGGACCGAACGGGTCGAGAGCATCGAGGGGGCTGGCGACTCGGGCACCGCCCGCGTCCCGCTCACGCGCAGGGGCTTCCTGGGAGGCTTCGTGGCGGCAGCGGGCTTGGCAGGCGCCTGTGGCGCCCTCGCTGGAGGCGCGCTTGCGTCTGAGCCGGGCACGTCCTCCGCGCAGGGGGGCGGCTCCCCGGCGGGCTCGGGTGCCCAAGCGGGGGCTGGCTCCGACGAGGCGGCGAACGCCGTCACCACCGCGCCGGCCGACCTCAACGCGCAGGACTCCTCCTACGCCGACGACTCGGGCGACTACTCGGCGATCTTCTCGCCAATCACGATTGGGAACATGACGCTGCGCAACCGCATCGTCAAGCCCGCCGCGGGCTCGGACACCCAGCCGCTGATGGGCGCCACCGACATATCGCAGTCCACGCTCGACTACTACGCCGCCATCGCCAAGGGCGGCGCGGCGCTGCTCATATCCGAGACCTACACGGTGGTCGCCTTCGGGTTCGACCCCGGCGCCGACCTCGACGCAGACGACGCCTTCGACCCCGACGAGGGAATCGCGATCGCCCGCAAGCTCACCGATGCCGTCCACCAGTACGGGGCCTACATCGGCTACCAGTTCCAGGCGCCCGGCGGCATGGGGGCGGACGGCGTCTCGGGCGTCGTCAACGGCTACACGGTCGACCAGATCAAGCAGTACGAGGCGAACCTGGGCGAGTGCGCCCGCCGGCTCAAGGAGGCGGGCTTCGACTGTGTCGAGATTAAGGGCGCGACGACCGACACGATTAACGGCTTCATGTCGCGGCGCGTCAACCAGCGTACCGACGAGTACGGCCCGCAGAGCTTGGAGAACCGCACGCGCTTCCTCGTCGAGTGCGTCCAGGCGGTCAAGGGGACCTGTGGCCAGGACTTCCCCGTCACTGTGCTGATGAACGCCCTGGAGGAGAACGACCAGGAGCTCGGCTCCGACGACGGGTTCACCACGCTGGAGGAGGGCGAGGCGATGGCGGTGATCCTGCAGGACGCCGGCGTCGACTTCCTGCAGCTGCGCGTCGGGACGTCCGGGCTCGAGGTCTCGTGCTGGGCGCCCGACATCAACCACTCCGTGTACCGCGCGGACGGCGCGACAGGGTACGGCACGCAGTTCGACTACGGCGCGCACTTCGCCGGCCTGCAGGACGGCGCCCACTCCGGCGCCGGGGCGTTCATCCCCCTGGTTGCCGCGTACAAGCAGGTTCTCGACATCCCCGTGGGCTGCGCCGGCTACGTCGACCCGCGCACCGCGCCCGACATGTGCAATGCCGCAATCGCCGATGGGAAGACGGACCTGCTGTTCGTGAACCGCCCGCTGGGTGTCGACCCCGAACTGCCCAACAAGTTCCAGCAGGGCCGTCGCGACGAGATCGCCCCTTGCTGCCGCTGCCTGACCTGCCACTCCGCGCTGGGAGGGGGCGTCAACGCCTGTCGCGTGAACGCGACCTCCTACGGCGTCGCCTACTCCGACCAGATGCCCGAGGGCTACGAGCCCACCCCCGCGGCGACCCCGCGCAAGATCGCGGTCGTCGGCGGTGGGCCAGCCGGCATGGAGGCGGCGCGCATCGCCGCCATGCGCGGGCACGAGGTGACGCTCTACGAGCGGCAGAGCAGGCTGGGCGGGCTGGTCAACACCGCGCGCGCGTACAAGGGCGACCATGAGCGCCTCGCCGACCTGGTCGACTACCTGTCCCGACAGCTCGAGCTCACCGGCGTCGAGGTAGTCACTGGCACCGAGGTCGACGCCGAGTTCCTCACCCGACAGGCGCCCGACGCAGTCATCGTCGCCGTGGGCGGCTCCCGCGAATCGCGCGTCCAGCCGGGTGGCGACGACGCCCCCACCGTCATGGGGATAGACGACTTCGGGACGGTCGAGATGGGGCAGCGCGTCGTCGTCCTGGGGGCAGGTGTCCAGGCGATTGACTTCGCCTCGTTCATCCTGGCCCAGGGCAAGCGTGTCCAGATCGTCAACGAAGCAGATGAGGCGTCGATCGACGTCGAGCAGTCGCCCGACTTCCGACAGGTGGTCAAGGCGCACCTGCGCGCCCATGGCGTGCGCATCTGGAACGGCACGACGGCGGACGCGGTCAGCGAGCAGGGCGTCCACGTGACGACGGGCACCGGCATGCAGACCTGCATTCCCTGCGACACGGTCGTGGAGTGCTACGACATGGTGCCCAACACCGCTCTTGCCGACGAGCTCACCGCGGCGGGCATGGAGGTGCACGCCGTGGGCGACTGCGCGGAGCCGTACAACATCCAGCGGGCGATCCTCGCGGGCAACCTGGCAGGGCGCGCGGTCTAGCGGCGACCCCGAGGCGCCCCCGGCGCCGACGGGCGCCAGCGTCCCCTCGACGGGAGGGGGCGCCAACCCGGCCGGCATGCGGGCCGGGTGCGCGGGCCGGGGCAGGCGGCAAGACGCCCCCGCCCCGGCCCCTTCGCCGCGCCGGGCCCTAGCGGGCGGGGCGCTCGCGGCGCAGCATGCGGGAGTAGAACAGCGCGAGCACGGCCCCGACCAGCGCGATGACGGCTGCGAGCGCGGTGGCGTGCGAGAAGCCCAGGCCCGCCGCCGCTGCGGAGCCCAGGTCGGCGGCGCGGGAGGTCTGCGTCGCCGACATGATGCCGATGTACAGCGACGGCGCGATGCAGGCGGCCGTCTGCACGAACACGTTGACCAGCGAGACGCCCGAGGGGTGCTGCTGGGCGGTCAGCGTCTTGAGCCCGGCCGTCTGGGAGGGCGACATCACGCACCCCACGCTGCCGAACACGAGCACCGACCCGACGAACACGCCCGCCCTGCCCAGCGAGGGCCCGAAGAGCGTCTCGATCAGGAAGCCCAGCGCCGCGACGAGGAAGCCCACGGGCAGCAGCGGCCACTCGCCCTTGCTGTCTTCGATGCGGCCCGCGAAGGGCGCGATTATGGCGTTGACCAGGACCGGGACGAGCAAGTAGAGGCCGGCGACCAGCGCGGTGGTGCCCACGGCGTCCTGGAAGTACAGCGGCAGCAGCACGCTCATCGAGAACGTGCACATCATCGCGACCATCGACAGCAGGCACGCCGGGAAGAACCGGACGCTGCGCATCGGGGCGAGGTCGATCAGCGGCTCGCGGCCGGAGTGCGCCAGCGCGTTCTGGCGCACGACGAAGCCCACGAGCGCCGCGGCGCACACGACGAAGCTGCACAGCGTCAGGACGATGTTGGTCGAGATCTCGGACATGCCCATGACCAGGGAGAACAGCATGACCGCAGCGAGCACGACGGAGAGCGCGTCGGCGGCGATCTGCTGCGTGTCGTTCACGCTGTGCACGAACGCTAGCCCGCCCGCGAGCGTGAGCACCGCCAGGATGAGCGTGGGTAGGAACACGAAGTGCCACCCCAGCCAGGTCACCATGCAGCCCGAGATGACGGGGGCGATGGCGGGCCCCACGGTGATCATCGCCGAGCCCAGGGCGAGGTTGGAGCCCAGGCGCTCGCGCGGCGAGACCAGCAGGACCGTGTTCATCATCAGCGGAATCAGCATGCCGGTGCCTACGGCCTGGACCAGGCGCGCTGCCAGCAGGAGCGGGAAGTTGGGCGCGAACAGGCCGGTGAGCGTCCCTACGATCAGCAGCGCCAGCGCGCCGAGCAGCAACTGGCGGATCCTGAAGCGCCGGAACAGCAGCCCCATCACGGCGACCATCAGCGTGGAGACGACCATGTAACCGCTGACCAGCCACTGCGCGGTGACCGCGCTGACGTCGAGGTCGGCCATGAGGTCGACCAGGGCCATGTTGATGATGTTCTCGTTGTACGCCGCGACCAGCGCGCCGAGGAACATGACCGGCAGCATCAGCTTGGGGGCGTTTTCGGGGCTGACCGGGGCGGGCGTGACGCGCGCGGCCGTCGCCGCGGCGCCCGGGTCGCGCCTGTCTGGGGCATCTGATGTCATGAGGCAAAACTCCCTTTCTGTCGCGTTGCGGGCGGTGGCTCACTGAGGGCCCCGTCGTCAACCGACGCAAGGGAGAGTGCGCGCGCCCGGATGTCCTTGCCATCCGGGCCCGATGGCGCGTTCGAACGGGGCCCCACCGCAACTGGTTTTACGTCGACGGGGACAACTCGTTGCGAAGCTCCGGCCATTGTATCGCGCGCGCGGGCGCCGTCCTGCGCCTGATGGGGGCAAGGGGAACAAGAAACCCATCATTGCCCGCCCCGGCAGCGGGGCGTCGCCCGCGCCGCTGGCTTAGAATGTTCGCATGCCGGCATCGCGCGCCCGTCGGCGCGCAGGGGCGCTCGGGAAGGGGAGGGGACGATGAACGCGCTGGTCAGGCTCGTGCGGTCGCTGCCGCTCGTCATCGCCCTGGCGCTGCTCGGGGTCGTGGTCTACCTGCTGGTCTCCTGGCTGCGCTCCCCCGACCGCGCCAAGCAGGTCCTCATCAGGCTCTTCCACGTGCTCAACGCCGCGCTCACTGCGCTGTTCCTGCTGGGGGTCGCCTACGCGCTGGGCGAGGGGAACCTGTTCGTCGCCGACCTGAACGCCGGCTTCGCCGCGGTCACCGCCGTCGGCCTCGCGATCACGCTGCTGTGCCGCTGGAGGTACCTGGCGCACCGCCCCGAGCTGCGCAGGGAGCGCGCGGAGCGCGCCGAGCGCCGCCGCAACGCCCGCCGGGACCGCCGCTCGGGCGACGACGGCGGGCGGTCGGAGGGCTCGGGCGCGGCGCAGCTCCTCGGGCAGCTCGGGGCCTGGTGGGCCGACTTCCTCTGAGGCACCGGCGCCAGTGGCCCACCGCTCGCCCGGCTGCCCCGGGGCCCGACGCCTCCCGCAGGCCGACCGCCAGCTAGTCGTCCGCCTCGGTGGCGTCGGGGTCGTCGAGCAGGTCGCTCACCTTGGTGCTGACCGAGCGCACCACCCCGGAGTCCTCCCCGAGGATGTCCTTGCACAGCCCGCAGTCGGTGCACAGCTCGGGACACACCACGCCGTCGGAGCCGATCGCGCCCAGCGGGCACTCGCGCACGCACTGCGCGAGCTTCTCGGGGTCGGCTGCGTCGGCGTCGACCTCGACGCAGTCGATCTGCGCGCGCTCGGCGATCGAGGGCACGCGCATCGCGGCGTCCAGGATCGCCCAGCGGCGCTGCGTCATCGTCCCCAGGATCTGGTCGCCCGCAATCAGCCCGGGCGTGCCCTCGCCCTCGGCGCGGGTGATCTCCTTGCGCAGGCGGATGCGCATCTTGCGCGCGTCGAGCTGGCCGAGCTCCTCGGAGGGCAGGTCGTCGTCGGCGTTGGGGTTCTTGGTCGTGACGTCGGAGAGGATCTTGCTGAAGCTGTCCTTCTCGGCGTCGGCCATGCGCTTGCGGCGCTCGGGCAGGAAGGTGCCCGTGCTGGTCGTGAAGTCGAGCTCGCGCATGGTCTCGACGAGGGGCATCTCGCTCTGGGTGACCTGCTGGGCGTGCAGCACCTCGTCGACGATTATCATCTCGGCGACCTTCGCCTTGCAGCGCCCGCAGATGTCGCCCGGCAGGTACACGGCGAGGTTGGGGAAGTCCAACATCAGGTTCGCCCACATCTCCCAGGTGAGCGAGCCCAGACACGCCACCTCGACGACCGAGAGGTCGTTCTTGGCCAGACCCGTCTCCACGCACGTGAGGTAGACGTGCTTGCCCTCGTCGGCCTCGGCGCTGGCGTTGCGCAGGCGTCGGCGCAGCGTGCGCAGGGCGGGCTCCATGACGACGAGGGAGTTGGTGGGGCACACCGCGGCGCACAGGCCGCAGTCGATGCAGAACCCCTTGGAGATCGTGACCTTGGTGCCGCCGTCCTTGCCCTTGCTCGCGGGCAGGCGCAGCGCCTTTCCCGGGCAGATGTCGACGCACGCCCGGCAGGTGGAGGCAGGGCTTGCCTCGCGCAGGCACAGGCTCTCGTCCTGTCCGATTGCCCTGACCAGGGTGGTCGCGTGCTCTCCCGCGACGCGTAGCTTCGTCTGCTCAGCCATGCTGTGGAGCTCCCGTCCTCGTTGTTGCGACGGCGCCCCGCCGTCGGGGCGCCGGATGCGTTTGATTCCCGCGCCGCCCCGCCCGCCTGCGGCGGGACCTCGGACGGCCCGTATGCCCATTATGCACAATTGCGCGCCGTGATATTCAAGCGCCTCTCAGCCGGCGGGCGACCGATGCGTCGCCGTGCGCCCGGCATGGTGCGTGACGTGCGGTGACATTATGATACAGGGTGCATCGCGGGGTCCGGGGCTGCACGCATTCATCAACAAGCGGCTCCGCCTGTGTCGACGAATCGCGCGCCGGGCGCTCCGCTCGCCCGCCGCCCGGGCCCGCCCGGCGCCCTGTGGCGTACTA
>CAIFEU010000021.1:0-3580 GCA_903789505.1 uncultured Coriobacteriales bacterium
CCGCAGACCTCGATGCGGTTGATCGTGAACTCCATGCCGGAGTGCAGCGAGTAGTCGCGCTCGGCGTGGCACCGCGGGCACACCCACGTCCCCGGCCTGTACACGTCGATGTGGAACACCTCGCCGCACCGGTTGCAGCGCACCGTGTAGGGGACGCGGTCGATGACAAGCTCCGCCCCGTGCGCGACCGTCCCGCGCGTCAGGAACTCGAACAGGCCGTCGACCAGGTCCATCACCACGTCGCGGCCGTCCCCTATCGTGAGGTAGACGCGCCGCACGCCGCGCGCGTGGACGCGCTGAGCCTGCTCGACCACGACGTCGACCACGTCGCGCATCAGTGCCATCTCGTGCATGAGCCACGCCTCCCGCCATGCCCCCGCAAAACGTCCCGCGCCGTGCGCGCGGGACGTCCCCGACGCCGCGCACCCCGCGGTCGCGGGCCTCACCCGCCCGACCCGCGACCATGCCACGCTACTTCGCGTCGTCACCGACCTCGACCACGCCGCCGGCGAAGTCCGCGATCATCCCGCGGCGCATGCGCGCCTTGGCGAGGTTCTCGACGGCGTCGACGTAGTCGCGGCCGAGCTCGGGGTAGTCGTCGCGCGCCTTGAGGATGCGCGCGTCGGCGGGGCAGACCGTCACGCACTGGCCGCAGCGCACGCAGGTGTTGTTCATCAGGCAGTAGCCGTCGTCTCCGAAGGTAATCGCCTCCATGGGGCAGCGGTCGATGCACGCCCCGCACTTGATGCACGCGTCCTTGTCGTACTTGAGCAGATAGGCGTTGATGTTGACGTTGGCATGCCCCACGCCGCGCTGGGCCTTCCAGCCAGAGAGGTTGCCGCAGCAGTCGCCATGGCACATGCACATGATGTCGACGTCGCGCATCGAGAGGGACTCGGGCACCATGCCGGCGTCCATGCAGCCCTCCACCATCGCGATGGCCTCATCCTGCGAGATCAGCCTGCCGATGCCCACCTCGTCGAAGTACACGGCGAGCTCGCCGAACGACAGGCACGTCTCGAACGGGTGGTTGCCCGTGTCGATCGGCAGCCCCAGCGACTTCCACATCAGCCGGCACTGGCAGGGGCTCACGGTAATCTTGTCGTTGGCCTGGATGACCGCCTTCCAGTCCATGTAGGGCGCGAGCTCGTCCTCCTCGACCACGTCGGCGCTGATCGGGTAGGTGTGGAACAGCGGCACGTCGGTCTCGAACGAGGCGCCCGGGTCACTGCCGGCGATGCCCTGCGAGTCGAACTCGCCCGCCGCCGCCAGGCCCGCCGCGCTCGCCGGGTCGTCGGGGTCGTCGGAGACGCCGCCGTTCTCCAGGTAGGCGCGCAGCTCGTTGAACTCCCAGAAGCCGTTGATGTAGGGCAGCAGGTGGTACACGTCGTGCCCTGAGCGGTGGCAGCGCATGATCATGCCGCGCATCGCGAGGTCGTCCAGGATCTGCTGGCACTCCTCCACCGGCCTGCCCGACGTGTTGTGGTACTCCAGCGCGTCGAAGTACTCCAGGATCGGCATTTCGACCTCGTGCTGGGCGTCCTCCTCGCTCCACAGGTACATCAGCATCTGCCAGGACTGCTCGGTCGGGACCGAGCCGATGCCCGAGCCGATGCGGTTGATGCGATTGCGCAGCGCCACGTAGACGGCGGGCACGACCGTCCCGTCGGACAGCGTGACGTCCTGCGTCTCATCGAGCGGGAGGATGTCCTTGACCTTCTCGAGCACGTCGGAGTCGGAGACGTCCCGCATCTCGGGGAGCACGTTGGCGTAGGCGGACTCGCGCGTCGTGTGCGGCGCGGCGACGTTCTCCCCCCAGTAGGTGCTCGGATCGTCCAGCTCGAAGACGTAGGCGAGGTCCTCCCCGGAGTCAGCGCCGGCAGATGCGGCGGCGTCGGCCGCGTCCGAGGCGGACGAGGCGCCCTGCGCCGCCTGGCCGTCCTCGGCGGTCTTGCCGTCTGCCGCCAGCGCCTTGCCCCGCATCGCAACGCCCGCCGCCATGACGCCCATGCCCATCGCTCCCATGAACGTCCTGCGTGAGATGTCCTCCATGCCCGCTCCCCCTTCTCTCCCCCGCCGCCGGGACCGCGCCCGCGCGGCGGGACGTGCGACGGCCGCCCCTCCCCAGGCGCGGCGCGTCCCCCTTCGTTCGGCCGGGCCCCCGCCCAGCCTGCCTGCCGCCCCGGGACCCCGGGCGCGACGGCGGGGGAGAGTGTATGTCGACGGACCTGCCGAAGTAAATGGGGAGGGCCATAAGCGACGCTTATGGACCCTGCCGTCCCGCGGGGGGCGCCCCGGTGCCCTCCGATCGAGCGCGCGGCGGGCGCGGCGCTGCGTCTCGGGGCACCTCGCGGGGGCCGGGGCTCACGCGCGGGTCGGGACGCGACGTGCCCCGGACGTGGCCCCGGGCGCCGAGGCGTCACCGTACGTCCGCAACCGCGAAACCTGCTCATCATCAACGGGGGATAGCATCGACGGGAAGACCGGGCGCCGACGGGGCGCCCCGGCGTGCCCGCGGCCACGCGCGCCGGGGCGAGAGGCGACGGCGTCGAGGAGGACCAATGCTGGCAGACCCCGAGAGGACCACGCGGGACATCGTCGAGTGGATTCGCAGCTTCTTCGAGCGCAGCGGGGAGGGGTGCTCGGCGGTCGTGGGCATCTCGGGGGGGAAGGACTCCAGCACGGTCGCCGCGCTGTGCCTCAGGGCGCTGGGCGCCGAGCGCGTCGTGGGCGTCCTGATGCCCAACGGGAACCAGTCGGACATCGATGACGCGCGCCAGCTCGTGGCGGCGCTGGGCATCCCCTCGGTCGAGGTCAACGTCGGCCCCGCGGTCCGCGCCCTGAGCGCGTCGCTGGTCGCCTCGGGCGAGCTCGCCAGGCTCGGCGGCGCCCTCCCCGACGGCTCCCTGGGCGCCGACGCCCGGACCAACCTGCCCGCGCGCATCCGCATGGCGACGCTGTACGCGGTGGCCCAGACCCTGCCCGCGGGCGGCAGGGTCGCCAACACCTGCAACCTCTCCGAGGACTACGTGGGCTACTCGACCAAGTACGGGGACGCCGCGGGCGACTTCAGCCCGCTGGCGCACCTGCTCGTCGAGGAGGTGCGCCAGGTGGGCGGTGAGCTCGGCGTGCCGCGGAACCTGATCGACAAGACCCCCTCCGACGGCCTCTCCGGCATGAGCGACGAGGACAAGCTCGGGTTCACCTACGACACGCTGGGCGCCTACATCCTCGGGACCGCGACGCCCGATGAGCCCGTGCGCCGGCGCATCGACGCGCTGCACGAGGCGAACCTGCACAAGCTGCGCCCGATTCCCTCGTTCGAGCTCCCGGCGAGCCAGCGCGCCTAGCGGGCCCGGCGGCGAGGTGACGCAGGCTGCGGCGCGCCCCCGGGGCCACCACGTCGCGCGTCTCCGTCCCCGCTCGCTCGCAGCCTGTCCCCCGTCAGGTCGGCGCGAGGACGTCCGGCCCGCGTGCCCTCCCGAACGACCTATGAACGTCGTGTGGTCGGCACCGCGCCGCTCCGCACGCGCGCATGGGGCGGGCACAAACCGGGAATACTGCATCAAATGCCATCAGG
>CAIFEU010000021.1:3590-22548 GCA_903789505.1 uncultured Coriobacteriales bacterium
CCCCTCGGGCCATGCACGCCATCAGGCCATCGCGGCTCCCGCGCCCACGCGCGTGTGTCACCCATCCCGCCCACGCCGCGGGAGGGACGACAGCTTCCAGCACACATCTGATAACGGGCGCGAACGAGCGGCGGGCACATTGCCCTGCTCCCGCATGGCCCCGAAGGACGTCGCGCCCTCGACGACGCAGGACGCCCTCGACGGCGACGCGACGCAAACCACAACACATCGCAGGCCCCACGCGGGCCGCAACAGGAGGAACGAAAGATGATTGCAGACAACAAGAAGGACACCCTGAAGCTCGACGTGCGCAAGAGCGCGCGGGCGGGCGACTCCCCCGCTAGCACCACCCTCGACGCGCGCCACCTCTCCGTGCGCAAGTCCGACGGGACGCGCCTCGAGATCGAGTGGCCCGCGACGCTGGTGCTCACGCACGGCACGTCCGGCACCACCGCGAGCTACGACCTCGGCCAGGGCAACGTCATCGCCGGCCCGGGCATCGTCGAGCACTACGACAACGTCGTGTCGCTGAGCGACGCGGACAGCGAGTACGTCTGGCAGCTCGCGTAATCCCCCGGAGACGAGAGGTCGTGCACAACGATGACGGTTGACCCGGGGCTGTTCGCCGGGATAGAGGGAGGCGACGAGCTCATGCGCGAGGAGCTCGCCGCCTCGCGCACATCCGCCGGGGACGCGGGTGCGGAGGAGCCCGGAGGGGCGACGGGCGACGGCGTCGCTCGGCACGGAAGCGCGCCGCTGCCGGCGTCGCGCCCGCCCAGGGCGTCGACGAAGGACGCCGATGCCCCGAACTCCCCCGCCCCACGAGGGGGCTCGGGCGGTCAGCGCGGCGCGCGACCGCGCACGCTCTTCGTCGACGCGGACGCGTGCCCCGTCACGCGCGAGGCGCTCGCCGAGGCGCGCCGCGCGCACGTCCCCGTCGTCATCGCGGGCAACACGACCCAGAACCTCGAGCGCCACATCGGCCCCCATGACCCCCGCAGCACCGCGGACGCGCGCGGGGGCTTCTGGGTCGACGTCCTGGTCGCAAGCGTTGGGGCGGACAGCGCCGACTTTGCGATCGTCGAGCGGTTGCGCCCCGGGGACGTCGTGGTGACCCAGGACATCGGCCTGGCGGGCATCTGCCTGGGCCGCGGCGCGCAGGCAATAGGCGTGCGCGGGCGTCCCTACGACCCGCTGACGATCGACTCGATGCTGTTCGTGCGCCATGAGGAGAAGCGGGCGCGGCGCCAGGGGCTGCGGACCCGCGGGCCGGCTCCGTTCACCGACGAGGACCGGCGCCGGTTCTCGCGCAACCTGCGCGCGATGCTCTCGTCGCCCGAGCCGCGCCGCTGACCGAGGGCGCCACCGCAACGCCCGCCCACCTCGCCGCGGCAGGCGGGACGGGCGCATGCGAAGTCGGGCGGCCCGCCCTGCGCGCCCACGGCGTCATGCGCGGCCCGCCTCCGCGATGCGGTCGAGCTCCTCGAGCGTGTCCTGGGGGTTGGTCGCCGCCTTCACCTTCCCGTGCGCCGCGACGATCGTCCCCTGCTCGTCGATGAGGTAGGTCGTGCGGATGACGCCCATGGACACCTTGCCGTAGAGCTTCTTCTCGCCCCATGCCTCGTACGCCTTGATGGCGGTGAGCTCGGGGTCGGACAGCAGCGTGAACGGCAGGCCGTACCTCTCCTCGAAGCGCTTGTGCGAGGCGACGGAGTCCTTGCTGACACCCAGCACGACCGCCCCGCGCTCCCGGATCTGCGGCATCAGCTCCGCGAACCCGCACGCCTGCTTGGTGCAGCCCTGCGTGTTGTCCTTGGAATAGAAATAGAGAACGACCTTGCTGCCGCGGTACTCCCCCAGCGTGTGGGTGACGCCGTCCTGGTCGGGCAGCTCGAAGTCGGGCGCCTTGGTTCCTGGCTGCAGCATGCGAACCTCCTCCCCGCGCCCGGCTCGAGAGACCGGGCGCGCGCTCTTTCCCGCCTGGCACGTTCGGCCCCACATTCTATAGTTCGCGACCGCGCCGACGCCCGACGGGGGATGCACCGCACGACGTCGCGACACGTCGGGGGCGGCTGGGCGTCCACGCGGGAGGACCAGATTGCTCGGACATCCCGATTGAATGTAATGTTTTTCTATGTAATGCGAGTTGCATAATTATCAATCTCGCTTCGGGGCAGACTTGAAGTAAAGGGAGCTGCAGTACGGGAAAGCGAGGTTCGCGATGAAGAAGCGCGTGAACGGCCACGTGTACGACACCCGGCACGCGACGCTGGTCGGCGTCGTGAGGGACGAGTCAATCTCGACCGCCGTGTTCAAGACCAGGAGCGGAGAGTTCTTCGTGCTCAAGTACGCCGGCGGGGACGCACGCGACCCGGAGCTTGGGGCGATCGGCGCGTCGAGCCAGACTGAGGCGGAGGCGATCGCCGCCCGACCCGGGTTCGTGTGGCAGGCGACCGATGCCTTCGACAACCGCGAGACCGTGCGGACGTCGGTCGAGCTGTCGGTCCGCGACCGCGACCTGCTACGCGCGCTGTGCCGCTTCGACCTCACCGGCTCCCGTCGCCCGCGGCGCATCGGCATGGGCGAGGCGATCGGGGAACTGCTCGAGCTCGCGCGCGAGACGACCGGATTTGGGAGGACCGAGGGAATGGATGCCTTGGCAGGCGCCGAGCAGGCGATGGCAGAGGGACGTGACGGAGGTTCGGATGCCCGGTAGCCGCGCGTCTCGTCCCGATGTCGGCGCCGGTGCGGCGCCCAGGGCGGGAGCCGCCGACTCCGCGGGCGCCCGGCAGGTCGCCGAGGTCGCCGTGCCTGGCTACGCGCTCGACCTGGTCGCCGCCAGCGGCCAGGTGTTCCGCTGGGTCAGCGCCCGCCCCGTGGGGACGGCCGCGGGCGAGGCGCCCTCCGCCCACGAGGAGGCCGGGAGGGACGATGCCCCCGCGGGTGCGACGGACGCCGGGCCGGCCGGCGCGGGATGGCTCGTGCCCGCCTTCGGCGGCGTCGCGCACGTCTCGCGACGGGGCGACGCCCTGCGCGTCGACTGCCCCGCCGGCACGCTCAGCCGCTGGACGCACTACCTGCGCGTCGACCCCGAGGACCTCTCCGCCCACGAGGAGGCGCTGCGGGAGCTCTCCTCCCTGCCCGACCCGATGGGGGAGGTCATCGCGCGCTACGGCGGCCTGCGCGTGCTGCGCCAGGACCCTTGGGAGGCCGCCGCGAGCTTCGTGGTCAGCCAGAACAACAACATCAACCGCATCCGTGGCATCGTCAGGCGGCTGTGCGGCGGCCCGCTCGCCCCGTTCCCCGACCCCGACGAGCTGGCGCGGCGGGTCCGCTCGGACGACTTCGGGCTGGGGTATCGCCGCCCCTACCTGCTCGACCTATGCGCCAGGTGGCCGAGCCTGGAGGAGTGCTTCGCGCGCCGTCAGGGCTATCGGGCCGACTTCGAGACCCTGCTCGCCGTGAGCGGCATCGGCCCCAAGGTCGCGAACTGCATCTGCCTGTACGGGCTGGGACACCTCGAGGCCGTCCCGGTCGACACCTGGATTCGCAAGGCCCAGGACCGACATGCGATTCGCTGGCACCCGCGGTTCGGCGGGCTGCAGCAGCAGATGGTGTTCGAGTACGAGCGCGCCCAGGCTCGCCACGCCTAGGCGGCGCTCACCCGCCGCGGGGGCCGGAAGACGGCATGGCAGCGTCGGCGCCCGCGGCGCGCGCAGGGCGCCTACGCCCGAGCGTGTGCCCGGGAGCGGACGCCCGGCCAGTTGCCGAGGAACCTGACGCCGGCGAGCAGGAGCGCAGCGCCCAGACCCGTGTAGAAGAACGCGATGGCGGGATCGGGCAGCAGACCGGAGGCGCGCAGGCCGATTCCCATGGTCATCATCACCGCCATCATGACGTAGGACTTGGCGTCGAAGAACTTCAGCGCCGACACGCGGTCGCTGCCGTACGACCCGATGCGCGCCGTGTGCCTGTTCACGAGGTTGTTGAAGATGCCCAGGAAGAACGCCGCGAAGATCGCCACCGCCCCCAGGACCATCCAGGGCGCCCATGCCCCGTGCGACGCCGACACCCCGATGCGCAGGATGTTCGCCCCCGCGAGGCCCCACACGACGCCCGCTATGATCATCAGCCTGTCCGACTTGACCTTCATGTTCCCTGCTCTCCCTCTCCCGTTGCGCCGGCCAGGCGCATCGTGCGCCCACCGGTCAGTCCGTCGTCTGCCGCCCGTCCCCGGTCTACCGGTACAGCGCCCTCTCGAGAATCGCGAACAGCGCCTTGCCGTCGGAGTGCTCGCGCAGCTCGGCGAGCATCGCCCGCAGGGTGAAGCCCGCGACCTGCTCGACGCCGACGCCCTCGCCCAGCTCGTCCGTCGCCGCACGTTCGTCACGCGCGAGCACCGTGGCGAGGCCGCGCTCCACGTGGCCGAGGCACTGCGCCTCAAGCTCCTTGCCCCTCTCCTGCGCCGAGGCTGCCAGGGCGTGAATCTGCGCCAGCCACTCCTCGCGGAACTTGGAGAGGACCTCCTGCATGCGGCCGAAGAGCCGCCTGCAGTAGTCGACGTACGGCTCACCCTGCACGGGATGGCAGAAGTCGTCCCGGAACTCCTCGACGAAGAACCGCCTGATGACCGCCGCGTGCAGGTCGTCCATCGAGGGGAAGTGGTTGTAGACGCTGCCGACCGACACGCCGCAGGCAGAGGCGACCTCGCGGGCGGTGACGTTGGCGATGCCCTCGCTCATCGCGAGTTCGTAGGCGCGCCGCTCTATCGTCTGCCGGTCAATCTTCGTCTGGGGCATTCGCGTCCCTCCCGACCGCAACACGCCCGACATCGGTCGGGACGGGGCAAAATGAACAACGTTCACTGAACGATGTTCAATATAGCGCGCATGCGGGCGCGACGACCTTGCCGCGACAAGGTCGCAAGAACGTCATAATTCAAACCTATTTGCTTGCATTTTCCTGGAGAGAGACTCGTCTCAGCCGTCGGCTGGGGAGCCGCCCGCGGGGGACGGAGACGCGGAGGGACCCGACGACGCGAGACGGCAGCGGGATTGCGTCCCGCGCGAGGGGCGGGTAAGGGCCGACGGCTCGCCCAGGTGGCACGCAGCGGGACTCGAGCGCCAAGCATGCGCAGGCGAGGATGGGTCCGGGGTCACTCGCCGCGGCGCATGTCCTCACGCACCAGGGCCTTCAGGTAACCCGCGACGTTCGGCTTTTCGGAGAGGAACTCGATGATGTCCGCGTCGCCGCACTTGTTGCATCTCATGACGAAGGTCTTCGTGTGCTCCTTGATGTACTTCACGATCGCTCTCGTCTGTGCCGGGCTTCCCACGCCGTGCCTCCGTTCGAGATTCCGCCCCGCGCCTCCCCACGCCGGGCCCTCCCCCTCCGTTCGCGCCCACGCCCCGCCCCCGTACCTGACGCGCAGGCGTCGGGGGCGGATGTCTTGGGGCCATTTGTTAACTATAGTAAATCGTCAATCCAGCGGCGGAAATCCGCCGAATCATCCCATGGCGCCCAGCAGCGCGGAATCGCCCGGGCGCGTCCGCCCCTCATGGGGAATCGCTGGTTCCGGGAAGATTCCCTAGCGAATTGATTGGTTATGCGCGCTCCCCCGCCCCCGACGCGGGTATAGTCTGCCCAACGTCGGTTTGCCGCCCGCACGGACGCGGGCGGCGCGCACGCCCCCATCGGGGCTTGCCATGGAAGGGAGACGCCAGCAATGGGCATCAAGGATTCGCTCGCCGCACGCCGCACCGTATACGCCCTCAACCGCGACCTGCCCCAGGGGGTTGACGGCGACCGCGTCGTCGCCCTCGTGCGCGACGTCACGGAGCTGGTCCCCGACGCGTTCAACATGCACAGCCAGCGCGCCGTGGTAGTGCTGGGCGAGGCGCAGGACCGCCTGTGGGACGCCGTGTTCGACGCGTTCGGCGGAAAGGTCGCCCGCGAGAAGGTCGACGGGTTCAAGGCCGCCGCGGGCACGGTGCTGTACTTCATCGACGACGATGTGGTCAGCTCCATGCAGGGGCAGTTCCCACGCTACGCCGAGAACTTCCCCGTCTGGGCCCAGCAGTCCAACGGCATGCTCCAGATCAGCGTGTGGAGCGCCCTGCGCGAGCTGGGGCTGGGGGCGAACCTGCAGCACTACAACTTGGTGATCGACGACGCCGTGCGCGAGGTCACCGGCGTGCCGGCGAGCTGGCGCCTCGTGGCGCAGATGCCCTTCGGCGGGATCGCCGCGCAGCCTGACCCCAAGCCTGCCGAGGACGTCGACCTGCGCGTGAAGGTCGTCCGCTAGCAGACGGTCGCCGCACTCCGCGCGGCAGATGCCGTCGAGACGGCTTTCCCGCCCCGCCGGCACCCCGCATCATGGTATGGTGTCTGGCCGTGGGTCGCATCGGCCCACGGCCACATATCCAGGGCAGTTCGTAACCATCCTGCCTTCCCCACTCGCCACGCGCCCCGCCGCGACGCCCCTGCGGGCGGCCGATGTCCCGACGGGCGGCCTCAGAGACGCGACAAGGGGAGAAACAAAACTAAGGAGCGGGGCCCAGGCCCCAGATCACGCATGGACATGATTCGGTACGGCATCATCCGCGACAAGCGCCGCCGCGAGGTGGTGCTGCTGCGCGGCCGCGGCTGCGCGTGGCGCCGCTGCGCCTTCTGCGACTACCACCTCGACCGATGCGCCGACGCCAACGCCAACTTCGCGCTCAACAGCGCGGTGCTGTCGCACGTCACCGGCACGTACGGCGAACTCGAGGTCAGCAACTCCGGCTCGGTGTTCGAGCTCGACCCCCGAACGCTCGGGCTCGTCCGATCCATCTGCGGCAAGCGAGGCATCCGGACGCTGCACTTCGAGTCGCACTGGATGTTCCGGGACCGCATCGCGGAGCTGCGGGAGGCGTTCCCCGGCGTCAGCCTCAAGCTCAAGCTGGGGTTGGAGACGTTCGACGCCGAACTTCGCGAGCACGTCCTGCACAAGGGCATCGCCGAGACCGATCCGCGGCTCATCGCGCAGGGCTTCGACGAAGCGAACCTGCTGGTGGGCATCACCGGCCAGACGCTGGAGTCGATGCGCCGGGACATCGAGCTCGGACTGGAGTGCTTCGAGCGGCTGTGCGTGAACGTGATGTGCGCCAACTCGACGCCCGTGCGCCCCGATCGCACCGTGATCGATGCCTTCATGCAAGGCCTCTACCCCCAGCTCGCCGCCGACCCGCGCGTCGACGTGCTGCTCGAGAACACCGACTTCGGCATCGGCACCCCAATCGGGGACGACGATGCGAGCGTGCGGGGCCACGCGGCAGGAATCCCCGCCGGCAAGTCCCTGGGCGAGAGGGCCGCTCGGTGCGCTCAGGGGGGCGATGCGCGATGAACGAGCTGCTGCTGTGCGCGTCGGTCGTCGTGATCTTCGGTTCGGTCGTCCTGTCGTACCGGCTCTTCGGGGCAGCGGGGCTCTACTGCATCTCGGCGGTCGCCGTCATCCTGGCAAACGTCGAGGTGCTGATTCTGGTGGACGCGTTCGGGATGGAGCAGACGCTGGGCAACGTGCTGTTCGCGTCGACCTTCCTGGTCACCGACATCCTCAGCGAGTGCGAGGGGAGGCGCGCCGCCAACCGAGCCGTCTGGATGGGCATGTTCGTCTCGGCGTTCTTCCTGGTCGTGAGCCAGAGCTGGATGCTATACCAGCCCGCGCCCGACGACTGGGCCTCCGGCGCCATCCGCACGGTGTTCTCCAACACGCCGCGGCTGATGGTCGCCTCGCTGGCGGTGTACCTGGTGAGCCAGCTGTTCGACGTGTGGCTCTACCACCGCTGGTGGTCGCTGACCGAGCGCCTCACCGGCAGCCGCGACCGGTTCCTGTGGCTGCGCAACAACGGCTCGACGCTGGTGAGCCAGCTGATCAACACCGTCCTGTACAGCCTCCTCGCGTTCTGGGGCGTGTACGACGCGTCCACGCTGCTGTCGATCATAGCGTCGAGCTACCTGATCTACATCGCGACGTCGCTGCTCGACACGCCCGCCCTGTACCTGGCGCGGCGCATCAAACGCACCCGCGGGGTGGGTGTGGCGCTGCCCGGCGACGGGCGGGGCGGCGCCTCTCCCCTCTCCCCCGACGACGCCGCGGACGGCCGCGGACGGCCGGGCGAGGTGCGCTAGCGACGCAATTGCCGTGCGACCGTGACGGGGCGGTGCCGACACTGCGGCGCGGTGGTACGGGATAGGAGTTCGTGTTACGATAGCCCGCGATTCGACACGCGCCATCGTGCGGGGCGGCGTCGGCGGGCGGCGCCCGTCGGCAGCGCGCCGACGGCGGCGCACAACGACGAAAGGAAGCCGCCCATGTGCACCAACGGGGTCAACACCGGCCAGTTCGCCCAGATGATGGAGCAGATCGACGACCACGTGAAGCTCGAGCGCAAGTGGAGCCACAACCTGGGCCACATGGCAGAGGACGCCGGCTTCGAGCAGACCGGCGCCAAGCTGCACGAGGTCATGGCGGCCCTGGACGAGGTCCGCGCGATGCTTGCCGACGCCCAGGACCTGCTCGAGGCAGAGGCGTCCAAGGCGACCGCGAACGCGGTCGAGGTCAAGGGCCGCTCGCTGCCGCCGCCTGCCCGCCGCGGCGCCGCCCGGCGGGTGGCGCGGCCCCCGGCCCCCGACGGGCGAAGTGTCCGCCGGGGGCCGGGGGCACGTGGGGCGTCCCGCCGCGATTCGGGGCGGGACGGGCGAGGGGGTCGAGCGGGCAGCCGACCGGCTCGCCGATTTGCCGCCATGCGGTCGGCTTTTCCCCGCAAAGGGGCTTCGCGTGTCGTGCGTTAACATTTTATTCGATTTCGTGCTATTCTTCCGTCATCCGCCGCTTCCGGACGCGGCGTCCCCCCGCCCGCGGCGGGGGCATCACCGCCCGACCATGACCGGTCGGATTCGGACCGGGCTCGCCCGACGGGCGCGCAGCATCTGGAGCGCCGGGGTCGCCCGGCGGGAGCGAGGGGGAGCGTCCCAATGCACATTCCCGAGAACTACCTCAGCCCATCGACGTGCGGCGTGTTCGGCGTCGCGACGGTGGGGATATGGGCCGTCGCGATCAGGAAGGTGAGCAGGAGCGTCCCGAAGGACAAGATGCCGCTACTCGGCGTCGCCGCGGCGTTCTGCTTCCTCGCGATGATGTTCAACATCCCGCTTCCCGGCGGCACCACGGGGCACGCGGTGTGCGGCACGCTGGTGGCGATCCTGTTCGGGCCGTGGGCGTCGGTCATCGCGGTCTCGATCGCGCTGATCATCCAGGCGGTCTTCTTCGGCGACGGCGGCATCCTCGCCATCGGCGCCAACTGCTTCAACATGGCGTTCGTCCTGCCCATGGTGGGCTACGGCGTCTACCGCCTGGTGCGCGGCCGCTCCGGCGGGCTGGGCCGCGAGCTGGTCGCCGCGGGCGTGGGCTCCTACGTGGGCATCAACTGCGCGGCCCTGTGCGCGGCGCTCGAGTTCGGCGTGCAGCCGCTGCTGTTCACCGACTCCGCCGGCGCGGCGCTGTACTGCCCCTACCCGGTCTCGGTCGCGGTGCCCGCGATGATGGTCGGCCATCTCACGGTCGCCGGCATCGCCGAGACGGTGTTCACCGTGGGCATCCTCGCCTTCGTGCGCAAGGTGGCCCCGAACTTCGCGCTGCTGCCCGGCTCCTCCGCCCCCGTGGCGGGCGGGGCGGCGTCGGGGGCCGAGGCCCCGAGCCTCGCCGCGAGCGTCGCCCCGGTGGCCGTGCTGGTGGGTCTGCTCATCGTCGCGACGCCGCTGGGTCTGCTCGCGGAGGGCGACGCGTGGGGCGAGTGGGGCATCGAGGACCTCGCGAACTCGCTTGGCTACACGCCCAGCGGAATGGCAAGCGGCTGGGAGTGGACCGCGCTGATGCCCGACTATTCCATAGGCTCTCTGCCCGACTGGGTGGGCTACGTGCTGTCCGCCGTGATCGGGGTCGCCCTGCTCGTGATCGTGTTCAGGCTGGGCGCCGCCGCCATGAAGACGCCGGTCGACTTCGACGCGAGGCAGGCGTAGTGCGATGGGCGCCGTAGCGCGGGCAGGGGCGTGCGTCCCCGACGAGGCGTCGGCCGGCCTGACCGTCGACGGCGGCGCCGGTTCCGGCTCCGCCCCGGCGGGCGCGCGCCTCTCCGGCGCCCCCGCCGAGGGGGCCGGGCGCGCACGCGGGGGCGACCTGCCCGACTGGCTCGTGGACCCGCCGCGCTACGATCCGCCGCGCGACCGCGACGCGTTCGTGGCGCGCAGCGCGCTGTCGATCGCCTCGGTGCTGGGGCGTTTCCGTCTGGACGACGGGCGCCCGTCGCCGCTGTCGCCGTCGGCGCCGGCCAAGCTCATCCTCGGCCTGGCGTGCATCCTGCTCACCTCGCTGTCGCGCAACTACTTCTTCGTGCTCGTCATGCTCGCGCTGGTGCTCGTGCGCGCCTGCCTGCTGCCGTCGCGCAAGCTCGCGCGTGTGGCGAGCGTGGCGGGGGCGGCCGCGGCGCTCACGGCGCTCGTGATGCTGCCGGCGATTCTGCTGGGGCAGTCGCACTCCGCGCTGCTCGTGGGCACTAAGGTGCTGGTCTCGGTCTCGATCGCGATGATCGTGGCGCTCACGACGCCCTTCAACGAGATCACCGGCGCCTTGCGGGCGTTCCGGGTGCCCAACCTGTTCATCCTGACCATCGACATGGCGCTCAAGAACATCGTCTCGCTGGGCAGGATTGCGCTCGAGGTGCTCACGTCGCTGCGTCTGCGCAGCGTGGGGCGCAACCGCGACAAGGGCGCCTCGATCGGCGGCACGGCGGGCGTGGTGCTGCTCAAGAGCAAGGAGGCCGCGGAGGTCACCTACGCGTCGATGGAGTGCCGCGGGTTCGAGGGCGAGTACGTCTCGGGCGGCAGGGGCCAGTGGCGCGCCCATGACGCCGCCTGGGCCGCCGCGCTCGCCGCGCTCGTGGCGCTGTTCGTCTATCTGCAGTCTCTGGTGTGAGTGAAGGGCGGGGCAGCGCATGGCCGCATGGAAGCGCGGGGGCGTGCTGGGCGGGAAGGGGTCTGCCAAGGGGCCGACCGCCCGCGGGGGCGAGACCGAGGGGAAGGCGCCGCGGGAGGAGCCCGACGCAGCGGGGTGGGACGCCGCCGGCGTGGCGGGCGGCGAGCCGGGCGATTCGGGTGAGTCGGGAGAGCCGGACGGCCTGCCAGGGGCGCGCGGCTCGCATGAGGCGCATGAGGCGGGCCTCCACCCGGCGCGGGCGGCCGGGGCGACCGCGCCGGGCGGCGACAGCGAGTGGGACGAGTGGGCGCGCAACCTGGCTCCCGCCTCGCAGCTGCACCCCGCCGAGCTGCACAACCCCCATGCGGCCGACCACGCGGAGGCCAACCCGCGCGTGCGCCGCTCCAGCTCGCTGATCTGGTTCGACGACTTCTGCTTCGCCTACGAGGACCGGCCGATCCTGCGTCACGTGAACCTCGAGATCGACGAGGGCGACTCGGTGGTGCTGATCGGCGACAACGGCAGCGGCAAGTCGACGCTGCTCAAGGCCATCAACGGCCTGGTGTTCCCGCAGCGCGGGGCGTACTACTTCGACCGCCAGCGGGTCGACGCCGCCTCGATGAAGGACCCGGCGTTCGCCAAGCGCCTGCACCAGCGCGTGGGCTTCATCTTCCAGAACAGCGACGCCCAGCTGTTCTGCTCCAGCGTCGAGGACGAGATCGCGTTCGGCCCGCGGCAGATGGGCCTGCCCGACGACCAGGTGCGCCGGCGGGTCCAGGACGTGCTCGGGCTGCTCGGCATCGAGGCGCTGCGCTCCCGCGCGCCGTACAACCTGTCGGGCGGCGAGCAGAAGAAGGTCGCGATCGCCTGCATCCTCTCCATGAGCCCCGACGTGTACTGCTTCGACGAGCCGCTCAACGGTCTGGACGTCCGCACGCGCGAGTGGCTGCTGGGCTTCCTCAAGCAGCTCAAGCGCTCGGGCAAGACGCTGATCATCTCGACGCACGACCGGTCGCTGGCGGACGCCCTGGCGGACTACTTCATCTTCGTGGGCGAGCAGCACGAGTACACCGACCGCCCGCACGTCCACATCAACGTGTAGGCGTCGGCGCCCCGTACGGCGCCCCCGCCGCCCCTTGCTTGCCCTGCCCCATGATGCCATGCGGCTGCTATAGTGGTCGACGGCAAGGGGGTGTGGACGACTTCCCGCCCTGTCGCGGGCTGTCGAGCGCGAGGGGGTCGCGATGGACATCCAACGTCTCAGGGAGTTTGTCTCACTTGCGAGCTACATGCGCCTCTCCTCGGCGGCGCGGGAGCTGTACATCTCCCCGTCCACTCTCAGCCAGCACATCAGCTCCCTCGAGAAGGAGTTGGGCGGCGACCTCTTCGTCCGGGCAAACGGCTTCGAGCTCACCCCCAAGGGCGAGCTGGCGCTCGAGCACGCGCAGCGGATTCTCTACGAATACGACGCCCTCTTGCGGGACTGCTCGCCGCGTGAGGAGGGCTGCGTCGTCACGCTCAACATGCCGAACTACTTCATGGGCAAGCGCGCCATCGCCGACGCGCGCAGGCAGTTTATGATGACGCACCCTGGCTATCGCGTGGCGCTCGGCACCAACGAACTGCAGAGCGAGGACCCCGTCGGGATTCTTGCTGAGGGCCGCAGCGAGCTCTCTGGCCTCTACGTGGTGCGCGGCTCCGGGATATCGATGGAGGACCTCGTGCCGCGGGAGGTCTCCCACATCCGGGTGGCTTCGTACACGTGCGCGTTCGTCTCTTCGCCAGACCACCCGCTTGCTGGTAAGCGGGTGCTCAGTGCCATGGACCTGAACGGGGCGACGGTCACACTCAAGCTCTGCCCGGTCTCCTCGATGCTCATGGAGGGCGTCAGGGCGGCGCTGGAGCGAGACGGAGTGTTCATCCGGGTGATAATGCGCAACAGCACGCGCAACTCTGACGCCTTCCTGACCGATCTGGGAGACGCCTACGTCCAATGGTTCGAGGAGATCGGAGGGGAGCCCCTGCGCATCCCCGGCATGGTCACCCACTACTACGAGAGGCCAATCGTCGCGGACGCGTACGTCCTGTACATGCCGGAGCGCCTGGGTTCCGCCCAGCTTGCCTACCTCGAGGAGGTGCGCCGTGTCGCGCGAGCGGCGGATGCGCTCGCGGACCAATGCGACGGCGGTGCCGACGGCTCTCCCTCCGAGGCAGGCGCGGGAGAGTAGTCCTTCTCTCGAGGGATGCTGCCTGCCTCTTTCTGCCCCGAGCTTCCGTCTATAGGCTGATAACGAGCCGCTCGGAGTAGCGGCGAACCCGTTCTGCGGCCGCTTCGTTCGGAAGTCGCAAAGCGATGCTTCGGGATTGGCGAAGCGCCCCTTCCGCATCGAGCCGTTGCCGTCTCCCGTCATCGGAAGTGTCCCTTTGCGACCTCGCTCGGGCGGGCGTGATTGGCTCCTCCTACACTTCTCTCAGCTCATGCGGGGAAGTCACGTGTGGCGTGACGTGCGGCGATGCCGCGGCATGAGGCAAGCATGGATGCGAGAAGGGAGAGGGAAGGACCATGGAGGAGCTCTCGAGAAGGAACTTCGTCGGTATGGCGGCAACCGTCGCTGCCGCCGTCCCAATGGCGGGCAGCGCGTTCGCCGATGAGAAGTCCGCGGTGTCCTCAGCGGCGGACGCGGCGTCGGCGGCGAAGGACGGCGAGACGCAGGCTGCCGCCACGGATGCGCTAACGTTCAACGGCGGCGCCCTTACCAGCGCGGAACAGCACGCGACACTCGACTCCTATGACTGGACGACCGACCGCCTCACCGTGCAGGGCATTGCCGAGCAGGCCAAGGAGGTCTCCGACGAGGAGGCCCAGGTGATTCTCGACAACGAGCCGACCATCACGCAGGACTACGTGCAGGCGGACGGGACCGTGGTTCCCGCCGTGTACATCATGCTGCGCAACCGCCTGCAGCGGCTGGGCCAGGGTGTGGGCAACGAGGTGAAGGATGGGTGCTGGGACTACCTCATGCACAACTTCACCGAGGACGAGGCAGCTTTTTATCTCAAGCTGCCGATGTATCGTTACTTCAACGACGAGGAGGCTGGCGAGGCGGCGGGCATGAGCTCGGAGGACGCCAAGGACCTCTGCGACGATCTCAGCTACCGCGGTCTGCTCAACCGCGTGACCCGTGCCGGCGTGAACTTCTACCATACTCTGGCGTACGCGCACGGGATGCTCGAGTTCACGATGAACCGTTACGAGGAGGACGGGTACCTCAACGACGTGTTCGGCATGCTCGGCGCGGACTACAGCTACACGTCGCGCAACCAGGGGTCCGCGATGTACTACACGGTTCCCGTTGAGAAGGACGTCTTGGGCGAGACTGAGGTCCTGCCCTACACCGACTGGGAGAAGATCATCGACCGCAACGAGGTCCTTGCGGTGAGCCCCTGCCAGTGCCGCACGTTTAAGCCGCTCATGAAGGGCATGAAGCCGGGCGAGCTGTGCGACCATCCCCTGGAGACCTGCATCTCCACCGGCGAGCAGGCACAGTACTACATCGAGAATGGCATCGGACGGCAGATCGACAAGGACGAGGCGAAGCAGATTATCCAGAACAGCGTCGACGCCGGCATGGTGATTGAGGTCATGAACACCAAGCAGTGCGATGTCATCTGCAGCTGCCATGGCGACTGCTGTGCGATTCTAAGCGGCTACATCGCGATGGGCGGCGATGTGGAAAACCTCAAGTACGTGTCGAACTACCAGCTGGAGGTTGACCGCGAGAAGTGCATCAAGTGTGGCGCGTGCGTCGACCGCTGCCCCATGTTCACGATTGAGATGACCGACGACGGCCCCCAGGTCGGCAACCTGTGTGTGCGCTGCGGCCAGTGCGCCACGGTCTGCCCCGTCGGGGCGCGCAAGCTGGTCGCCCGTCCCGAGGACGAGCGCGTCGAGTTGCCCAACAGCATGATTGACGACTACCGCGCGAAGGCGCTCGAGCGGGCGAAGCGCGGCTACATCAAGGACTTCGACCCTGCGAAGGTTCAGGCACAGTAAGGCGGTGCCCGACGGGGCCGTCGGTGGGTCGGGGCGGCGCGCGAGGGGTGCGCCCGAGGCGATGGGAGGCGTGCGCTATGCACGAGATGGCGCTCGTTCATGATGTGCTCGACGTGGTGCTCGACCAGGCGGAGTCGTGCGGTGCAACCGAGGTGAAGGCGGTCTATCTCACGATTGGTTTCGCGCGCGACGTCATGGACGAACTGATGGATGGCCTCTTCAAGTACCTCGCGCGCGGGACGGTTGCCGAGCACGCCGACCTCGTGATTCGGCGCGTCCCAATCACCGCGCGATGTAACGGCTGCGGCGGGGTATGGCACGTCAACTTTCTCGACGAGTCGACGTGGACCTGCCCCGCCTGCGGCGCCGTGCGTGACTATCGCCTCAACTCAGGCATGGAGTTCTACATCAGCCGAATCGAGGTCGCGGGTGCCGCCCCCGTACGGCACGTCAAGGAGCGCGCCACCTGCGCGTAGCGCCGGTGCGCTGGCCTCGGTGCCTCCGTCCCGCGCGCCGCCGCGCGGGTGCTATCCTGTCCGTACGGATGCGCTCGCCGACGGGTGCGCCGGGACGAGGACGGAGGCCATGCGATGTCGCTTCCCAAGCCAACGATGACCGCGCAGGACTACTGGGCGCTGCCCGAGGGGGAGCGCGCCGAGCTCATCGACGGCGAGCTGTGGGACCTCGCCGCGCCGAGCCGGCTGCACCAGGCAATCGCCTCGGAGCTCATCACCGCGCTGAGCAATCACATCTCGTCCCACGGGGGGTCCTGCCGTGCGTACGTTGCCCCGTTCGCGGTGAACCTCTTCGCCGACGACTCGACGATCGTGGAGCCCGACCTGCTCGTCGTCTGCGACCGCGGCAAGCTCACCGACCGCGGCTGCGACGGCGCGCCCGACCTCGTCGTGGAGATCGTCTCGCCCGCCAGCCGCCAGATGGACTACGGCACGAAGCTCAACCTCTACCGCGAGGCGGGCGTGCGCGAGTACTGGATCGTCGACCCCTCGATGGGCCGCACGATGGCGTACCGCTTCGACGTGGACCCCGCGCCTGCGTTCTACCCGTTCGCGACGCCCGTGCCCTGCGGCGTGCTCGAGGGGCTCCAGGTCGACTTCGCGGCCATCGTCGCCGACGCGTAGGTGGCCGCGAGGCGCCTGCCGAGAGCGCATGTCGGCAGAGCTCCCCGCCGCCGGAGCTCGCATGCCGCCCGAGCGCACACCTCGCCCGAGCTCATGCGCCGACCGAGTTAGCTCGCCGCGCGCCCTGCGCACGGCGTCGTCGCCCCGTCGCCGCCGGCGTGGCGCGCCTGCGCAGAACCCAGCCTTGACCTGCGCGTCACCCCTCCGAAACAATGCCGCCGTAGTCTCAGGGGGACGTTTCCGCGCGATGCTGAAGGGAAGGTTCTCCGATGGCAGACAACAAGCTGTGGGACATGGTCAAGGAGCTCAAGGGGCCGGGCTACAAGTGGGTCGACCTCACGCACGAGCTCAGCCCCGAGACCCCGCACTGGTACGGGTTCGCGCCGCTGAAGAACGAGCTGCTGTTCGACTACCGCGAGGGCACCGACCCCGACAAGCTCGCGCCGATGCGCTGCTGGCAGATCACGGTCGCCAGCCAGTACGGCACCCACATGGACGTGCCGCTGCACTTCCACGGCGACGGCCGCGACATGGCGTCGATTCGCGTCGACGAGATGGTCAACCCGCTGTGCGTCATCGACAAGCACGAGGAGTGCGCCGCCAACCCCGAGTTCACGATGCAGGTCGACGACATCCTGGCGTGGGAGAAGGAGCACGGCCGCATCCCCGAGGGCGCGTTCGTGGCGTTCCGCTCCGACTGGTACAAGAAGCCCAACCTCGACAACCCCGACGCCGAGGGGCACCCGCACTACCCGGGCTGGGCGCTCGACACGATCAAGTTCCTGGTGGAGCAGCGCAACATCGCCGCGATCGGCCACGAGCCGGCCGACACCGACCCGAGCTATGTCACGACCAAGGAGGACGCCTACCCCTACCCGGGCGAACAGTACATCCTCTCGACCGACCGCTTCCAGATCGAGGTCATGCGCAACCTCGACCAGTGCCCTGCGACCGGAGCGATCATCGTGACCGCCTGCCCGCGCCTCAAGGACGGCACGGGCTTCTCCACCCGCTGCTTCGCAATCTGCCCCGCAGACTAACGCGGGGGTTCGGCGCCGCGGGGCCCCCCCCCCCCCCCCCCCCCCGGGGGGGGGGGCCCCCCCCGCCCCCCCCCCCGCCGGGGGCGGAGACCCGGCCCCGCGGCGCCCGCGACCCGTCCGCGCGCGAGGCCGGTGGCACGCCGGCAGCGCGGTCCCGAGCGGGCGCCTTCGACGAGGCCCCGTCGCTTCCCGGTGCATTCCGCCCCCGAGCCCTTGCGGCGCGGGGCGGTTGCGCTAGGCTAGCGTCGGGGCCGTCCCATATCCGCGCCTCCCGTGCGCGGCACGGTCACATGGCGCGTCCGGCACCAGCCGGGGCGCGCCGCCGCGCGGCGTGCGGGACGGCGCTACACGAGGAGCATCACCACCGAGGAGGTCGACGGACATGGCACTTGAGTTTGACGAGCAGCTGAGCCGCCTGCAGAAGCCCAGCCGTGACGAGATGACCGACGAGGAGTACGCGGTCTTCGACAAGAACGTCGAGGCGATGGAGAAGAACTGGGGGTTCATCAACAACCTCTTCAAGATCCTCCCGCTCAACGCCAAGGAGTACATCGGCTTCCTCGACTTCAAGGGGTCGCTGTTCAACGACACCTGCTACCTCACCGACGCACAGAAGGAGATGATCGGCGTCGTCGTCTCGTCGGTCAACTGCTGCTGCTACTGCCTGACCACCCACGGTGACAACCTGCGCGGCCTGTGGAAGAACGACCGCCTCGTCGACAAGCTCTCCGGCAACTACCGCGCCTGCAAGAACGAGCTGAGCGAGCAGGACTACGCGCTGTGCGAGTACGCGTGGTACGTGACGGCCCACCCCCAGGACATCGACCAGGAGCAGGTCGACAAGCTGCGCGAGGTCGGCTTCGACGACCACCAGATCCTCGAGGCGGCGTTCGTGGCCGGGTTCTTCAACTACACCAACCGCTGGATCTCGACGATCGCGCCCGAGCCCAACCCCGGGCACTTCCGTCACAACCGCAACTTCCCCGACCCCGAGTAGGTCGCGGGGGCGCGACGGGGGCGCGGCATCGGGCGCGAATCGTCGCTCCCGGTCGCGCCGCGCGAGGCGCGGGCGGGGCCCTGCGGCGTGCGAGCATGCGTCGCGGGGCCTCGCGTCCCGCAGGGCCGCCCGGGGCGCGCGGGCGGCGAGGAGGTCGAGAGGAGGCGCGCCGACCGATGATCTACCTCGACAACGCCGCGACGACGTTCCCCAAGCCGGAGTGCGTCTACGAGGCGTGCGACGACTGGGCGCGCCATCGCGCGGTGAACGCCGGGCGTGGCGCGTACCGCGCCTCGCGCGCGGCGCGCGCCCGCATAGCGCGGGTGGGGCGGGGGCTCACGCGCCGCGCCGACGCGCGCGACCAGGCCGACGTCGTACTCGCGCCGAGCTCCACGGTGGCGCTCAACCAGGTCATCAACGGCGCCGGGCTGGGGCCTGACGCCATCGTCTACGTGAGCCCCTACGAGCACAACGCCGTGCTGCGCCCGGTGGAGCTGCTGCGTCGGCGCGTGGGGTTCGAGGTGGTCGAGCTGCCCCTGGCGGCCGACCTCTCGATCGACCTGGAGGCCACGCGCGCCCTGTTCGCCGCCAAGCCGCCCACGATGGTGGCGCTGA
The DNA here is from genome assembly GCA_903789505.1 of uncultured Coriobacteriales bacterium. Classification (GTDB taxonomy): domain Bacteria; phylum Actinomycetota; class Coriobacteriia; order Coriobacteriales; family UMGS124; genus CAIFEU01. The sequence goes on from CAIFEU010000021.1 coordinate 22,447, forward strand.
CCGCGGCGAGCAACGTGACGGGTTACGTGACGCCTGCGCGCGAGGTGTTCTCGGTGGCGCGCGAGGCGTCGCGCAGGGCGGCGGCGTCCCCCGCCACCGGCG
>CAIFEU010000022.1 GCA_903789505.1 uncultured Coriobacteriales bacterium
CCGTTCTGGTGCGCCAGCATGTAGGGATACAGGCTCATGGCGTAGTTCAGGCCGGCCTTGATGTTGCCGGTGCCGTGGGGTGCCGCGCGGTCGTACTGGGACACGCAGATGCTGATCGGCTTGAGGGCGCCCTTGAAGTACGGGCCGACCGGGGTGACCAGGATGCGGAACTGGTACTCCTGGGCGGGCTTGACGCCGATGACCTCGCCGGTAGCGAACATGAGCGGGCGGACGTACAGCGTGGCGCCCGAGCCGAACGGCGGCACCCAGGCGGCGTTCGCCTTGATGACGTCCTTGACCGCCTGGACGAACTTGTCCTTGGGGAACGGCGGCATGCACAGGCGCTCGGCGGAGTGGTACATGCGGTCGGCGTTCAGATCGGGACGGAAGCAGACGATGTCACCGTTCTTGGTGGTGTACGCCTTGAGGCCCTCGAAGCACTCCTGGCAGTAGTGCAGGATACCGGCGCACTCGCTCAGGGTGACGGTGTGGTCCTTGGTGAGGCCACCCTCCTCCCAGGCACCGTCCTTCCAGTTGCAGACATAGCTGTAGTCGGTGGGCTGGTACTCGAACCCCAGGCTACCCCAATCGATGTCCTTCTTCTCAACCGCCATGTTTGCTCAGTCCCTTCCCCCCGCGCGGCATACGCCGGGATATGGCGAATAGATAACGGAATACCTTAGCCAGTTCGGATTAAATCGGGGTAACGCCTCCCGTCATCGGCCCAGTGAGAAGAATTCCTCCACATCGCGCGCCATGCGGGCGCGCGCTTCGGGGTTCTCGTAGACCATGTGTCCCGAGTCGTACAGGCGCCACCCGATGTTGCCCTTGATTCGATCCCCCAGGTACATGCGCGACACGTCCTCGACCGTCCCCAGGAATGGCGTCGCCAGGTCGTAGCGGCCGCCCACGAACAGGACGCGCAGCAAGGGGTTGTGACGCATCGCGAACGCGAGGTCGTAGGCGACGTTTGGGGAGGTCGACTCCCACAGGACGCCCGCCCCCGTGTGCGTGAAGTCCCACTTCGGCCCGATCCTGTCGTAGTTCGAGACGAGGTAGGGACGCGGGTTGCGATAGCCGATTTCCCCGGAGACCACCTGGTGCCAGGCGTGGGTCCACGCGGCGTTGAGCGCAGAGTCGGAGGGGTCCTCCTCGGGCCTGCCCTCCCTGCTCGTCTGCAGGAAGTTGCCGCGCTCGAACGCGAACCTGCCGTCGAGCCTGCCGCACACGAGCCCCTCGTCGCGCAGCAGCTCGCTGCGGAAGTCCGTGAGCTCCACGCGCAGGTGTCGGTCGCGCAGCAGCTCGGCAGGCAGGCCGATCAGCTCCCCCATGCGCCCGGCGAGCTCCGCCTCGGTCGCCGCGTCCAGGCGGTCGCCGCGCAGCAGGGCAGGCGCGAGCCGCTCCTCGGCGAAGCGCGACGCCTCCTCGAACAGCTCGTCGTCCGACCTGCCCGCAAGGGCGTGGCTCCTGCCGTGGTAGCGCGCGATCGCGGCGTAGGTCGGGAGCAGCTCGACGTAGTTGGCGTCGTTGCCGGGGTTGGTCGGGGCCCAGTCGAAGATCGACGAGAGCATGACGATGCCGGAGAGCGCGACGCCGCGCTGCTCCAGGATGCGCGCGAGGACGGCGCAGCGCGTCGTTCCGTACGACTCGCCGAACAGGTAAAGCGGGGAGTTGTAGCGCCCCGTGAGCTCGAGCCACGCCTCGACGAAGCGCGCGAAGCACTCCGCGTCCGCGTCGACGCCCCACGCACGCTTGCCCTTGACGCCCTCGGCGAGCTCCGACCAGCCGGTGCCGAGGGCGTCCACGAACACCAGGTCGCTGTCGGCGAGCAGGGTGTCGGGGTTGTCGACGATGTCGAACGGGGCGGGCCCGATGCGCCGGTCGCCGTTGGGGGCGACGATGCGCGGGCCGATCCCTCCCACGTTGACGGGCACGCTCGCTGAGCCCGGGCCGCCGTTGAACGCGAAGGTGACCGGGCGGGCGGCGGGGTCGCCCTCGAAGCCGTCCCGAACGTAGGTCAGGCAGAACATCGACCCGATCGGCTTCCCGTCGTCCTCCCGGATGTCGACGTGGCCGGCGGTGGCGACGTAGCCGAACGACGGCTCGGTCCCCTCCCCGTCCCGCCGCGCGGCGCCCGTCGCGCCGTGCCACGTCAGGTGTGCGCTCGCCGCCTTCGGGTGAGGCGCGAAGCGCCGTTCCTTCTCCGCGCGCCGGCTGCCCTGCCCCCCGTCCGTCCCGGCGGCGTCCGCCTCGGCGCGCGCCGTCGCGCGGCGCGGCTCGTCGGGCTCACCCGGCGACGCCTCGCCCCACGACCTCAGCCCCTCGCTCCCCATCGCGTCAGCCCCCCATCGAATTCCGTCGTCACCCCCGCGGGGCGCCGTGGTTCCCGGCGTTGCCTGCCGAACTACGCCGTGTGGATCCATGACTCGTCGGAGGGGTCGTCGCGGAACGCCTTGAGTCGCGCGACGTCGTCGGGCCTGACGTAGCCCTCCTTGGCGGCGACCTCCACGAGGGTGTCGAAGTCGGTGAGGCTCACGTGCTCGAACCCTGCCTGCTCGAAGGCCTTCGCGGACTTGGCCATCCCGTAGGTGAAGATGCTCACAACGCCCAGGACCTGGGCGCCTGCGTCCCGCAGGACCTGGGCGCACTCGATGGACGAGCCCCCCGTCGAGATCAGGTCCTCGATAACGACGACCTTCTCGCCCGGGTCGAGCCTCCCCTCGATCTGGTTCTTGCGTCCGTGGTCCTTGGCGGAGCCGCGCACGTACCCCATCGGGATCCCCAGCTTGTAGGCCGCGATGGCGGCGTGGGCGATGCCGGCGGTGGAGGTCCCCATGAGGGCCTGGGCCTGCGGGTAGGTCGACTGGACGGTCTCGGCGATGCCGCGCTCGACGAGCTCGCGCACCTCCGGGTACGACAGGATGAGGCGGTTGTCGCAGTAGATCGGGCTCTTGATGCCCGATGCCCAGGTAAAGGGCTCGTCGGGGCGCAGGAACACCGCCTTGATGCTCAGCAGTCCGCGAGCGACGTCGGTCTTGCTCACCATGTGGGGCCTCCTTGGGGTCGTGTGCCGTAGCGTTCCCGCCGTGCGCGGGGCGACGGGCTCGCAGGGCGCCCCGCCCGCCACGCGCGGCTCTGACCCATGTTAGGACAATCGGGACCTACGCGTGCGCGCCGGCGCGCCTCACGACGCATTCCCCGGACTCAGGCGCCGCGCCAGCAGGTCCAGGGCGTGCGCGTAGCCCTGGATCCCCTCGCCCGTGATCGTCGCGAAGCACGCCTGGCGCACGTACGACACCTGGCGGAACGCCTCGCGGGCAGGGACGTCGGAGATGTGCACCTCCACGCACGGCAGCGCCACCGCCTTGAGCGCGTCGAGGATGGCGACGCTGGTGTGCGTGTAGGCGGCGGGGTTGATAACGATGCCGTCGTAGGCGCCCAGCGCGCGCTGGATCGCGTCGACCAGGTCGCCCTCGTGGTTGGACTGCACGTGGTCGGTCCGCTCGAAGCCCGCCTCGGCGCCGGCGCGCCGGATCAGCTCGCACAGCGCCCGGTAGTCCTGGGTCCCGTAGATCGCGGGCTCGCGTATCCCGAGCATGTTGATGTTCGGCCCATCGATGACGAGCGCCCTCATAGCGCCCCTCCCTTCGACCCGTCCCCCGCCCGGTCGCCCGCCTCCGGCGCAGCCGGCGCAGGCCCCGGTCCCGGCACCTCCGCGAGCCGCAGGGCGAGGCCCCGTGCCGCGAGCTGCCGGGCTATCTCGGCGGCGACGGGCAGGGGCCCCTGCGGGGAGGGGCCCTGCGCGAGGTCGGCCCACGCACGGTACGTCGCCTCGCGCTCCTCGCGCAGCCGCGAGACCCCCTTCGCCTGCGACATCGGGCGCCCCTCGACGCTGAGGGCGTCCTGCTCGGAGTCGCCCAACCCGCGTGTGAGCAGGACCACCCCGCCGTTGGACCGCAGGCTCGCGAGGTTCTCGGGGCGCGTGACGACCCCGCCGCCGGTCGCGATCACGCGGTTGGGCCGGGCGCAGGCGCGCGCCGTGCACGCGACCTCCAGGTCGCGGAACCCCCGCTCCCCGCGCCTCTCGAATATCTCGGGCACCGGCATGCCCGCCTCGAGCGCCACCATGTCGTCGACGTCGACGAACTCCTTGCCCAGCAGCTCGGCGAGGCGCCTGCCCACCCCGGACTTGCCCGCCCCCGGCATGCCGATAAGGGCGACGTTGAGCAGCGACGCCCTCACGCGCCCGAGTGCGTCGCGCTCGGCCCCGTCGTCGCGCTCGACGCCCAGGAACAGGTCGGAAGAGCTGCGCGCCTGAGCCACGAGCATCGCGAGCCCTCCCCCGGCGACGACACCCAGCTCGCGCGCCCGCTGCACGAGCTGGGTGCGCAGGGGGTTGTAGACGATGTCGGCGACGCACGCCAGCCGGGGGAAGTCGGCGGGGTCGAGAAGAAGGTCGTCGTCGGCATGGGGGTACATGCCCACGGGCGTCGTGTTCACGAGCACCTCGACGCGCCCGCGCAGCCCGGGGTCCTCGGCGATCCGCCCGTAGGTCAGCTCCCCGCGCCTCGAGGCGACCAGCACCTCGGACGCGCCCATGTCGGCCAGGGCGGCGCGGACCGTGAGCGAGGCGCCCCCGTCGCCCATCACCAGGCACGTGCGGCCGCGCGCGCAGCCCGGGCCCGCGAGGCCCCCCATCATGCGACGGAATCCGTGGTAGTCGGTGTTGTCGCCGTACAGCGTCCCGTCAGGGCGCCTCACCACGGTGTTCACGTTGCCCAGCCGGGAGGCGACCTCGCTCAGCTCGTCGCAGCACCTCAGCGCGACGCGCTTGTAGGGCATCGTCACGTTGACGCCGCGGAACTCCCGCCGCGCGAGGAACGCGCGCACGGCGTCCTCGTCGGGAAGCTCGATCAGCCCGTAGGGCACGCTCCCCAGCACCTCGTGGATGCGCGGCGAGTAGCTGTGCCCGAGCGTGCGGCCCACCAGGCCGAACGGGGTCGCCTCGCCCGCGCCGGCGCGCACCGGCCCCCTCGTCGTGCCGTCGCCGCCGTTCCCGTCTCCCGCCATCGCAGGTCCCCCTCCCGTCTCGCCGCCGCCCGTCGTCGGCCCTCGCCCCCGCGCGCCGCTCATGCCCGCTCCGAGTAGCAGCCCAGGAAGCGGAACTCCTCCGAGAGCGACTCGATCTGGCAGAGCATGTCGGAGAAGCCCGGCGCCGCCGCGGGCGCCTCCACGTCGAAGTAGAACATGAACTCGAAGTCGTGCCCGGGCACCGGGCGGCTCTCGAGCTTGGTCATGTTCACGTCCAGGGCGTACAGGCGCGACAGGATGCGGCACAGGGCGCCCGGCTTGTGGGGCGTGATCAGCGCGAACGACGCCCGGTCCGCCCCGGGGTAGATCGTCAGGCCCTTGGAGATGCACGCGAAGCGCGTGTAGTTCGCCCCGTCATCCTGGATCGCGCGCCCCAGGGGCACCAGCCCGTAGAGCTCGCCGGCGCGCGGGGACGATATCGCGGCGGCGCCGGGGTCGTCGCACGAGGCCACCATGCGCGCCGCCTGCGCGGTGTTGGCAACCGGGACCGCGCGGATCTGCGGGTTCTCGTCGAGGAAGCGCGAGCACTGCGCCAGCGCCTGCGGGTGGCTGTAGACGACGTGCACGTCCTGGAGGCGCGTCCCGGGGCGCGCGAGCAGGCTGTGGTCGACCTTGACGCGGGCGGTCCTCACGATGTGGAAGTCGTGGCGCATCATCAGGTCGTACACCGAGGTCACCGAACCGGCGGTGGAGTTCTCCAGGGGCACCACGCCGAACGGGCACCTCCCCTGCTCGACGGCCTCGAACACGGCCTCGAAGCTGCCGAGGAAGGAGATGTCGGGGTGCTTGAACAGCTTGTCGCAGGCGATCTGGGCGTAGGCGCCCTCGACCCCCTGGCACGCCACGGGCGCCGAGCCGGGGAAGACCGCGGGCGCCTGGGCGAGGGCGCTCTCGATCGCCTGGGCCAGCGGCGCGTCCGCGCTCGGCCCGTGCTGGTAGCTGCGACTCATCTCCATGACCATGCCGAACAGCGTCGCGACGTAGTCGCGCAGCTCCTCGGGGGCCTTCGAGGTGACGTCGGCGATGACCGCGCGCTCGCGAGCGAAGTCGGCGATGCGCGCCCCCGACGCCCTCTTGCGCCGCGCGATCTCCTTCGAGACGCCCATGCGCCTGACGAACAGTTCGAGCATGCGGTCGTCGATGTCGTCGATCTGCGCGCGCAGGTCCGAGAGGTCCACCGCCGGGGCCGCGTCGTCGCGCGCCCCCCGCTCGCCCGTCGCGCCGCAGGTTGTTGCCGGCCCGTCGCCGGGCCCCTTCCGGATGGCGTCGCTCACGTCCGCCAGCCCCCTTTCCGTCGCGTCTCCTCCGACCGCGCGCGCCTGCCCGCCCGGCGCCGCCGCGCCGGTGCCTGCCGGGCTCACGAGAGCGCCTCCGGGAGCGTGGCGGGGTTGGACATGAGGGCGTCGAGCAGCACGCACCCCACGACCGCCTCGACGACCGGCACCGCGCGCGGGGCGATGCAGGGGTCGTGCCTGCCGCGCACGACCAGCTCGTCCTGCACGCCGCGGGCCAGGTCGACCGTGCGCTGGGGGACGCCGATCGAGGAGGTGGGCTTGATGGCGACGCGCACGACCAGCGGCATCCCGTTGGAGATCCCCCCGTTGATGCCGCCGGCGTTGTTCGTGGCGCAGCGCACCGCACCGCCCTCGATCACGAAGGGGTCGTTGTCCTGCGAGCCGCGCAGGTCGCTCGCCGCGAACCCCGCGCCGAACTCGACCCCCTTGACGGCGGGTATGCCGAACAGCGCCCGGGCGAGCCAGTTCTCCAGCCCGTCGAACATCGGGGCGCCCACGCCGGCGGGCATGCCGATCGCGGCGCATTCGATCACGCCGCCCACCGAGTCCGCCTCCCCGCGCGCCCGGTCGATGCGCTCGCGCATGAGCCTGCCCGCCTCGTCGTCTATCACGGGGAAGTCCTTGGCGCCCGGCGCCGCGAGGTCCTCGGCGCTGACGCTCACCGGGTCGAAGCGCGCGTCGTCGACCTGCGCGAGCCTGCTCAGGTGCGCCCCGACGCGGATGCCGCGGCGCTCCAGGACCTGCAGGCACACGCCGCCCGCCGCGCACAGGGGCGCGGTGAGCCTGCCCGAGAAGTGGCCGCCGCCGGTGGGGTCCTGCTCGCCGCCGTAGCGCACCGAGGCGGTGTAGTCGGCGTGGCCGGGTCGAGGGTGCGTGCGGAGGTTGTCGTAGTCCTGGGGCCGGGTGTTGGTGTTGCGTATCTCCATCGCCAGCGGGGCGCCGCAGGTCCTGCCCTGCGGGTTGAGCCCGCACAGGACCTCGGGGGCGTCCTGCTCACGCCGCGGGGTCGCCCACGGCCTGCCCCCGGTCGGGGGGGGGGCAATTACGCAGGCGAGCGGGCCCTGGTCGACGGCCTCGCCCGCAGGCCGCCCGTCGACGCACACGCCGATCGCCGCCGAGTGAGACTGGCCGAACACCGAGACGCGCACGGTCTGTCCGAACGATGACGCCATGCTATCTCCCCTCCCCGCCCTCGCCGGCGCCCGCCGGGACCACCCGCGCGTCGCCGCCGAGTCGGCGGAAGTCTTCGAAGAAGGTCGGGTAGGACTTCTCGACCGCCTGCGCCCCGACGACGCGCACCGGCCCGCGCGCCCGCGTCGCCGCGACCGCGGCGGCCATCGCGATTCGGTGGTCGTTGCAGGCGTCGACCCGGCACGGCGCCAGCACCCGCGCGGCGCCGGCGGCGCCCGAGGGGCTCCCCACGCCGCGGATCAGGAGGTCGTCGGCGCCCTCGCGCACCTCGACGCCCAGCGCCCGCAGCATCGCCGTGACGCTGGCGAGCCTGTCGGACTCCTTGGCGCGCAGCCGGCCCGCGCCCGACACGTGCGTGACGCCCGAGGCGCAGGCGGCGACGACCGCCATCGGCACGGCGAGGTCGGGGATGTCAGCGGCGTCCAGCTCGATGCCGCGCAGCGGCGCCGGCGAGACGCGCACGGAGCCGGCGGACGCGTCCAGCTCGACGCGGGCCCCGAAGCGCTCGAGGACCTCGCAGACCGCGCGGTCTCCCTGGGGGGAGTCGGCGCGCAGCCCGCTCAGACGGATAGGCGAGTCGCCGATCGCGCCCGCCGCCATCCAGAAGGCAGCGTTGGACCAGTCCCCCTCGACCTCGATGGCCTCCGGGCCCTCCGGCAGCGAGCCGGGCCCCACGCGCAGCGAGAGCCCGTCGGGGGAGGTGCGGACATCGACGCCGAACCTGCGCAGCGCGTCGACGGTGACGTCGATGTAGGGGCGAGATTCCACGGGGGGCACCAGGTCCACCTCCCCGCCCTGCCCCCCGGCGCTCAGCGCCAGCAGCAGGCCGGTCACGAACTGGGAGGAGACGTCGCCGCGCAGCTCGAAGCGTCCGCCCGCCATCCTGCCCGAGGCGCGCACCGGCCAGGTCCCCGGGGCGGAGAGCGCGCACCCGTGCTCCTCAATGAGCTCGCGCAGCGGGGACAGCGGGCGCCGCGGGAGCCTGCCGGACCCGTCCAGCGTCGCGTCCGCCCCCAGCGCGCACGCCACCGGCAGCATGAACCTGAGCGTGCTGCCGCTCTCCCCGCAGTCCAGCGTGGCGCCGCGCAAGCGAGCCGGCAGCCCCCCGTCGGCGCCGCGCGGCCCCGGGGTCACGTCGAGGGCCTCGCCGCGCCGCTCGACGACCGCCCCCAGCGACCTCAGGCCGCCGACCGTCGCCTCGATGTCGCGCGACGTCGTGGCGCAGCGGACGCTCACCGGGCGGGCGGAGGTGGCGGCGAGGATCAGAAGCCGATGCGCCACCGACTTGGACGCGATCGCCGCGAGTCCGCCGGACAGCCCGGCGTTGCCCACCACGACGTCATAGGCTCCCCCCATCTTCCGCGACCCCCCTCTCGATCAGGTCGCGCAGCCCGTCGAGGCCCACGCGGCGCACCTCGGTGAACCCGATCGCATGGATCAGGACGACGTCGACGCTGTCGCCCACGCGCTTCTTGTCCGACAGCGCCGCCTCGTACAGGTCTGCGGCGGCGTACCGGCACCCGGTGGGCAGGCCGTGCGCCCGCAGCACGTCGTCAATCCTGCCGGGGACGTCTGCAGCGCACAGCCCCAGGGAGGCGCAGGCGCGCGCCATGATTGACGTGCCCGCCGCGACGGCGTGGCCGTGGGGGACGGAGAAGCCGCTGAGCTTCTCTATCGCGTGTCCGACGGTGTGGCCGAGGTTGAGCCTCTTGCGCTCCCCCGCCTCCCGCTCGTCGGCCTGCACGACGTCGCGCTTGATCGAGACGCAGCGCTCGACCACGCGCTCCCACTGGCCCGGCAGGGGCTCCGAGAGCCAGTCGAACAGCTCGGGGTCGCCCATCACGCCGTACTTCACGACCTCCCCGGTGCCGTCGCTTATAAACTCCGGCGGCAGGGTCCCCAGAGCGTCGAGGTCGCACAGGACCAGGTCCGGCTGGTAGAAGGCCCCCACGAGGTTCTTCCCCTGGGGAAGGTCGATCGCGGTCTTGCCCCCCACCGACGAGTCGACCATCGCGAGCAGCGACGTCGCCATCTGCACGAGGTGGCACCCGCGCATGTAGCTCGCCGCCGCGAACCCCGCCAGGTCGCCGACGACCCCGCCGCCCAGCGCGACGACCAGGCCGGCTCGCGTGAGGCCTGCGTCCGCGGCGGCGCCCACGACCCGCGCGAACCCGTCCATGCACTTCGTCGGCTCGCCAGCGGGAAGCTCCAGGTAGGAGGGGGAGAGCCCCGCCCGTGAGAGCGCGTCGCGCACGCGGCCGGCGTACAGCGGGCCGACGTTGTCGTCGCTCACGACCAGGCAGGAGCCGTCGAGCGCCCCGCCCGCGGCGCGGCGCGCGCGCTCCCCCGCCTCGTCGAGCAGCCCCCGCCCGATGACGACGTCGTACGACCTGCTCGCCTCGACGCGCACGACGCGCGGCGCGCGGCGCTGCCCGGCGTCGTCGCAGGGGCGCCCCGATGCCGCGAGCCCTTCCGGCCCGCCGCTCCCGGCGCCCGCGCTCATGCCGCCCCCGACGAGCCCCTCACCGTCACGGCTCACCTGCGCTCACCCCCGTACTCCGCGCGCTCCTTCGCCACGCGCCCCTCGCGCAGCAGCTCCCGCAGGCGCTCGGGGTCGCGCGCGGCGAGCGCGTCGCGGTACTTCTCCAGCTCGCCGATGATGTTGTCGACCTCGAACAGCAGGTTGTCGGCGTTGTCGAGGAACAGCTCGGTCCACATGTTCTCGTTGAGCCAGGCGACGCGCGTGAGGTCGCGGTAGCTGCCCGCGGAGAACCCGTCGTGCCCCTGGGCCGACGGGCTCTTGATGAACGCGTTGCTCACGACGTGCGCGAGCTGCGACGTGTACGCGATGCGGCGGTCGTGCTCCTCGGCGGTCGTCACCATGAAGCGCCCGAAGCCGGGCGGCGCGAGCAGGACCTTCTCGATGCGCTCCAGGAACGCGGCGTCGTCGGCGCGCGGCGGGACCAGGACCATCGGGGCACCGCGGAACAGGTTGGCGCGGGCGTACTTGAAGCCGGAGTACTGCGTGCCCGCCATCGGGTGTCCGCCGACGAACGTGAAGTCCCGTCCGTCCGCCATCGGCATGCAGGCGTCGCACACCTCGCGCTTCACGCCGCAACAGTCGATGACCATGGCGCCCGCCTTGAGCCGGTCGCGGTTGGAGGCGACCCAGTCGATCGCCGCCTTGGGGTAGACCGCGAGCAGCACCAGGTCGCACTCGCCCACCGACGGTCCCTCCAGCGCCCCGTCTATCGTCTCGACCAGCGCGGCCCTCATCACGTCGGGGTTCACGTCGAACGCCAGCACGCGCCAGCCCGCGGCGCGATACGCCTTCGCCATCGAGCCCCCGATCAGGCCCAGGCCGACGACGCCCACCGTCAGCGGCACGGCGCCCGGGCCCTTCCGCTCGGCCAGCCCCTCGCCCGCGCGCCCCTCGGGCGCGCCCTCAGCTGAGATGCCCATCGCCTACGCCACGACCTCTCTGATCGCCCTGACCTCGGGCATGAGCTCCGAGAACATGGAGGGCAGCAGCGCCTGGCCGCCGTCGGACCACGCCTTGGGCGGGTTGTCGTGCACCTCGATCTCGAGGCCGTCCGCCCCCGCCGCCGTCGCGGCGAGCGCCATCTGGCCGACGTAGCGCGTGTAGCCCGTGGCGTGGCTCGGGTCGGCGATGACCGGCAGGTGCGTGAGGTAGTGCAGCACGGGGACCGCGTTGAGGTCGAACGTGTTGCGCGTGCGCGTCTCGAAGGTGCGGATGCCGCGCTCGCACAGGATCACGTTGGGGTTGCCCTCGCTCATCACGTACTCGGCGGCCATCAGCAGCTCGTCTATCGTCGCCGCCATCCCGCGCTTGAGCAGGACTGGGGTCTGGGTCTTTCCCACCTCGCGCAGAAGGGGGAAGTTCTGCATGTTGCGAGCCCCGATCTGCAGCACGTCGATGCCGCGCTCCAGGAACAGGGGCAGGTCGCGCGGGTCCATGATCTCGGTCACGATGGGCAGGCCCGTGCGCTCGCGCGCCTCGACGAGAAGGTCCAGGCCGCGCTCCCCCATGCCCTGGTTGGAGTACGGGCTGGTGCGGGGCTTGTAGGCGCCGCCGCGCAGCATCGTGGCGCCCGCCGCCTTGACCGCGTCCGCGATAGCGAACAGGTTGTCCCCCTCGACCGAGCAGGGGCCTGCGATGACCTGGAAGGAGCCGCCGCCGACGTCGACCCCGTCGGCGACGTGCACGACCGTGTCGTCGGGGTGGAACTTGCGGTTGGCGAGCTTGAACGGCTCGGAGACGCGCGTGACCGACTCGACGATGTCCATCGAGTCCAGCAGTTCGGCGTCGATGCTCGTCGTGTCGCCAATCAGCCCCAGGATCGTCTCCTGGCTGCCCTGCGAGTAGTTCACCTCCAGGCCCTTGCCGCGAATCCAGTCGATGAGCTTGTCTATCTGCTCCTTGGACGTGCCCTGCTTGATCACTGCGATCATGGTGGTTCCCTCCCGGGAGGCGGGCGCGGGCCGCCCCGCAGGGCAGGCACCGTCGCCTCAGGTTCGTCTTGAGATGGGTCGGGGATGCCGCGCCGCAGGCCTCGTCAGCCGGCGATCGCGACGGGCCCGCCGCCAGGACGCCATGGGCGTCGGCGGGCCGGGGGGTGGAGGCGCTCCCGTCCGGCGGTTCGCTCGCGCTGCCGTTCGCATGCCCGTTCGCCCCGCTGGCGGACGGGGCTTACAGGTACGACACCGCGACGCCGGACGAGAGCTCGATATAGAGCCCCCGCTCGGCGTAGGCGTACGCGTAGGTAAAGTAGGGATGAGGGTGTCGGAGGGAATCGGGCACCGCGCGGCGTGCCTCGCCCGACAGCGCACGGGCGACCCAGCCGGCGCCGGTGCGCGCCGTGGGCCGCGAGACTGCGGCGGTTGTGTCGAGAGCGACCTGCGCCATGCCCGTGCTGACCCTTCCGAAGACGGGGCGGGTCGCGCCAACGCGCGCCCGCCGGCATGCCTGCCGGGCAGCGGGAGGTCCCCGCGCCCCGCCAGGCGAGATGTTGACGCAAGTCTAGCCTCTGCCCCCGGGACGAATGTTTCCAACGGGTGAAAAGCGCCCGGATACTCCGCGACGCCACAACCTCCTCCCCGCCCCCGGGAGGCGCGCGGGCGCGCCCGCACCCGCGCCGAGACGTGCTAGACGATCATCATCGCGTCCCCGAACGAGAGCATGCGGTACCTGCGCCGGATCGCCTCGGCGTAGGCGTCCATGATCTGCTCGCGCGTCGCGAAGGCGCTGACGAGCATCATCAGCGTGGAGCGCGGCACATGGAAGTTCGTGATCATCTCGTCGACGACGTGGAACTGCGAGCCGGGCATCAGGAACAGGGACGTCGTGGCGTCGCGCCGCTCGACGATGTCGCCCCGCGAGCCGTCCGGCGCCGTCGCCTCGGGGTCCCAGGCGCTCTCGAGCGAGCGGACGCTGGTGGTGCCTACCGCGACGACGCGCCCGCCGCGCGCGTGGCAGGCGTGCACCTGGTCGACGACCTGCTGCGGGACGTGGTAGCGCTCGGTGTGCATCTTGTGCTGCGTCGGGTCGTCCTCCTCGACCAGGCGGAAGGTGTCGATGCCGACCTCGAGCTCCACGGTCGCCCAGTCGACGCCCTTGGCGCGGATGCGCTCGATCAGCTCGGGGGTGAAGTGCAGGCCGGCGGTGGGGGCGGCGGCGGAGTGCTCGTCGCGCATCGCGTAGACGGTCTGGTACTTCTCCGGGTCGCCCTGGTAGTCGCTGATGTAGGGGGGCAGCGGCACGTTGCCCGCGCTGTGAATCGCCTGGTCGAGCGTCATGCCCTCGGACGGCTCGAAGCGCACCAGGCGCATGCCGCGCTGGGGTAGGCGCTCCTCTACGCGGGCGCGCAGCACGACCGGGGCGTCGGGCGCCGCGTGGGCGCCTCCGGGCCGGTACTCTATCCGGGCGCCCGGTTGGAGGCGTCGACCCGGCTTCACGATGCACTCCCACACGCACCCCAGGGGGTCGAGGTCCTCTCGCCTGGTCACGAGCAGCGTCTCGGCGAGCCCGCCGGTCGGGGACTTGTGGCCGACCAGGCGCGCCGGCATCACGCGCGTCTTGTTCGCGACGAGCAGGTCGCCCGGCTCGAGGTACTCGATCACGTCAGTGAAGACGCGATGCTCCACCGAACCGTCCGAGCGATGCAGGACCATCAGCCGACAGGAGTCGCGCGGATCCGCGGGTGCCTGGGCGATGAGCTCGCGAGGGAGGTCGTAGTCAAAGTCGTCTGTCCGCATGTGCAGGGGTCTTCCTTCTTCGAGTCCGTCCGCGCCCACGCGCCGAGGCGCCGTCGGGGCCGCCTTCCCTTGCCGGGGCGCGGGGTGGCCGCGCCCGTCACGCGCATCACCGGGCGCGGCGCGGGGGATACTGTCATCAAATCCCCGCCAGTCTACCGAATCCGGCGCGCACCGGGCGCCGGGGGCTGCCCGATAGCTAAGGAAGCGCACCATGAACATCCTCGACTACCTGCGACGCGACTTCGACTCCTTCGAGAGCCGTCCGCCGTGCGCCCTCGACGGGCTGGTGCTCGCCCAGCTGGCGATGGTCAGGCTCGACGGCATCGTCCCCGCGCTGGAGGGGTTCGGCGGGGACGGGCCGGCGGGGGCGGCGCCGTCGGGCGTCCGCCCGCGCGACCTGCTGCGCGCCGAGAGGTTCGACGACATGGTCGGCGGGCTGGTGAGCGCTGGCTCGTTCCGCGACCTGCTGCTGTGGATGGCGGCGAGCCCGCGCTTCCGCGACCTCGAGGTGTGGGGGTATGCGAGCCTGCTCGACCCCGGCCGCCTCATGCAGTTCGGCGCGGTGAGCCTCACGCTCCCCGACAGGTTCACCGTCGTCGCCTTCCGCGGCACCGACGGCACGCTGGTCGGCTGGCGCGAGGACTTCTCGATGGCGTTCATGCCCCAGGTCGCCGGGCAGGTCGAGGCGCGCCGATACCTCGAGGCGGTCGCCGCCGTGACGACCGGCCCGCTCTACGTGACCGGCCACTCCAAGGGAGGCAACCTCGCCGCGTATGCGGCTGCGACCTGCGAGGAGGCGGTGAGCGGCCGCATCGTGCGCGCGTTCGACCTCGACGGGCCCGGCTTTCGCGAGGCGACCGTCTCGAGCGCGCAGTATGACCGCGCGCGCGACAGGATCTTCAAGGTGGTGCCCCAGGAGTCGGTGATAGGCCTGCTGCTCGACGACCGCGACGACCACCACGTCGTCCGCAGCGACCAGCATGGCATCATGCAGCACGACGGGTTCTCGTGGCAGGTGCGGTTCGCGGGGCCCGGACGGGACGCCGACGGCAGGGCCGGGCTGGGCGCCGTGCGGGCGAAGGCGCCCCAGGCGGCCAAGGAGGGCTTGGGCGACGTCGACGCCCTGCCCGACTTCGACTGGGCTCCGCACCTCGCCGGCTCGTCGGAGCTCGTCAGGAGGATCTTCGCGGACTGGATGGCGCGCTACACCGACGAGGAGCTCGCCGACTTCGTCGCGGCCCTGTTCGACGCGCTCGGCTCGACCGGCGCGCGCACGACGCGCGAGCTGAGCGGGACCTGGCAGCAGACCCTCTCCGCGCTCGCCGAGATAGCCAAAGGGCTCGACGCCCCGCAGCGCCAGATCCTGCTCGACGCGCTCGCGCAGTTCGCCTCGACGGCGGTCCAGGCAACCGCGAGCTCGGTGAACGAAGCGGTGAGCGACGGGATCTCGGGCAGGCTGGGTCCCCTGCAGCAGCTGCGCGGCCACCTGGCTCCGGGCGACGCGGCGACGCGGGACGGGGAGGGACCGGCAGCGCGCGGTTCGGACGACGCGCCCGCCGGGGCGCCGACCATCTAGCGGGCGAGGGCAGCGGCGCGCGCCCCCTGCGACAGCTCGGCCGCCCTCCGCTCGCTTCGCAGCTGGCGGCGCTGCTCGCGCGCGCGGACGCGGTCGAGCGCCGCCTCGGCTGCGGAGAACCGGCACCCGCAGTAGTTCTGCCGGTACATCCCCAGCCGGCGCGACTCCGCGACCGACTCGGGGTACAGCGCTCGGTAGTCGCGCGGCACCGCCTGGATGCCGACGTCGGCGCAGGCGCCCTCGAGCTGGCGGTTGCACGCGTCGAGCAGCTGGTAGGGCGACACCGCCAGCGTGGTCGCCATCGCGTCGAAGCCCTCGCGCGCGGCGATCCGCGCCGCCTGGCGCAGCCGCAGCCGGTAGCACGCCTCGCACCTGCGGGGGCGGTCGGTCCCGAGCACCGCGACCCTTCGCTGCCAGGCGTCGCGGTCGCACGGCCCCTCGATGACGGGCACTCCCATGAGCCCCGCCCAGGCCCTCAGCGTGCCAAGCCGACGGTCGTACTCCTCCTGCGGCTGGATGTTGGGGTTGAGGTAGCACACGGTGATGTCCCACCCCTCGTCGGCGAGCCTGCCGAGCGGGACGATCGAGCAGGGGCCGCAGCAGGCGTGCAGCAGCAGGCGCCGGGCGCGCCGCTCGGGGCGGACGGCACGCATGCGCGCGCCCCCCTCTCCCGCAGGCGAGGGGGAGCCCGGTCCCGCCGGGCGAGCTTCGTCCATGCCTGTCACGCGCTCCTCCCTCCCCCGATGGCCACGGGCCCCCGTGCCAGGGCGCCGGCACGGGGGCCCGTCATAGACGCGACGACCGCGCCGCGCCCCTTTCCGTTACTCGCCCGCAGCGATGATCGGTGCGGCGACCTGCTTCTTGCGCGAGAGCACGCCCGGCATCCAGGTGCCCTCGGGGGTGGCCTTGATGCCCAGGCCGCGCTCGGCGAGGTCGGGGTCGCCCACGATGAAGACCTGGGAGCCCTCGTCGATGATGTCGGTCACGAGCAGCACCAGCGTGTCCCCCTCATGGGCGAGGCGGTAGTCCTCCATCGCCTTGAGCAGCGCGTCGGACTGCTCGAGCACCGGCGCCTTGTTGACCGTCTCGTACTGGCCGATGTAGACGGCCTTGCCGGCAATGTCGAAGCGCTTGATGTCGCGCGAGACCATCTGCTCGGGCGTGAAGTCGTCGGCGCCGCGGCTGCGGAAGACCTGGGCGCCGAACTCGACGGGGTCGACGCCGAGCTGCTCGCCGAGCTTGGCCGCGATGCGGCGGTCGACGTCGGTGGTGGTGGGGCTCTTGAGCATCACGGTGTCGGTCATCATCGCGGCGAGCAGGCAGGTCGCCTGCTCCTTGGAGGGCTCGATGCCCTCGATCTCGAACAGCCGGGCGATGACGGTGCAGCTCGACCCCCACGGCAGCGCGATGTAGGTCGCGGGCTGCGGAGTCGTGACGTCGGCGATGCGATGGTGGTCGACGATGCCCACGATCTCGGCGTTCTCGATGCCGTCGAGCGTCTGGGAGAGCTCGGCGTGGTCGGTGAGCCAGACCTTGGTCTTGGGGTCGGCGGGCTCGATTGCGGTCAGCAGCTGCGGCTCGGGGAAGCCGCAGTCGGCGAGCACCTTCGCGGTCTCGCCGGGAAGGCCGCCCTGACGACACGCGACGTACTCGTTGTCCTTGTCGACGGCGTTCGCGAGCTGGGAAAAGATGACGGCGGACATGATCGCGTCGTTGTCGGGGTTCTTGTGGCCGACGACGAAGACCTTGCTCATGGACGTGCCCCTCCTCGGGTCGTAGGTGGGGGCGCCCCAAACTGCGGCGATGCGCTGCGCGCGCTGCGGCAGGGGGTGCCTGGATGCGATGCTAGCGTCCCATCTTATCACCGGTCCCGTCGCGCCGTCGGCGCTGCCGCGACCGGCCCGAAATCCCCAGAGCGCCCCGTCGGGCGAGCCCGCGCCTACCCGATCTTCACGATCGGCGCGTATCCCTTGAGCAGCTTCTTGGTGGCGCCGCTGTCGAAGTGCACCTGAATGGCGTCGCCCTTCACCGACACCACGGTGCCGGCGCCGAACACCTTGTGGCTCACGCGGTCGCCCGCCGCGAAGGCGGCGCTCGCGCGCTTGGCGTCGAAGGCGGGTCGCGCGGGGGCGGCCTGCGCCTCGGCACGCCCGGAGGGACGGCTGCGCGTCGCCGAGCCGAACGTCGGCTGCGACGAGCCCGGCGCCCCCAGCCCGCTCGAGCGCGTGCGCGACCCGAAGACGTGGCCGCCGTACATGTCCGACCCGCGACCGCTTCCGAACGTCCCGTGGCGGTCGCCCCGCTTCTCCCAGCCCAGGCCGGAGAAGCCGAGCGAGCCCACCCCCACGGTCTCGACGTGCTCCTCGGGGATCTCGTCGATGAAGCGCGAGCGCGGGTTCTGCGTGACCTCCCCGTACAGGTGGCGCTGCTGGGCGTAGGTGAGGAACAGCCGGCGGCGGGCGCGCGTGATGGCGACGTAGGCGAGGCGTCGCTCCTCCTCGAGGGCGGCGTCGCCGTCGTCGTCCCCCCAGCGCACGTGCGGGAAGATCGTCTCTTCCATGCCCGCGACGAACACCGTGTCGAACTCCAGGCCCTTGGCCGAGTGGATGGTCATCAGCGTCACGTTCTGGCCACCCAGGTCGGCGGAGTCCAGGTCGGTGCGCAGGGTGAGCCACTCCATGAACCCGGCCAGGTCCAGCGCGCCGGCGACGCCCGGCTGCGCCTGCCCCGCCGCGGGACCCCCCGCTCCCCCGGCGGCGGCGCCGGAGCCGAGCTCTGCGAGGACCTCGTCGTTGGAGAGCAGCTCCTGCCCGGCGTCCTCGTGCTGGGCGACGTAGTCCTGGACCACGCCGTAGAACTCGCGGATGTTGTCGATGCGCTCCTGCGACTCGGGCGTCTCGTCCGCCATCAGCGCGTCCACCAGACCGGACCGGTCCACGATGGCCTTCACGACGTCGGACAGGTCGCCGCCCCAGCCGCGCGCGTCGCGCAGGAACTGGAGGAAGCGCGCGATGGAGTTGCGCGCCCGCGACGACATCGAGCCGTCCTCCACGATCGCGACCTCCGCGGCGTCGAGGAACGACATGCCGCGCTGGGCGGCGATCTGGGCGATGCGCTGCTGCGTCGTGGCGCCGATTCCGCGCGCGGGCTTGTTGATCACGCGCTGGGCGCTCATGTCGTCCGCCGGGTTCACGACGAGCTTGAGGTACGCGGTCACGTCGCGAATCTCGGCGCGGTCGAAGAAGCGCGTCCCGCCCACGATCGCGTACGGGATGCCCGCGCGCATCAGCATGTCCTCGAGGATGCGCGACTGGGCGTTGGTGCGGTAGAACAGCGCCATGTCCTTGTAGCTGACGCCCTGGTCGTGCAGCTTCGACATCTGGGAGGCGATCCAGCGCCCCTCGTCGCGCTCGTCGCTTGCCAGGTACAGGCGAATCCGCTCGCCGTCGCCCTCCTCGGTGAACAGGCGCTTGCGCGTCCGCTGCGTGTTGTTGGCGACGACGGCGTTGGCCGCCTCCAGGATGTGGCCGGTCGAGCGGTAGTTCTGCTCGAGCTTGACCAGGTGAGCCTCGGGGTAGTCCTTGTTGAAGTCCAGGATGTTGCGCACGTCGGCGCCGCGCCACGAGTAAATCGACTGGTCGTCGTCGCCCACCACCATGACGTTGCGGCGCTTGCGCGCCAGCAGCCTGCAGATCATGTACTGGGCGCGGTTGGTGTCCTGGTACTCGTCGACGCAGACGTAGGCGAAGCGGTCCTGGTAGCCCTCGAGCACGTCGGTGTTGCCGTCGAGCAGGCGATAGGCGTTGACGAGCAGGTCGTCGAAGTCCATCGCGTTCGCGCGCCTCAGGCGACGCTGCAGCTCCTCGTAAGCGCGCGCGGCGAGCTCGTCGACGGGCGTGCTCGCCGTCGACGCCATCTCGGAGGGGTCCATCAGCTCGTTCTTGGCACGCGAGATGCGCGCGCGGACGTCGTTGATCGCGTTGGCCTTGGCGTCGCTGTGCATCGACGTGAGGATGTCCTTCATCAGGCGCTTGGAGTCGTCGTCATCGTAGATCGTGAAGTTGTTGGTGAAGCCGAGGCGGTCGGCGTTGATGCGCAGCATGCGCACGCACATCGCGTGGAACGTGCACACCCACATGCCGCGCGTGGAGCGGTCGCCCAGGAGCCTCTCGAGGCGGTCGCGCATCTCCTTGGCCGCCTTGTTGGTGAACGTGATCGCAAGGATCTGCCAGGGGGCGACGCCCAGGTCCTCCACCATGTGGGCGATGCGATAGGTCAGCACGCGCGTCTTTCCCGACCCTGCCCCGGCGAGCACCAGCAGCGGCCCCTCGGTGCACAGGACCGCCTCGCGCTGGCGCGGGTTGAGCGAGGCGAGGTCCAGCGAGCTCGCCGTGACGGCATCGCCCTGCGTGAGGGGTTCCTGGGTGGGTTCGAAGCTCATGGTCATCTCCGGGTGTTGTCGGTTCGCGCGACGGCAAACTCTAATCATAAACACCTTTCCCGGGCCCGAATCAAGCCGCGCCGCGCCTCCGCAGAAAACGACGCGACGGGCGGGCGTGAGGCGCCAGCGGACGGCGAGCCGCCATCTTGCGGACACATAACAATCCTTGATTATCTTCTTCGTATGGCAAACGTAATGCAGCTATCTGGCGAGATATCACTGTTTACATGTAATATCTTGTCAACAATGTTAATGATTGTACTAATGATTGGACTTTCTTCCCTCGGCCTTCACCTAATGTCAGCAAAGACTTCTCAAACATCCCAACTGCATTAATTTTATTTACGTAATACATTGTATATACACATGTTATATTTTGTTTTATACCAGCGTATTTTCAATATATGAATTATTGAAGACTACATAATTTGACGTTCGAGAATTGGCCAAAGAACGTTAAGAAGGAGTCAGCCAGGAGACGGAACCGGGAGCCGTCGGCCTGCGTGACGTGCGTGCGGGATGCGTACTTGAAGGCCTGTTTGCATGGGAGGAGAGATCATGGAGCTGACGAGAAGGGGCTTCCTCAAGACCGCGGGCGCCGGCGTAGCCGCCGGTATGGCCTTCGGCCTGACCTCGAAGTCACCGGCGCTAGCCGCCGAGACCGACAGGCAGTGGAAGCTGGAGGGTACCGACGAGTACACCAACATCTGCTGCTACTGCGCCGGCGGGTGCGGCTCGGTGTGCTCGGTGCGCGACGGCGAGCTCATCAACGTCGAGGGCGACCCCGACCACCCCATCAACCTGGGTGGCCTGTGCCCCAAGGGCGCCTCGATGTTCCAGCTGCGCAACGTCGTCGACCCCGAGACGCACGAGGTCATCAAGAACCCCGCGCGCGTGACGAAGCCGATGGTGCGCCGCCCGGGCGCCTCCGACTGGGAGGAGATCTCGTGGGACCAGGCGGTCTCCGAGATCGCGCGGCACATCAAGGACACGCGCGACGAGACGTTCTGTGAGACCTCAGAGGACGCCAAGAAGTTCTTCGAGGACCACGGCTACAAGTACGGCGACGCCGAGACCGACGAGGACGGCAACCCTCTGACGGTCAACATCGCTCCCGGCCTGTGCAGCCTGGGCGGCTCCCAGGAGAACTCCGAGGAGGAGTACCTGATCCTCAAGATGGTCAGGGCGCTGGGGACGCCGGCGATCGACAACCAGGCGCGCGTTTGACACAGCCCCACAGTCGCCGGTCTGGCGGCATCCTTCGGCCGTGGCTCGATGACCACGCACTGGAACGACTTCAAGAACACCGACTGCATCCTGAACTGCGGGTCAAACTCCGCCGAGAACCACCCGCTCTCCTCGCGCTGGCTGCACGCCGCGCATGAGAAGGGCGCCAAGTGGATCGTCGTCGACCCGCGCTATACCCGCACCGCCGAGCAGGCGGACATCTACTGCCGCATCCGCTCCGGCACCGACATCGCCTTCTACGGCGGCATGATCAACTACATCCTCGAGAACGACCTGTGGCAGCACGAGTACGTGATCAACTACACCAACGCCACGTACCTGCTCGACCCCGGCTTCGAGTTCGACGCCGAGTCCGGCCTGTGGTCGGGCTGGGACGAGGACAAGCGCGCCTACGACAAGACCACCTGGCACTACCAGACCGAGTCCACGCAGGAGTGGGACACCTCCGAGAACGGCGCCTACAGCTGGGTCAAGGACCCCGGCGTGCCCGAGTTCACGACGCCGACGCTGCAGATTCCCAAGAAGGACGAGACCCTGCAGGACGAGATGTGCGTTCTGAACCAGGTCAAGAAGCACTACTCCCGCTATGACCTCGACACCGTCAGCGCCATCACCGGCGCCGACCGCGACACGCTCGAGCTGGTGTACCAGAACTTCGCGGCCACCGGCGCGCCCGAGAAGAGCGGAGTCATCCTGTACGCGCTGGGCCAGACCCAGCACACCTACGGCGCGCAGAACATCCGCTGCATGGCCATCATCCAGCTCCTGCTCGGCAACGTCGGCGTGCCCGGCGGCGGCGTCGCTGCCCTGCGCGGCGAGCCCAACGTCCAGGGCGCCACGGACATGTGCATGATGCCCACCGACCTGCCCGGATACCTGAGCTGGCCCAACACGACGACCAACAAGTCGCTGCGCGCCTGGTGCGAGAACCAGACCTACTCCAACGGCTACTACTCCAACAAGCCCAAGTTCCTCGTCTCGTTCCTCAAGGAGTTCTTCGGGGCAAACGGAACCTATGACAACGACTACGGCTACGACTGGCTGCCCAAGGTCCCCAGCGGCCTGAACTTCACGATCTCCAACACCTGGGAGCAGATGCGCAACGGCATCATCAAGGGCTACCTGTGCTGGGGCATGAACCCCGCCCACTCCGCGGGCAGCACCAAGAACGTGCGCGAGTGTCTGTCCAACCTCGACTGGCTCGTCGATTCCGAGTGGCACCCCACCGAGACCTCCGAGTTCTGGAAGGCGCCCGACATGGACCCCTCGCAGATCCAGACCGAGTGCTACTACCTGCCCGCCGCGCTCATCTACGAGAAGCCCGGCACGATCCTGAACTCCGGGCGCTGGCTGCAGTAC
>CAIFEU010000023.1 GCA_903789505.1 uncultured Coriobacteriales bacterium
CCAGCGCCACCAGCGCCGCCCACGCCGCTCGCGCCGGCGCCGGCCGCGGAGTCCGAGCCGCCGAGGGCACCTCCTTCCGCGCCCGCGTCGTCGAGCACCCCCTGCGCTGCCCCGAGCTGCGCGCGCCCGGTGCCCGCGCTCGGGTGGAACAGCGGTGGTAGCACCTCCAGCACGAAGATTGCGCAGATCAGCACCACGGCGGTCAGCATGAACGTGTCACCCGAGCCCGCTGCCGGCAGCAGCTCGCCGCCCATCCACATCCCCACGAAGCTGCAGCCAAAGAACGAGCACGACGCGGCGGCGTAGCTGCGCAGGGGCCACCTCGACCTCGTGACGTGGGGAATCATCCACAGCAGCGCGTACATCAGCGCCTGCGTCAGGCTTACGAGAAACGGCACGAGGAAGCCCGAGGAGTGGGGAGAGAACAGCGGCGTGAGAAACAGGCAGGCGGTGTAGGCAGGCAGCGCCAGGCAGCGCAGGGGCATGGGGCTCACACCGCGCGAGACCAGCAGTGCCGTCCCGACGACGACCAGCACCACGCCCACGACCAGCCCGAGGTCGTTGATGAACGTCGAGACGAACGACGGCCACGTGGGCTCCCCCATCATGCCACTCACCGCCATCGAGTGCGCCTGCCCCGACGACATCCCCCCGGCGAGCCCGTACAGGCCGAACAGCACCACCTCCATGCCGAACGAGTGCCCCTGCACGTTCTGCACGAGCACCGCCTGCTCGCCGTGCTCGATGCGCTCGCCCTTGCGCTCGCGCTGCATGCGTTTGAGCAGCGCCCACGCCACGATGACGAGCGCCACGTAGGTCACTGCGACGCCGGTGCTGGAGAACAGCAGCGTGACGAGGTCGATGCCGGCCGCGGCGGGCAGGGCGGCGCAGATCAGGCACGTGGACCAGGCGAACCCGCGGCGAACCGTGAGCCCTGCGATTTCGATCATCAGCAGGGCGCTGGCGACGCGGGTGACCACGCTGCCCACGTGCCCGGGAATCACCGCGGTTCCCATGTCGACACCCTGGGCGATGAGGGGGTTCACCGCGGCGAGGCATGCGGCCCCCAGTAGGGCCGCCCCGCAGGAGAGCAGGCGCCCCGCCCGCGACAGCGCCAGCCGCTCGAACGCCTCCGGCAACGCCGCCGCCAGCCCGAACATCGCCGCGCACAGCACGGCCATCGGCAGGTTGTCGCCCCTCAGCGGGAACGGCCCCGCCTCGCCCAGCAGTATTGACTGGGGCGTGTGCGCGACCCCGGCGAGCACGAGCGCGATGGCGAGCAGCGCCACCGAGCTCGCCGATGACTCGTCGTACAGGAACTCGCGCGCGGCATCGTGCATGCGCGAGACGCGCGCAGAGGCACTGGGCCGTAATCTCATTTGCAATCCCCCGTTCGAACCCAATTGCTTCGGCGCATACTATATCGCTATCGACGCTTCCGGGGGCCGCGCCGCGAGCCAGGGCGGGAGCGCGGGGCGTCCGCGAGGTGTTCGAGGATGCGCCCGGTAGGCAGCCGCGGAGGGTGCGCGGTCGCGGCGGGCGCGGTGGGAGGAGCGGGGACGTGCGCGTACTGTGCTTCAGCGAGAAGTGGGAGTCGGGCGGCATCGAGTCGCTGCTCACGAACGTGTACGAGGCCATGGACCTGCGCGACCGCGACGGAGCGCCCATCCAGGTCGACATCGTCGCGTGCCGGTACGAGCCGGGCATCTACGACGCGCGCCTGGCGGCCCGCGGCCTGGGCGTGCGCGAGCTGTCGGGCTCGACGCGCGACTATCGGCGCAACCTCGCGCTGTTCGACGAGCTGCTCTCCGAGCGCAGCTACGACGTCGCCCACCTCAACCTCTACGAGGGGCTCGCCCTGCGGTTCGCGCAGCACGCGCGCCGCGCGGGGGTGGGGCGCGTCATCGCGCACAGCCACAACACCGGCCTGCGCCCCAGCTCGCTGCGCCCCCTCAAGATGGCGATTCACCAGCGCAGCGTGCGCGAGCTGGCGGGCTGCGCGGACCTGCGCTGGGCACCCTCGCAGGCGGCGGCGCGGTTCCTGTTCGGCGAGCTGCCCTGGACGCTGGTGCCTAACGGCATCCGGCTGCGGAGCTTCGCGTACGACGCCGCCAGGCGCGATGAGGCGCGCCGCGGGCTGGGGCTGGGCGGGGAGAGCTTCTTGATGGGGTGTGTGGGCAGGCTCGTCGCCCAGAAGAACCAGGGCTTCCTGATCGACCTGCTCGCCCGGGCGCGGGCGGGCGAGCCCGGTGTGAGCCTCCCTCCCCACGCGCGCCTGCTCCTGGTGGGGCAGGGCGAGGACGAGCCGCGGCTGCGCGCGTTGGCGCGTGAGCGCGGCGTCGAGGACGCGGTCATCTTCTACGGGGCGTCCGACGACGTGGCGGGCCTGTACCAGGCGATGGACGTGCTGTGCATGCCCTCCCTGTTCGAGGGGCTCGGCATCGTCGCGGTGGAGGCGCAGGCGTGCGGCCTGCCCGTGGTGTGCTCGCGTGCCATTCCGCCCGAGGCGAAGGCGACGTCCCTGCTGAGCTATGCCGACGTCGAGCCCGGCGCGTGGTCGGCTGCCGTGCGCGCGACGCGGGGCGTCGAGCGCGTCGACACGACGGGCCAGCTACGCGATGCGGGCTACGACCTCGACGACATGGCGGCGTACGTGCGCGCGGCGTACCTTGGTGAGGCCCCCCGCCGGCTCGTTGTGCCCGCGGCGGGTGCCAGTGCCTCCGAGTCTGCGCCCAAGTCCGAGCACATGCCCGCGCCCGAACCCGCCCAGAGGCCCGCGCCCGAACCCGCCCCCGCTCCTGCGCCCGAACCCGTCCCCGCGCCTGCGCCGGCACCCGCCCCCGTGTCCCGCGAGTCTCGTCGCGCCCCGGTCGCCGCCCCCGTGGCGGAGGACCTCCTGGTCAGCGTCGTCATCCCCGTCTACCGGGTGGAGCCCTACCTGCGCGCGTGCGTTGACAGCGTGCTCGCTCAGACGCATCGCGCGCTCGACGTCATCCTGGTCGACGACGGCTCGCCCGACGGGTGCCCGGCGATCTGTGACTCCTACGCTGCGGCGGACGGGCGCGTGCGCGTGATTCACCAGGCGAACGCCGGGCTCTCCGCGGCGCGCAACGCCGGGCTCGCGGTCGCCCGCGGGGCGTACGTGTCGTTCGTCGACAGCGACGACGTGGTCGCCCCGACCTTCGTCGAGACGCTGCTGCGCGCCTGCGTGGGCGGCGGGGCGTCGGTTGCCCAGTGCGCGTTCACCACCAGCCCGGACGCCCTGACAGGGGGGACGTTCGCTTGTCCCGCGGGGGAGGCGTCCCTCGGGGCGCCGAGCTTCGAGGTGCTGAGCCCCCGCGAGGCCTCGACGCGCCTGGTGCAGGACGGCAGCGGCGCCTACACGGTCGTGTGGGACAAGCTCTACCGCCGCGGCCTGCTCGAGGGCGTCCGGTTCCCGGTCGGGCGACAGAACGAGGACGAGTACGTGACGTACCGGCTGCTGTGGGGGGCGGCCTCGGTCGCCGTCACCGACGCCCGGCTGTACTTTTACCGTCAGCGCCCCACCAGCACGATGGGCGTCGGGTTCAGCCGCAGGAGCCTCGACGCCATCGACGCGCTGGGGCAGCGGCTGGAGTTCTACCGCTCGCACGATGCCCCCGACCTTGCCATGCTCACGCGGGCGGTGCGCTGCCACCGGCTGCGCTCGATGTCGGCGCACTTTGGCGAGCTGCCCGCCGACGAGGCGGCCCACCTGAGCGCCCTCATGCGCGAGGACTACCGTGCCGTGATGACGTCGAGTGGACCGGGCGCCGCGCCCGCCAAGAAGAGGCTCGCACTGACGCTGCAGATGCTGTCGCCCGCGCTGCACGACCGGCTCTCGGGGGAGTGAGACCCTGTCGCCACGCTCGGCTTGCGTGTGAGGCTGTCCGGCGGGGGCGGGGCGAATGGGACTTGCGGCGATTGATTCTCTTTTTGTCTCATGTGGTTGCGAATGAGAAAGAGGCGGTACCGATTTGCAAATTCAGTTTTGCTGAATTAGTCTATCCAAGTTTGCAACGATGAGATAACAAAAAGGGAATGGCAAATGGTTTTCTCCAGCGCGACCTTCCTGCTCCTGTTCATGCCGCTTAGTCTGCTCGTCTACTATGCCATTCCGGTCAAGGGCAGATTTGCTTCAAAGGGGCGAGGCGCACGCAACGTGGTCTTGCTCCTCTTCTCCCTGGTTTTCTACGCATGGGGAGAGCCTACATACATCATTTTGATGATAGTATCGATAATCGTTAACTGGGCATCTGGAATAATTATCGAAAGGGCTAGTAAAGCTGGCAGCAAGCGGACTTGGCTCGTCATCAACCTTGTTATCAACCTTGCGGTTCTCGGGTTCTTCAAGTATGCGAACTTCGCAATAAGCAATGTGAACGCGATATTCGGGACTTCAATCTCATCTCTCGATTTGTCACTTCCAATTGGGATTTCCTTTTATACTCTGCAGGGCATCTCGTACATCATCGATGTGTATCGTGGTGAAGTGCCCGCACAGCGCAACGTCCTGTACCTGGGCATGTACATCGCGATGTTCCCTCAGCTCGTCGCCGGGCCCATCGTTCGCTACGCGACGATTCAAGATCAGGTTCTCCATCGCGTGGAGTCCGTTCGGCTGTTCGCCGACGGCGTGAGGCTGTTCATCGTCGGTCTTGCTAAGAAGGTTCTTCTGGCGAACATCGTCGCCATCCTTGCCACCAAGATGCTGGGCGAGGACCCAAGCGCCATCGGTGTGGTGGGAGCTTGGGGAGGGATTCTGGCATACACCTTCCAAATTTACTTTGACTTCGCGGGTTACTCCGACATGGCGATTGGCCTCGGAAAGATGTTCGGGTTCACGTACCTGCGCAACTTCAACTATCCCTACATCTCAAAGAGCGCGACCGAGTTCTGGAGGCGCTGGCACATCTCCCTTTCGAGCTTCTTCCGCGACTACATCTACATCCCCATGGGAGGTAGTCGCTGCTCGCGTCCGCGCTGGGTCCTGAACATTTTCACGGTCTGGGCGTTGACCGGCCTTTGGCATGGGGCTGCATGGAACTTCGTTCTCTGGGGGCTGTTCTACGGCGTCCTGCTTGTCTGTGAAAAGTACTTCATTCTGCGGTTTATCAATAAGCTGCCTTCGTTCTTCCAACATGTGTATGGAATACTCTGTTTCATGTTTGGATGGCTGATTTTCTGGATTGAGGACATGGGACAGCTGGGACATTACCTCATGGCCATGTTCGGTGCGTATGGGGCAACGGGCACGTCCACGTTCTGGGAGCTTACGGTGTGGGAGTACGTGCCTGTCTTCATAGCGTGCGCCATCGCCTCGACCCCCATCGTCCCTTGGATCCGGTACAAGCTGACGGGGTGGCTCGAGGGCCGTCATGTTACGAACTTCCTCGAGAACGACCTCCCGTATTACAAACGCCTCGGCACCGAGGGTCTCTGCACCTTCGAGGTGTCTCGGGAGTCGCTGGCTGCCAGTGGATCGCACCGGATGGTATACGAGGCGGTCGCGACGTTGGTCGACGTCCTGTTGGTCGCGCTGCTCGTCATCTCGGTGATGTCTGTCATCTCGGGGTCGTTCAATCCCTTTATCTACTTCAGGTTCTAGGGAGCTCAGATGTCCAAGACAAGGAACGTCATTCTGATACTGGCCATGGCGGTGCTCCTGTGCTCGACGATTGGCCTGAAGGCGCTCTATCGTGCGGACGTTCCCCTGCCTGCGTCGCTGGGGGAGTCGAATGAGCGCTCGTATCTGGAGGGGCGTGTGTATTCAAAGGTGACCGACATCCTGAATGGGTCCTTCGTCGACGGAACCATGCAGGATGCGGTGGAGGACTATGTTGCCGACGCGGTCCCCGCAAGAGACGGGATGCTGATGGCAAGCGCCGCGCTGCAGCGTGCCCCCATCTGGCTTGCCTCGGATGTGTTCAACATCGACGTCGTACCGATGAAGTTTGGTTCGACGTACGTGTACCTCAAACAGGAAGGGCGCATGAGCGAGCTGCCCAATAAGCTCCATACGTTCTCCTATGCCAAGACCGTCAGCGGAATGAAGAACAATTTCGAGGGGGAGAATGCCCCGCGCTTTTTCCTGTATGTGCCTCAGCGCCCGCGGATGAACATCTTTGAGTCGGGGGCGTCGCTTGTTTCAAATGGCGAGACTGCGGCGGATATCGCGTCTGAGATGGGAGCGGCATCCAAAGGGGAGATTACCGTAATTGACAGCGCGATTGATTCATATGAAGAGGTGGACAAGTCCTACTACCTGACCGATCACCATTGGAACATGTACGGTGCCTATCACGCGTACCGAACGATAGCGGATTCCATGGGATTCGGTGACGACGCATATGTGGCAGGGGAGTATGTGACATTTGATGCCCCTCTCTTTCGGGGCTCGTATGACAGAAATGGGCTGACGGCGCAGCCGGTTGACCGCATCAGCGACTACGAGTTCGACCTTCCCTCGATGACGGTGAAGATCAATGGGAAAGACGCAAGCTATGACGACTTGGATTCATTTGATGCGTACTCAAGCCATTCGGCTGATTTGAGTGGCGACATGTTTATTAATTGGTATGGAAGATATTTTCATTCTGATTACTATTCAATCACAATTACGAATAATGATTCAAAATCAAATAAAAAATTGCTAATAATTGGCGACTCATACTCGAACTGCATTGAACGGCTATTCCTTGCAGGCTATAAAGAAGTGACCGTTGTGGACCCAAGGTACATCAAAGAGTCTCTCTCAGAGACTCTGTCAAAAGATGATTACGATGATGCCCTGATATTGCTGTGCGATGCCACTCTGAGAGATGGACGGACGCGAAACTATCTCGATTCATAACGCCATGATGCTTTGCGTCGTGGCCTAGGCAGTATGATCGAAATGGTTTGACGGCGTGGCCCGTTGACTGCATTGATGACTTCCGCTTTGATTTACCGGCCATGACCGTAACGATTAGGGGTATGGCCGCCGAATACAGCCACCTGGATTCTTTTGAGGCGTTTTCGAATCATTCTGATAGTCTAGAATTCAATACTTTTTCAAATGTCTATACGGAATACTTTCATACAGATTTTTCGAAATTTTCTATAACAAATAATGAAATTGACTCAAATAAAAGATTACTAATAGTAGGTGATTCATATTCGAGCTGCATCGAGAGGCTATTTCTCGCTGGATATAAAAAGATAACTGGTGTAGACCCTCGATACGTTCAGGAATCTTTTCTCGAAACTCTCTCAAAAGATATTTATGATGATGTATTGATTATGCTATGCGATGTATCATTGAAAAATAAGAAAACATGTGAATACTTTAATTCATAGTGATGCTATATAACTAATATAGCAAAATTCGATATACATCTCTCGTACATGTGGACATCCATTCCTGCAGATAAACCGTCATGGAGGCGTTGCTCGCCCATGCGGTTTGCGCGCCGTGTCTCCCAACTACGGGGTTGCGCCATGGCCGATGGGTATACTTGCTGAATGTTTCGCATCCCCTCCGGCTGGCATGGCTGCTCGCAAGGGGCGTCGCTTTGAGGGGGAATGGCGCGCAGGCCGCCGCTTCGGCCCCTGCCTAGGGTAGATGCAAGGGAGTGCCGTGGGGCAACACACGACGATTCAGACGCTGCGCGAGCACCGTTTCCTGTTCAGTGAGCTCGTCGCGCGCGACTTCAAGAAGAAATACAAGCGCACGATTCTCGGCATGCTGTGGAGCGTGCTCAGTCCCCTGCTGACGCTGCTGGTCATGCGCATCGTCTTCACCCAGTTCTTCGGGTCGGGCATGGAGCATTACACCACCTACCTGTTCTGCGGCAACCTGGTGTACAGCTACTTCAACGAGTCCACCAGTCAGGGCATGAGCTCCCTCACGTCCAACGCGGGCATCTTCACCAAGGTCAACGTCCCCAAGTACCTGTTCCTGCTCTCCAAGAACGTGCAGACCATCATCAACTTTGGAATCACGCTGTGCGTGTTCTTCCTGTTCTGCCTGCTCGATGGCATCACGTTTACGTGGGACTTCTTCCTGCTGCTGTTCCCCATCACGTTCCTGATGGCCTTCAACGTCGGCGTCGGGCTGATTCTGTCGGCGCTGTTCGTGTTCTTCAAGGACGTCCAGTACCTGTGGAGCGTCTTCACGATGCTGCTTATGTACATGTCCGCAATCTTCTACACCACCACGGACTACTCGCATGTGATTCAGCAGCTGTTCTACCTGAACCCGGTCTACTGCTACATCACGTACTTCAGGCAGATCGTCATCGACGGCATGGTTCCCTCGCTCGGCCTGCATGCGCTGTGCGTGGGCTACGCGCTGCTGGCGCTGGGCATTGGCGCGCTGATCTACAAGCGCAAGAACCACGAGTTCCTCTACTACGTGTAAGGCGGGTCGACCATGTCTGCGATTATCAAATGCGAAGACGTCTCGATTCGCTACATCACCGGCGACTTCAAGGACATCGGCATCAAGGAGTACCTGATTCGCCGTCTGACGCACAACTACCACGTCACCGAGTTCTGGGCTGACCGCCACGTGACCTTCGAGCTCGAGCCCGGCGATATGCTGGGCATCATCGGCTCCAACGGTGCGGGCAAGTCCACGCTGCTCAAGGCCATCAGCGGCATCATGGCTCCCACCGAGGGCTGGGTGGAGTGCAACGGCAAGATTTCAGCGCTGCTCGAGCTGGGCAGCGGCTTTGACGGGGACCTGACGGTGCGCGAGAACACCTACCTGCGCGCGGCGATGCTCGGGTACAGCCGCGACTTCGTGGAGAGCATGTACGACTCGATCATCGACTTCGCTGAGCTGCAGGACTTCCAGGAGCGTCCGTTCAAGCAACTCTCGAGCGGCATGAAGAGCCGCTTGGCGTTCTCGATCGCCAGCTTGGTCAAGCCCGAGATTCTGATTCTCGACGAGGTGCTCTCGGTGGGCGACGGCGCCTTTCGCAAGAAGAGCGAAGCCAAGATGCGCGAGATCATCAACGGCGGGGCCACCACGATTTTGGTGAGCCACTCGTTGGGCCAGGTCCGCAGCATGTCGAACAAGATCCTCTGGCTCGACCACGGCCGACAGGTCGCCTTTGGCAGCAACGTCAAGGGGCTGTGCGACGCGTACCAGAAGTACCTCGACACCAAGGTCATGCCCGCTCCCGAGGACCTCCCCCCGCTCGACATCGACGTACCCTCACCCAAGCCGGCAGAGGGAAAGAGGAAGGAGAAGGCCTCCGACGCTCCGGGTTCTGAGAAGCGAGACGTCATCGACCTGGGGGGCGTGCCTCAGAACACCGAGGCGGGTGCCGTTTCGGCGAAGAAGGCGAAGGCCCCCTTTGCGCAGCGCCTACGCAGCATGCCGCGGGCGCTCAAGATTACGTTCATCGCCGTGCTGCTGATTACCGCCGTCATTGCCGTGAGCGAGGCGCGCCTGCCCGCGAAGGTGCAGGCCCTGCCCCAGACCGCCCAACGGGTGCTGTACAGCGACGATGCCACGGGCGTGGGCGTGTATCTTTGGGAGAGCAAGCTCTACGTGTTTGTGCCGCGGGAGATGGTTGAGCAGTCCGGCGGGGACATGACCTTCTACCTCGGTGTCGTGGACTCGCATGGTTACCGGATGTCAGACACGTTCGACGTCAACAAGCTGGCTAATGGCCGTTTCTCGACCGACAGCACGGAAGTCCTGGTCATCCCGATGGGCCGTTATCCGGGCTATACGCATGTGGTGTTCGGGCAGCTTGCGGACGGCGCCTCCTCCGACCAGGTGAACGAAGACAACATGGGGCAGCTTCTCGTCTGGGGCGGCATCTACGATAAGGCCGCTAATACTGGAAGAATTATTGGATAGAATATTATTTAAATTAGTTTAATTTTGATATTTAGATATCATTCATATTATTGTATGAATTGATTTAATATCTAAATGACGCCGCCGTATCATGGATAAGCAAATGTTGGAAACACGGATATTAATGCACTGTATAATTCTTGTTAAGAGTTAACCCTTCTTTTTTCGTTGCAATGGATCCCGTTCCTCAAGATTGAGTGGAGCGGCGTCTCGTATTTGTGGAGGAATAGTTTCATGACGGCTGACATTGCTGAAGAAAAGACGCGAGGCGCAGTAACGATGGAGGTTGAACCTCGCATCGGGCAACAAGCTTCGCATGGGTTTGATGTGAGCATTGTCATGGCTGTCTATAACTCTGCAAACTATCTTCGTGATGCCATAGATAGTGTCCTTTCTCAAGATATTGGGTTTTGTGACCATATTCAATTAATATTAGTTGATGATGGATCATCTGATGGTAGCTCAGAAATTTGTGATGAGTATTCAAACATTTATCCAAACAATATTATTTCAATCCATCAAGAGAATTCTGGAGCAGCAGAAGCTCGTAATGAGGGCTTAAGGCATGCTACGGGTCGTTATATCAACTTTCTCGATTCAGATGATTTACTTGCAGAGAAAACCGTCAGCACTGTGCTCTCCTATCTTGAAAATGATAATTCTATTGATATAGCTACTGTTCCAATAAAAATGTTCAATATTAATCCATCTGATTGCTGGGATCATTGGCAAAATTTTAAGTTCTCATCTGGTACACGTGTTATTGACTTGAGAAGGAACTATCAAGCCCCGCTGATGTCGGCAAGCGCATCTTTTTTCTCTGCAGACGTTAAGGATGAGATTCACTTTGATAATCGGCTGATTGTTAGCGAGGACAATAAGGTTATTCTTACTATCCTGGCTAAAACAGCATCATATGCTGTCGTCTGCGGCGAAGAATGCTGTTATAAGTATCGTCGTGGTATGACAACTGATTTAGTCGCTGGAAGTAAATATAATGCAAGTTGGTATACTGATTACTTCACATACCTATTTGATTGGGCATGTGATTACTATAGAAAAACGTGGGGTTATGTACCAGCATTTGTGCAATACCAACTGATGTGTGATTTACAGTGGCGCATTTTGGAAGATTACGATCCGACGCAGATTCTCGGTGTCGAAGGAACAAACCAATATCTTAATAGACTTGCTGATTCATTCAAGCAAATAGACGATAGATATATTTTTGAACAAAAGAAAATATATAAAGAGCATCGATGCTTCATTCTCTCGCTGAAATATGGGCAGAATGCCGTACTTAGGGGAGGTGAAGCAGTAGACCGAAGAGAATACCCGGACGAGGGTATCGAGTCTCCAGATGGGGCGAGATACCATTTTGACAATCAATGTGATGACTTGCTCTTGACATATGGTCGAGTGATTGCAAGTTCTGTTAGTTCACAGGTATTTGAAATATGTTTTATAAATATTTATAATAACATCCTTCATATTGAAGGAAATGTTCGTACCTATGGAGTGTCTGATAGTACGGATTTCAAAGCGTCAATTATTGTGGACAACAAAGAGTTTGAATGTTCTTTGACACCATATCCCAAGGAAAGCACGGCTAGATTTGGAAGAACGCTAGTACGTGCCTGCTGGTTTGAGGTTGATATTCCGTTGGATGAAGAAGGCCCTTATGACCTCCGCTGCGCCTTCCGTCTTGATGGGAAGCTAGCTTTAATTAATAAGCCGCGCTTGGGGCATTTTATGCCGGTGACAACACAATTCAGCGGAAGTTATTGGTGGAAAGATGGCTGGGCGCTTTCAATAACTCGCCATGGGCTTTGGCTAGAGGCATGTTCGAATGCTCAGCGTCATTCGAGAGAGAAGAGGTTGTTGGAAGAGCTTCAGCATTCTAAGAAGCTGGGAGCTCGCAAGGCAGCTATTGCTCGGAGGGCATATTCAATTCAAATACAGCTCAAGCGGAAGCCGATTTGGCTTATCTCAGACCGTTGGAATCGTGCTGGCGATAATGGAGAGGCACTCTTCCGGTGGGTCAGGGAGAACCATTCCAGAGAGATTGATGCATACTATGTTCTCGAGCGTGGAAGCTCAGACTATAAACGGTTGTCGAAAATTGGTCCTGTTGTCGAGCCTCTTTCACATCTGCATAAATCACTATATTTAAGAAGTGATTTTGTAATTTCATCTCAGGCAGATGAAGTTTATATTAATCCGTTTCCCAATTATCAATATCCGTATGCAGACATAGTCGCAAATAAGCGATTCGTGTTTCTTCAGCATGGGGTGATCAAGGATGATTTATCCGGATGGCTATGTCGTAAAGACAAAAACCTCCGAGGATTCGTAACATCCGCAACACCTGAATATTATTCTGTAATTGACGGCGATTACGGATATACGAAGAGGGAAGTGTGGTTGACCGGTCTACCACGCTTTGACTTGCTCGAGGATTATTCCAACAAGCAGAAGAAGCGCATAATTACACTGATGCCAACTTGGCGCAGGTACCTTATGGGATCATTCGATTCCGCAAGTGCACTCTGGACTCTTTCTCCTTCGTTTAAGGACAGCGCGTATAGGAACACTTACTGCAGGCTCCTGAGTGACTCACATTTCATTGACCAGGTGGAGAACCTGGGATGTAGGCTGCGTTTTCTTCCTCATCCAAACTTGCAATCACATCTGGATCAGTTTGAGCATGACAGCCGGGTTGAGATGCTTGGTTTGGATGCCTCGTATCGGAATATTTACTCTACAAGTTCTCTTATTATCACAGATTATTCTTCTGCTGTATTTGATTTTGTGTATATGAGAAAGCCGATAATATATTTTCAGTTTGATTCTGATGAATTTTTCTCTGGGGGACATGTATACACTAAAGGGTATTTTGATTACGAGCGAGACGGGTTTGGTGAAGTCGAGAAGACAATTGAGGGCCTCGAAGAGCGAATTCTTCAGTATGCAAGTTTAGATTTTAAAATGAAAGATAACTATCGAAATCGAGCAGATAGTTTCTTTGCATTTGATGATAAAAATAATTGCGAAAGAGTCTATAATAAACTAATTAAAGCGAATGAAGAGGACAAGAAGTACATGCAATGAGCGCGGCTGTTCACTCCGAGTGGTTGACGATTCCCTTGAACGGCGTCATCAGCAGGATGCGCAGGTCGAACGTCATCGACCAGTGCTCGATGTAGAACAGGTCGTACTCCACACGCTTGTCGATGGGAGTGTCGCCGCGCAGGCCGTTGATCTGCGCCCATCCGGTGATGCCGGGGCGCACGCGGTGGCGCACCATGTACAGCGGGATGTTCTGCTTGAACTCGTTGACGTAGGTGGGAATCTCGGGTCGTGGCCCCACCAGGCTCATGTCGCCCTTGATGACGTTGAACAGCTGCGGGAGCTCGTCAATCGAGTACTTGCGCATGAACGCGCCGAACCGGGTGCGCCGCGGGTCGTCGTGCGTGCTCCAGGCGGTGTCCGATGCGTCGTTGACGCGCATCGACCGGAACTTGTAAATCATGAACGGGTGACGTCCTCTGCCGATGCGCTCCTGCTTGAAGATGATGGGCCCCGGCGAGGAGAGCTTGGTCCCGATGGCGGCTACCAGCATGAGCGGGGAGAGCAGCACTACGAGGACCAGCGAGACGGCGAGGTCGAACGTGCGCTTGATGAACGCGTAGCCTGTATTGGAGAGCGCGATGTGGTTGATGCTGACCAGAGGGACGTCAGCCTCTTGGAAGATGATCGGGTTCCCCGAGATGAACTTGCGGTAGGTGGGCACCATCAGGATGTCGACGCCGCTGCGCTCGCAGCTGACAAGGATGTCCTCGATGAGCTCGTGCTCGTCGGCCTCCATGGCGACGACCACTTCGTCAGGGCTGGTCCTGTCGAGAATCTGAGAGACTCTGCCGTAGCCGCCCAGCAGTGGGCAGCCCCCGAGCCGCTTGCGGCCCACAGTGCCGACGGGCCGGTAGGGGGAGTCATCCTGGCTGAGAATGCCGTTCAGGTAGGCCCTGGCAGTCTCGCCGTCGCCGATCACCAGCACGCGGCGTTGGGCGAGACCCTGGCGGTGCAGCTCCTCGCGGCGCTTGTCGACGATGAGCGTCTTTGCGCAGGTGGCGATGTTGGCGAACAGCCAGAACAGGACGATGAGCCAGCGCGAGAAGTAGAACACGTACATGAGGAACATCAGCGTGGTGAAGAACATTACGCCGATGGTGTTGCACAGCACGACGCGACCGATGGTCCGGACGGTGGCGTTGGACGGGTGATAGTTGTACATCCCGGCCAGGCTGTACGCCAGCACGAAGAACGGCGAGGCGACCAGCGCCCAGAGCATGTGGGCGTAGATGGAGAAGATGGGGTTGTCCCCGCCCAGCAGCGGGAACCTGACCAGATAGGCGAGGGCCATCGACAGCACGATGAGCACGACGTCCGTGAGCGCGGAGGCGGCGTAGGACATGCCGTGTCTGCTGGTTGTCACGAGGCCTCCCACGTATCATGCTCGTTATTGGGGCAAATGGATGAAAAAACTTACCGAAATTTTTTATGTCATTATAGTTCACTGACAAGATTCTGTATCAGTTTGGTCGGTGCTCGCCCGCATTCTCCGCATGCCGCCTTGGCGCGGCGGGAGGTGTGCCCCGCGGGCGAGGCCACCGCATGGACGACTGACGAATGGGGCGAGGCACATGCCCACTGATGTGCGCGATGAGAGGGATGCCGGAGGCGACGCGCCCAGTACGGGCGGGGCGACGCACGGAGTGCTGTACGTGGCGTCGACGTTCGGCCACCTGCGCAGCTTCCACGTGCCGTACATCCGCGCCATGGTCGAACGCGGTGACCGAGTCACGCTCGTGGCGGCGGGGGACCCCGCGAACCTGGCGGACTTGGTCGGTGCGGGCGGCGTCGAGGGCATCACGGGCAGCGCTGCGGACGACGCGGCGGAGCGGCGTCGCGGCTCGCTTCGCATTGTGCGGGTGCCGTTCGTCAAGAAGATGAGCTCGCCGAGCAACTTTGCCGCGGCGCGCGCAATCGCGCGGATGCTGCGCACGGGTGACTACGACCTCGTGCTCACGCACACGGCGCTCGCGGCGTTCTTTGCCCGGCTTGGGGTCGGCTGGTCGGGCAGGCGGGACCTGCGCGTGGTCAACACCGTGCACGGGTACCTGTTCGGCGAGGAGGGCGGCGGCATGAAGAACGCGCTGCTGCTCCAGGCAGAGCGCATGACCGCTGGGGTGACCGACGAGATCGTGACGATGAACGCGGAGGACACGCGCATCGCGACCGGGCGCCGCCTGTGCCGCGGGCCCGTCGTGCAGGTGGACGGCATGGGCGTGCTCGAGGCCGCGCACCCCCATGCCCCGACCGCCGACGAGCGCGCCCGCGCCCGCGAGTGTCTGGGCGTCCCCCAGGGCGCGTTCGTGCTGCTGTGCGCCGCCGAGTTCTCCGCGCGCAAGAACCAGCGCGTGCTGGTCGAGGCGCTGCAGTCCCTGCCTGACGATGTCATGCTGGCGCTGCCCGGCACGGGCGCGCTTTGCCAGGAGGTCGCCAATCTCGCGCGCGACCTCGGCGTAGAGGGGCGCGCCGCGATGCCGGGCTTCTGCGACGATCTCGCGTCCTGGCGTGCCGCCGCGGACGTCTGCGTCTCGGCGAGCCGCTCGGAGGGGCTTCCCTTCCACGTGATGGAGGCGATGGCGGCGGGGCTGCCTCTCGTGCTGAGCGCCGTCAAGGGACACGTCGACCTCGTGGAGGAGGGCGTGAACGGGCTGACCTTCCCGCCGGACGACGCGGCGTGGCTCGCGCGCGCGGTCATGCGCCTGCGTGACGACCCCGCCGAGCGGCTCGCGATGGGACGAGCCTCGCTCGAGCGCGCCCCGCGCTACTCGCTGGAGCGGGTGATGCCTCGGCTCATGGGGATCTACGAGGGGGAGTAGGGCTCCCGGTGCGGGAGGCGGGTGCAAGGCCGGCGTTCTCCCGCGGGGGCGAGGTGGCTTACTCTTGCCCCGTGCCTGCGCTTGCCCCTGCCGCCCACTCGGGGTGACGGCGCAGGTAGGCGTGGTAGATTGCCGAGGAGAGCGCCCGCGACCAGGCGCCGGGGTGCTTGAGCAGGGCGAGCGTTGCTTGCCCTGCTATGCCAAATGAGTCATGGAGCTGTTTTGACGGGGGGTTATTGCGGACGAATTGGGAGAACAGACGGATTCTTTCCTTCATATCGGGAGTAATGCAGTTCCTGTTGTCCCATGAGAGCTGCCATACGGTAATCATCGACTTGATTACGCCGTCTACAAGCTCCGTTTTTAACGATGGGAAAGACGGGGCAAGGTCACGCGCTCGTTGCTCATAGGCGGTCACTCCGTCGATTTCGTTCCTGATGCTTCGCTTGCGCACTATTCCTGATGCCAGCGGTTCGTATACATACTTTGCTTCCGGGAGCATGGCAATTCGTTCTGCTCGACAAATTACCTTATAGATTGTAGAAACATCTTCGAAAACTCTTCCATCAGGAAATGAAATATCGTCCCAAAGCGAAGCTTGATATAACTTGTCCCATAAATAATTTTGCAAAATACTATCTGCAATCAGTAACGCGATGGCATCGCTCGAGTTTAGAACCATCAACCCATTCCCATGAGCCGGCCAGTAGCCGGCAGGTGCCTCGCTCCCTGCAACAGGACCTACTGAGGGATTCCAGGAACCCTGACGCACAAAAAAGTCGCAAACTGAAATTTGTGAGTGATATTTATTGATTCCAGATAGCAAATACGAGTACATATCTGGCATTAAATAGTCATCTGAATCAACGAATCCGATATACTCACCGCGTGCGACTGACATCCCTGCATTGCGCGCAGCCGATACTCCCGAATTTGGTTGGTGGATGACCTCGACTCTGTCGTCTTGCGTGGCGATGTCGTCGCAGAGGATGCCTGAGCCGTCGGTGGATCCGTCGTCGACGAGGATGACCTGAAGCCTGCGGTGTGTCTGACGAAGGACGCTTTCTACGCATCGCCGAAGGTAGGGAGCGACATTGTAGACGGGAATGATGACGCTGATGAGCGCCTTCGAAGAATCAGAGTCAGATGGCTGAGGATGCTTTGGGGGCGCTGCGTCTTGCGTGGCGTCGGGCGAGACGGTGGCTGATGAAGGCGTGGGAGTATTTGCCATTTTCTAGGCTTTCTATAGCTGCATTATCTAAAGGACGATTGTTTTGATGCCGAAGGCGAGCCAAGCGAAGTTGCTGAGCGGGGGCCCAAATTAGGATGATATAGAAGTTGGCATCATTTTCGATGCGCCGTTTTTCTTATCGCCAATAAGCGTGGACTGCCTGTCAGAAACAACATGCAAGGCATCGCGGCTAAATGGCATTACTCATAACTTTGGCCAATCTCACGAGTCATTGCGGAGGCGCGGTGCGGTGACGACGCCTCGCCCCGCAGCCGACCGGAGCCGTGTATGCTTCCGTCGGTCGGGAGGCGGGGGCGCCTCGGACTGCCCCGCGCGACGCGGGCCGCACCGACGCGTCGTCGGCGGGCTCTGCGTTGATGGGCGGCAGACCCTGCGCTGGTCGACGGCGGGCAACGTGGCCGATTACCTGTCTGTCGGGTCTCGTGACGAGCGCG
Source organism: uncultured Coriobacteriales bacterium (assembly GCA_903789505.1). Lineage (GTDB taxonomy): Bacteria > Actinomycetota > Coriobacteriia > Coriobacteriales > UMGS124 > CAIFEU01. The sequence goes on from CAIFEU010000023.1 coordinate 17,509, forward strand.
TGGCGGAACGCATGACGAACGGCCGACGGATTCGCGATGGCTGAAGAAGCATTGGAGGAGCATGACAGGGCAGCTAACCACGGGCGAGGGGGAACTCTCGGCGGAGCTCTCGGGAGGCCCGTCCGCGGACGCGTCAGGTTTGGCGGAAGCGCAGGCTGCCGTGGGCGCGGTGGACGTGGCGGACGCGCAGGCGGCCGCGGCGGCGCATGCCCCCCGACGCCGCGTCCCCCAGTGGGTCTACAAGCTGGGACTGCTCTCGGCGGCGCTCATCTGGGGCTCGAGCTTCTTCGTCATGAAGGACACCCTCGACGTCATCCCGCCCAACCTCCTGCTGGCGATCCGCTTCACCACCGCCGCCGTGCTGCTGATGGCCGCGCTGCACCGGCGCGTCCGTGCGAGCCTCGAGGTGGGGACCGTGGCACGCGGGCTGGTGCTCGGCGTGCTCGTGTTCGTCGCCTACTGCGTCCAGACTGTCGGCCTCACGATGACGACCCCCGGCAAGAACGCTTTCCTCACTGGCGTGTACTGCGTTCTGGTGCCGTTCGTGTTCTGGGCGGTGGACCGCACGCGTCCGGGCGCGCACAACGTGGCGGCGGCGCTGCTGTGCGTCGCAGGCATCGGGCTGGTCTCGCTCGACGGCTCGGCGGGCGGGCTCGGGATGGGCGCTGGCGACGCGCTCACGCTGCTCTCGGCGCTGTTCTACGCGGTGCACATCGTCGCAACGGCCGTCTTCTCGCGCGGGCGCGACGTCTTCGCGCTCACGGCGTGGCAGTTCGTCGGGTCCGCGGCGTGCGCCTGGGCGGTCAGCCTGGCGTTCGAGGAGCCGCCGGCGGCGTCGGCGTGGACGCCCGCGACCATCGGCGCGCTGGCGTACCTCGCCGTGGCGTGCACCTGCGTGGCGCTGCTGCTGCAGAACGTCGGCACCAAGCACGTCGAGCCCTCGTCGGCGGCGCTGCTGCTCTCGCTGGAGTCGCCCTCCGGCGTGCTGTTCAGCGTGCTGTTCGCCGGCGAGGTGCTCACGCCGCGCATCGCCTGCGGGTTCGCGCTGATCTTCCTGGCCATCGTGACCAGCGAGACGCGCTGGGCCTTCCTGCGTCGTCCCGCCCGCGGGCGCGGCCGGGGCGCCGGCGAGGGCGGAGCCGCAGGGGAGTAGGCGCGCCGCGCGCCGGCGAGGAGACTGCGGCGCGCCGGTGGCGTGCAGGGGCGCCGTTGCCGGTGGCGTGCAGGGGCGCCGTTGCCGGCGGCCTGCAGGGGCGCTGCTGCGTTCGGTGACCGGAGGGCTGCGGCGTGCGTGCGCCGCTGGCGAGAGGGCTGCGGCGTGCGGGCAGGGGGCCGCGGCTGCCGGCGATGGACTCGCGGATGGCGGCAGACGGGGGTTGGGGACGTCCGTTCTGGGCGACTTGGGACGCCCGCCGGCCGCGGCAGTGACATCGCCCCAGGTCAGCGCGTCGTTTCACGTACGGCACTCACGGAGGGGCCCCGAGGCGACGTCCCCAACCCGGGTTTGCCGCCAGGATGGCGGCTTTCGGCGGCAGCGTCCGCGCGACCCATGCTTCCTGACCGCCATGCTCCCGCCGCGCCCTGCCCTCAGGGCCCTCATGCCCTGCCATGTGTCGAAATCGCGTGCTTCCGTCGGTGTTACCTCTGTCGTTGACCAATACCCCCAAGGGGTATAGAGTGCGCATTGCATCAAGAGATACCCCCAAGGGGTATCGCGCAAAGCGGGTACGCCCGCGGCGGCACGCCTAAGCGCACCGCGGCAACGGGCGCCTGAGTGCGAGGCCCCGGACGATCGGAGGGATGAGGCATGGCAGAGTCGAGGGACGCCGATACGGCCCGCACGGGAGAGGCCTCCAAGGCCCCCAAGGCCCCCGCGCCGACGGGGGCGGGCTGCGCGTGCTCGGAGGCAGCCGGGGAGGTCGCGCGCGCGGAGACGCCGTCGGCGCACGCCTCGGCGGAGCCCGGGGATGCCGTCGTGGCGGAGGAGGGGTGTTGCTGCTGCGGGAGCCCCCGCTACAAGAACACCCCGCGCTCCGCTGAGCTGCAGCGCAGCGTCACCACGCGCCTCAACCGCGTGATTGGCCAGCTCAACGGCGTCAAGTCGATGATTGAGGACAACCGATACTGCGGCGACGTCCTCACCCAGCTCGCGGCGGCGCAGTCGGCGCTGTCTGCGGTGTCGCGCATCGTGCTGCAGAACCACCTCGAGACCTGCGTGGTCGAGCGCATCCAGCAGGGCGACACCGAGGTCATCGACGAGCTGATGGGGCTCATCAAGAAGTTCTCCTGACGGCCTCCTGACGGGCCCCTCCCGGGGCTTCCCGATGTTGCCGACGCCCGGCGCGCCGCGTGGCCGGGCGGTCGGCGCAGGTTAGGTTCCAACGCGCGCGGCCCCGCGGCCCGTCGAGGGCGCGGGGGCAGCGCGATTTCCCTTCCGTTCGAGTCGCGTCGCCCGCCGGATGCCGCGCATCGCGCGGCGCCTGCCGGGCGGCGGAGAGGAGTGTGATCATGAGCGAGAGCGATGCGCCGGCGGCACCCGCCATCGAGAGCGATGCGCCGGCGGCTGCTGCCACCCAGGCATCGGCGGCGCCCGCCGCCCCGGCGCCGGGGTCGACGTCCCAGACGCGCGCGATGTTCGACATCACGGGCATGACCTGCGCGGCGTGCTCGGCGCGCGTGACCAAGGCGGCGTCGGGCGTTCCGGGCGTCGAGCAGGCCAACGTCAACCTGCTCAAGAACAACATGGAGCTCGTCTACGACGGGTGCCCCGAGACCGTCGAGGCGGTGTGCGCTGCCATCGACAAGGCCGGCTACGGGGCCAGCCCGCGCGCGACCGCGGCGGCAGGGGCGGCGGGCGAGCAGGGCGGCGCGCCTGCCGGCAGGATCACGCCGACGCGCGAGGACATCACCTCGGTGGCGCAGGCTGCGGCGAGGGAGAAGCTGCACCGGCTGATCGTCTCGGCGTGCTTCGCGGTGCCGCTGTCGTACCTGTGTATGGGCGACATGCTGGGCATCTGGCCCATCCCGCCGTTCCTGTCGGGCATGGAGAACATGATGCTGCTCGCAATCGTCGAGCTGCTCCTGCTGGTCCCGATCCTGGTGGTGAACCGCTCCATCTTCGCCAACGGCTTCAAGTCGCTTGCCCACGGCGCCCCCAACATGGACTCGCTCGTGGGCTTGGGTGCCGGCGCCTCGGCGACGGTTAGCCTGGTGGAGCTGCTGATAGAGGCCTACTGGATGGGGCACGGCGACATCGAGGCGGCCCATCGCGCGATGATGGGGACCTACTTCGACTCCGCGGGCATGATTCTGACGCTGATCCTGCTGGGCAAGTACTTCGAGGCGCGCAGCAAGTGCCGCACCACCGACGCCATCACGGCGCTGATGGACCTGTCGCCCAAGACCGCCACGGTCGTGCGCGACGGCGCCGAGGTGAGCGTGCCCACCGAGCAGGTGCGCGTGGGCGACGTCGTGGTGGTGCGCGCCGGCGAGAGCGTGCCGGTCGACGGCGTGGTCGTCGAGGGCTCCGCGGCGGTCGACGAGTCGGCCATCACCGGTGAGAGCGTGCCGGTCGACAAGGTCGCCGGCAGCAAGGTCACCGGCGCCACGGTCTCCAAGAGCGGCTGGTTCACGATGCGTGCCGAGGCCGTCGGCGACGATACCGCCCTGGCGGCGATCATCCGCCTGGTCGACGACGCCACGAGCTCCAAGGCGCCGATCGAGCGGACCGCCGACAAGATCGCCGGCGTGTTCGTGCCGGCGGTGATCGCGGTCGCGGCGGTGGTGTTCGTCGTGTGGGCTGCCGCCACGCGCGACTTCGCCGCGGCGATCAACCACGCCATCTCGGTGCTGGTCATCAGCTGCCCGTGCGCGCTGGGGCTGGCCACCCCCACCGCCATCATGGTGGGCACCGGCCGCGGCGCGTCCAACGGCATCCTGATCAAGAGCGCGGAGTCGCTCGAGCGCACCTGCGACGTCGACGCCGTGGTGCTCGACAAGACCGGCACCGTGACGCAGGGCCGCCCGGCCGTGACCGACGTGGTGTGCGTGGAGGGCGTGACGCCCGAGGCTCTGCTGCGCGACGCCGCCGCCGTGGAGCGCAAGAGCGAGCACCCGCTGGCGGGCGCGGTCGTGGGCTACGCCGACGAGGCGTTCCCCGGCGTCGACAGGGGCGCGCGCGTGACCTCGTTCGAGCAGGTGGCCGGCGGCGGGCTGCGCGCGTCGGTCGACGGCGCGCCGGTGCTGGCCGGCAACGCCCGCCTCATGCAGTCCGCGGGCGTCTACGTGGCGCCCGACCTCGCGTCGCGGGCCGACGAGCTCGCCGCCCGCGCCCGCACCCCGCTGTTCTTCGCTCGCGACGGCCGCGCCGTCGGCGTGATCGCGGTGGCCGACGTCGTCAAGCCCACCAGCGCCGCCGCAATCGCGCGTCTGCGCGCGGCGGGGGTGCGCACGCTGATGCTGACCGGCGACGTCGCCCGCACGGCGCAGGTCATTGCCGACCAGGTGGGCGTCGACGAGGTCGTCGCCGAGGTGCTGCCCGAGCAGAAGGAGCGCAAGGTCCGAGAGCTGCAGCAGGCCGGCCACGTCGTGGCGATGGTGGGCGACGGCATCAACGACGCGCCCGCGCTCGCCCGCGCCGACGTCGGCATCGCGATCGGAGCCGGCACCGACGTCGCCATGAGCTCGGCCGACATCGTGCTCATGCACTCCGACCTGCAGGACGTCCCCACGGCGATCGAGCTTTCCCGCGCCACGATGCGCAACATCCACGAGAACCTGTTCTGGGCGCTGTTCTACAACGTCCTGTGCATCCCGATCGCCGCGGGCGTGCTGTCGCCGGTGGGCGTGACCCTGAACC
>CAIFEU010000024.1 GCA_903789505.1 uncultured Coriobacteriales bacterium
CGCGGGGGCGCCACACTCACCCCCCGCCCCCTGCTGCGCCACATGGTGAGGGCCGCCGGGGGTCACGGCTCGGGGGCGCCGGGGCGCCGGCCGGCCCCCGACGCCCCGGCGCACTTCGGCGCTATGTCGCGCGAATCTCCTCCGTCAGCCGCGCGAGCAGCTGCGGGGCGGTGCGTGCCCCGAGGCGGTCGAAGACGTCCCGGCGCATCTTCCACACCCCGGTGCGCGAGCGATGCGTCGCCTCGGCGATCGAGGAGACGGACTGCCCCGCGCACGTTCGCAGGGCAACGTCTATCGTCTCGTCGGAGAAGCCCAGGCTTGCGAGGTAGAGCTTCATGCGGGCGCCGTCCGTCCTCGATGCCGGGGGCGCGAGGGACGGCTCGGCCGCCCGCCCAAGCTCCAGCAGGGCCAGGCAGACGATGAGCGCTCCCGCCGCGAACAGCGCCCACGAGATCACAGCGGCCGCGACACTCTGCGAGGGAAAGACCCCGAACGGCCGCCAGCTCAGGAGCTGAACCCCGTAGGCGTTTGTGATGAGCGGCCCGAAGACCAGCCCCACCGCCGACGCGAAGGCAGGGGACCGCCAGACGGACGTGCCGGACGGGCCGCGGGCGTCGTCCTCGCGGTGACCGCAACCTGCCTCGGGAGCCGCGCCCCCGGCAGGCGTCGGCGCCGCCCGCGCCCACCCCCAGGCGACGGAGAGCCCAAGCAGCGAGAGGGACCCCGCCGTGACGCCCAGACGCATCCCGAGCGCCACGCAGGCGACGGCGGAGACCACCAGCCACGCGCGCTCCCCTCCCCGCGCCGGGCGCATCGCGAGAATCGCGGAGCCGACGGCGAGCAGCGCGACGCATGCGGACAGCGGCAACGCACGGACCGCCCACCGCGGCGCCCGCCACGACTCCTCCCAAAGCCAGGAGACGAGAAACGCCGCACCCAGCAAGGGAAGAGGCGCCGGCCCAAGGCAGCGCACAGGCGCCAGCCCTACCGGGCGTCGTCTGGCGTCGCCCGGGAAGTGATTCCGTCCTCGAAGGCACGCGTCGACGACAGGGCTCGCTTCGGAGTCGGTGCGGTCGACCGCGGCGGCGCCGTCGTCTCTCCCCTCCCGCGCTTCCCTGACGATGGGGACGACGAGGGACGAGCACGCAATCGCCGCGGCGAGGACCTGGAACGTCGCCCATACGGCCACGCCGCGGGAGGCGAGTGCCACCGCCAGGCCGACCATTGCGCACAGGCACGCCGCAGCGCGTCCCGCGGCATCATGCCCGGAGCCTGCCGCGCGGGAGAGGGACGCCCTCAGGGCGCCCGAGCAGGCGGGAGCGAGGCAGCCGCAGGCAAGTGAGAGCGTCGCGCCCGCAGCCAGCGACAGGGCCTTTGCGGGCGCATGCCCTGGCTCCAGGCGCAGCGCACCCGTCCTCGCGAGCACCGACGCGGCGACGGCAAGCCCCAGCAGCAACGCGCCTGCGGCGAGGGCATGCGCACTCACGCGCGCGGGCGCGAGCCTGACGCGCTCCCGTCCGACACGCCAGGCAGCGAGCCACAGCAGGACACCGACGCCCAGGCCAACGCTCGTCGTCCATACCGCCGTCCAGTCCCTGGCAACCCACGGCATGGGGGCAAGGAGGAGGGTGACGGTCATGAGAAGCGCCACGCCCGCGACGACGAGCTCGCCGCGCGCACCTCCCCACCGTCCCTCCGCCAGCCCCTCCCCGCTGGGCACGCCCTCCCCTCGCGCCGCTGCGATCCGGGCAAGCGCCTGGCCCACCTCGCCGAACTCCTCGATGCCAAGCTTCTCCCGACAGCGCCTGCGGTACTCGCGCACAGTGGAGCTCCCGATGCCGACCATATCGGCAATCCGGGGCCCGTCGAGGCCGCGCATGGCCCCGCAGACGACCAGTATCTCCCGCTCGGAAAGCCCGCGTTCCCGCAGGCATTCCCACATGCCCCGCGACAGCGCCGACCTGAGCCACGCGGCGTCCCCCTCATCGCCGTCGCTACGGGCGACGTCGCCCGACTCGGCGGGCGAAATCACGCCCTCGGCAGATGCGCCCCGTCGGGCACGAAAGGACGCAACAGACACGAAGGCCCCGAGAAGAGCGAGATGGAGGGCGCACGCGATGACGGCCATGACATCGGACGTCCCATAGATGCCGGGCACTAACCTGCCGCACAGCCTAAACGCGAGCTCCCCCGCGCACATGCAGGCGAGAGACGCCCGCGCCGCCAACGGGTCGCGACTGGCGAGGCGCGCGAGGGCGACGGCGGCGGCGACACAGAGGGCCGTGGGGAGGATGACGAGGAATCCGGTGCCCTCCTGCCAGCGCTGCCACTCGAAATAGGCAGCCCCGGCGATCGGCTGTGGGTAGGGGGAGTGCGGAAGCAGTGGCATCCAGCCGAGGGGCCGTGTGAGCCCGGCCAGGAAGGAAAGCGCCATGCACGTCACCGCAAGAGCCCCGACGCCGGAGGATGAGGAACGGCCGGGGCTCGCACCGGGGAATCGCCGCCCGTCAATCCCGCGGGAAAGGGCGGGACCTCGGCGCGACTCGTCGCCTGCCCCCATGGCGCCCCCCGAGTCGACAGAAGGGATGGCCCCGGGCTCGGGCAACGCCGACGCGACCAATCCGAGCGCCACTGCCGATATCACCCCGAGCAGGGGAATCGCGACCGAGAGTGGGCCGTACAACGTCCCGAGACGATCGAGCAGCGAGGACATCAGGGCGTCCTCCTCGCCCAGGAACGCAAGCTTGCGCGAGAGGAGCCACCACTGGGCGCACGAGCACACGGCCCCGCAGGCGATGCCAATTCCCATGACGCAGGCGAGCCTCCGACGCCCGCACGTCAGGGCGCGACGTGCCGCTGAGAAGGTCGAGGCCCACATTCCGGCGAGGATTCCAAGCGCAAGCCACGCATAGGCGCTCGAGAGCGACGTCGCCCCGAGGGTGGCGGTCGGGGTGTCTCCCGGAGGAAAGGGCGACCCGAGGAGCGTTGCGAACCACGCGCACCACAGGCACGTCGCCCACGTCCGCGGAGAGAGACGGCGGAGACGTGGCGTCGACGCGCGGAGACTGCCCCTCGGGTCGTCAAGGGCGGAGCCTCCGTGATTCAGCGAGGCGACGCCCCTCCCCGAGTCTCGCGCCATTCCCATCACCTCCTCCTCGCTGCGTCCCCCACTGCCGGCCCAGGGGCGCGGGGCGGCCTGGGATGACATCGCCCGTCTGAACGTGTCCCGGGAAACGCCTGTGACGTCGAGCGTGAACGAACGACTACAGACGCCGCCCGACCCCAAGGATAGCCTCGGGTTTGAGCCGGCCTGCCTCCCACCGCCTGGGCACATGTTCGCACAAGCGCAGGCGCGGCGACACGAGCCGCCCGGTTCAATTCCCGCAAAGGCCCTAATCGACGTTCGCGGCGACGACCACCCGAAAGGTGACCGAGATGTCCAGCCGAGGCACCACCCTTTTATCCGTCATCATCACCTCACTGGTCATCATCGCCGTCTGCGGGCTCGCCATCGGAACCTGGCAATCGACGCGCCTCGAGGGTGAGGTCGGCCGCGCCGCGGGGGAGCGGGGCGCTGCCGACCCCTCCGAGGGCGCGTACGGCAGCGGGGACGAGGCCGGCGCGAGGAGCGTCTCCCTCGGAACCGCGGCGCGACTCTACGACCCTCCCGGCAGCTACCTGTTCGACTGGGAGGGAACGCTGGAGGTCCGAGTGGACGACGCCACGCTGTACAGCGGCGACGACGCCCTGGCCCTCCTCTCCGAACACGGAGAGGAGACGCCGCGCAACGTCCTGGAGTCGGGTCTCTACGAGGAGAGGCGCCTTGCCGTTATCGTGCTCACTCTGCGAAACGTTGACGCCGTCGCCGACGAGGGGGCGTTCTTCATCTCGACGTTCTCCCTCTGGTCGACCGACGCATCGCTGCATGACGCCGGGCTCGATTGCGTCGGGGAGCCCTGGCTCGTGGAGGGGATGGGCGACAGTTACGACGACACGCGCGGCGTCTTCGACCTCGAGGCCGGGCAGGAGCATCGCGTGACGATCTGGGAGTGGGTGCGCGACGGGACCCTGGCGGACTCCATAGTCATCCGTCCCGCCGTCGGCGGCGGCGACGCCTGCACGTTCGAGCTCGGGCTTAGGTGATTGACGTGAGGCTCATTCCTACAGACGCTTCGAGCGAAGCGACGCGCGCCGAGTGCTGCCCCTCGCCCTTCCTGCGTGCGCTCGGGCTCGAATGTCGACGAGCCTTCGGGGGAAGGCCGTTTCTCGTCTGCCTCGCAATCGGCTCCGTCCTCGCCGTGACGATTGCCGTCATCGAGGGAATCAGTGCGCGCGATTCGATGCTCCAGGCAATGGAATACGCAGACAAGTCCTGGGTCGCGGCGTTCTCCCATGGCGCGTACGCGCTGTGGCTCCCGATGTCGATCATGCGCCCGCTGCCCGGGCCCTACTTTCTCCTCGCCCCGCTGCTCGCCGCAACCGCATACGCCTGGTCGATGCGCTCCGACCTCGATGGCGGATACGCGGCGTCCATCCTCGTCCGCACGAACCCATCGTGCTACTACTGCGCGAAGGCATGTGCGACGTTCCTGAGCGGCGGGACGGTCATTGCCGTCCCGCTCGCACTCAACCTCACCGCGCTGCTGTGCCTTGTTCCCGCCTATCAGCCATCGGTGCTTGACGTCGTCTACACGGGGATTTGGACGCGCGTGTTCGACTCGTCCCTGTATTACACGCACCCGGCTGCATACGCCGTCAAGCGGCTGGCGATTGACTTCCTGCTGGGCGGGCTGTGGTCAACCGCCACGCTTGGGGCCTCCCTGCTCTTCCGCAGCAAGGTCACTGCACTGGTGGCGCCCCTGCTTGCCGCAATTACGCTGCAGTCTGTCTGGACGACTCTCCGCTCGCTGCTGGGAACCGCGTCGCTGTGGAGCAGCATCACGATTCTTGACCACCTCAAGGCCCGCGGTGACGCGCTGTACTACGACGGCTGGGCGGTGCTCGCTGACGTCGCCGCGCTCCTGGCGGTCTCAGCGCTGGTCCCCCTGGTCAAGAGGAGGCGCGATGTCCTATGAGGGGCATCCTTTGCCTCGTCGCATCCGACGTCCGCTACGGGATGGGAGACGCGGTCCGCGGCAGGCTCGCCCTGTTCGCAGTGGCGAGCACGGTCGTGCTGTTCCTGTCCTACGCCCTCGCAAATGTCATGATTCCCGAGCTCGAGGGAGTCACGCTCGGCGAGTCGCTCCTCTTCGTGTGGCGCGGAACGCGACCATACGTCGCGCAGTCGGCGCTGCCGTTCAAGGTTCCCACGCAATGGCTCGCCGTCATCGCCTGTGCGACGTACGTCTGCGCGGACTATCCGGTGCGCGACCTTTCGGGGTTCGGCGCCCAGGTCGTCGTGGCATGTGGGAACAGGTGGAAGTGGTGGCTCGCGCGATGCTGCTGGGTCGTCGCCTGCGCTCTGACGTGCTTCCTGATCACGGTAGCGGTCGGCCTGGCACTCACCGTCGTCAGCGGCGGTGAGGTCTCGCTTTCCGTCCGGCCCGAGGTAGTCGACGTCCTGGGCGTCGGCTCGCACGACCTGCTGCTGGCGGCAGCAGGTGGATTGACGACGGACGGCGACTACTCCCTCGGCGTCGGCACCCAGCCTCAGATTCCCGTCATAGGCGCAGTTCTCGCCATTCCCGCGTTGCTGGCGGCGTCGATGATGCTGGAGTTCGTCGTGGCGCTGTTCGCCGGTCCGGTAGCGGGGTTCGCGGTGGGCGTCGCCGTGCCGTTCGCTTCCACGTTGATTCCCGCCGGGTGGCTGCCGGGCGCCTACCTCATGATGGGCAGGACGTCCGCGCTGATGCGAGGAGGGACGAGCCCTGCAATCGCCGCCGTGGTCGCAGGAGCCTGGATCGCGTCTCTCGCGATCGCCGGCGGAATCGCGTTCCGGCGCATGGACATCCTTGGCAGAAGGGAGGGTGACGCCTTATGAGCGCCACGATCGTCGTCGAGCATCTGACCAAGTCGATTCGGGCGACCATCGTCCTGGATGACGTCACACTGAGGGTACGCGCCGGAACGATCGTCGGCCTCGCGGGCCCGAACGGCAGCGGAAAGACGATGCTGATGCGCGCCATCGCCGGGCTCATACGCCCCACGAGGGGAGTCGCCTGCGTCATCCCGGACGTGAACGGCGCCCTAGGGCAGTGCGCGATGCGCGACGCATCGCACGGACGCAACGGTGCGGGAGGGAACGGCGCACGACGCCCGAGAATCGGAATGCTCCTCGAGGGGCCAGCGTTCCTCGCAGGCTACTCGGGGCTGCGAAACCTCGCGCTGCTCGCCTCGATCAGGCGCGTCGCCGACGAGGGGGACGCCGCGGCGGCCATGGAGGCCATCGGGCTTGACCCGAAGGACGCGCGACCGTACCGAGCGTATTCGCTCGGTATGAAGCAGCGCCTGGGCATCGCCGGCGCGATAATGGAGCACCCCGACGCGCTGCTGCTCGACGAGCCCACCAACGCGCTCGACTCGTCGGGAGTGCGCCGAGCCGCCGCGCTGATACGCGACCAGGCGCGCCAAGGCGCGGCGGTGATGGTGGCGAGCCATGACGCGGGCTTCCTTGCGGAGCTTGCCGACGAGGTGTGGACGCTGGCGGAGGGGCATGTCGAGGGGCATGTCGACGGTCATGTCGACCTGCATGCCCACCCCGATTCCGCGACAGGCGAGTCGGAGGCGGGCGGCAAGACGCGCTCTGCGTGCCGCGAGGTCCCGCGGGACAACGTCCCGAACAAAGCCCCGCTCGCCGCAGGAGGCAGAGGATGACGCCCGCCCGTCCGGCACCGGGCGTGGACGAGGCGCGGGGAGCGCGGGGCCTCAGCAGGCGCGGGGCCCTGCGTGCCGGGGCGTGCGTGCTCGGGGGCTGCCTCGCGGCATGCGTGGGGGCCCGGATACGCTGGGTGAACGTCCATGCGCCGAGCCCACCAGAGGTCGTCGGGCACGAGATGGGAGAGTGGGTGGCCTTGGACGGGGCCTTCCTCTCCTATAGCGACGAGGGGACGCGTGGCTACTCCATCCGGGTGAGCGGAGCGCGGATATGCTCATACGACGAATACACGCGCTGGTACGCCGACGACGGGCGCGCCCCCGACGTTCAGGAGGGCCGGGAGGGGCTCGAGGGCGAGGGGCTCGACACCCCCAGCATCGTCTGCCTCGACCTCGACCTGCGCAACGAGGAGAGCGACGGGGCGCTGCTGCTCGCCCTGATGTACCTCGTCCCCGAGCGCGGGAACGAGTTCCTCGTGAGCGACGGGCAGCTGCTCGGGATGACCGAAGAGGCCTTGCGCGGGGACGAGGGAAACGCCTTCCAGGCGCTGGTCATTCGTCATCACACCGAGTACCAGGTGCACCCGGCATTCCGTCACCAGGGAGCGACGATGCAGCTTGGCGAGGTCACGCTCAACGAGTCGCTGCTGACCCCGGTGACGGACGCGCGGTTCCAGCTTGTCGTCAGCAACGCGCCCGTGAGGCACGTCATCAACGTGACGGTGTGAGCCCGGCGCGGGCGTGGACGCCCTCACCTCGGGGCGCCGGCCGGCCCCCGACGCCCCGGCGCGCTTCGGCGGCGACCCCTCGCAATCGGCATGATCCCGCGTCGGCGAGATGGCGACCGGGCATGGTATGCGCTATCGTTACCGGGGGCGCGTTCGGGGGCCGGCGCGGGCGTAAGCGGGGGGCGTCGGCGCGGGGGGGCCGTAAACGGTCCGCGGCGCTCGGCAGGACACGGAGCCTCATCCGGGGGTTCGGAAGGGTCGTCCCATTCGAAAGGGGCCACAATGAGCAAGGACAAGCGCAAGGATCTCAAGAAGACGATCAAGAGGCTCGAGGAGCGCATCGACGTCCTCGAGGAGAGGGTGGACTTCCTCGAGTCCGAGCTCGAGTACGAGGAGACCGACCGCGGCATCGAGACGATTGCCACCCAGGAGGCGGTCGCGCGCATCCTGCACCTGGTCGTGACCGACGACGCCGCACGTTCGGCGATGGCGGCGCGGCTGACCCAGCTGGCTGACGACGAGCCGGACTTCGAGGGCAGGCGCGAGGGCATCTACGACGAGTACTTCGGCGACGAGGACGAGGCCGACCTGGACGACGACGAGCTCTACGAGATGCAGGAGCGCATCTTCGCGGTCGACCACGAGGAGAGCCTCGACGACATCGAGTACTACATCCTCGACGGCGCGATTAACGGCGTGCCCGCGGTGGACGAGTCGGACGACGAGGTCGACGCGGCAGCCGACCCGGACGAGGACGCGAGGGGCGCCGACGACGAGCCCGGCGAGGGCGTCGTCAAGATCGAGGTCGTCCAGGTCCAGGACGACTAGGCCCCGGGTGGGACGTCCGGGCGGGACGGCGCGCGAGCGTCCGCCCCGCCGGTAATCGCGCCCGCGCACAGGCTCGCACGACAGCCGCCCCGGCCCCCCCCCCCGGGGGGGGGGGCCCCGGGGCCGCCTTCGTCCGCCTTGCAGCGGCGAACCCGCCCGCGCGGCGCGCCTACTTGATCGTGAGCACCGGCACGTCGACGCTGCCGAGCACGCCGTAGCTCACGCTGCCGAGCATGCCGCGCAGGGCGCCCAGGCCGCGGCGGCCCATGACGATCAGGTCGATGTCGTGGTCGCCCACGTACTCTGCGATGCCCCGCGCAGCGCCGGGGTAGGCGATGACGTCGACGCTCGCCTTGTCGCCGAGGCGCTCGAGGTCGTCGTGCACGCTGGCCTCCAGGCCGCTCTTGGCGGAGTCGATGACCCGCTTCATGTAGTCCTTGTACTCGTCGTACCCCATGAGGTCGGCGGAGCTCCAGAAGGGGTTGTCCGTGCCGAACGTGGGGTTGATGTCGGAGGAGGCGATGACGTTGAGGATCGTGATGTGCGCGCCCTCGACGCCGGCGACGAGGTCCTCCGCTGCCTTCAGGGCGTCGCGCGCGTGGTCAGAGCCATCGAAGGGAACGAGGATATTCTTGTACTTCATGGTATCGCGCTCCTTATCTGCAAGAAAGGAAAGGCCAACGCAACGATTAGTATAAAACTAATTGCATGCGTTGAGCCTCCGGTCAAGAAGCATTACCCGAGCGGTCAGCCTGCGGTCCGTCCGCGGACCGCTGGCCCGCGGGGACGCCGCCCGCATCCCCCGACGCCCCGCTGACGGCGTCGACGGGCACCGCGTCGCCCTTGGCGGCGCACACCCTGCGGACGCGCACGACGTTCTCCTGCGTCAGCGCCGCCCCCGACAGCGGGTCTAGGCGCAGCGGCGTGTGGTCGAGCGGCCCGACGCCCAGGGCGCCCTCGACCGCCTCACGCGAGCGGGCATGCTTGCCGGAGCGGGCGCCGGGGCTCGCGGTGGTGAAGAGCGCCGAGGGATGAAGGTCGTCCGTGACGTGGGCGATCGCGCGGTCGACCCCGAGCTCGGAGCTCACCTCCACGATGTCGCCCTCCTCGACCCCCAGCTGGCTGGCGCGCGTCGAGTGCATCCACACCGCGCCCATGTGGTCGTCGGAGGCACGGCGCCCCTTCGCGCGCGGCCTGCTCACCCCGCGTGGCCCATGGGAGCGGCCGTCCGTCGCGTCACGCGGACCCGCCGGCGCCCCCGCGGCGTCGGCGTGCCCCGCCTTCGCGCCGGCGCCGCCCGAGCCGCCCTCGACCAATACCTGCGAGGACGTGTGGGAGACGAAGGGGTTGTTGCCCCCGATCAGGCGGAACTCGTCCCTGTCGGGCTCCACCAGCGGGGGCTGCCAGGCGGGCGTGCGCCCCAGCCCGGCGCGCTCCCAGACGTCGCTGGCAAAGGCGATCTTGCCGTCGGGGGTCTCGATGACCGGCTCTCCGGTCCGCTCCCCAAGGCTGACGCCCGTCTTCGCGAAGCCCCGCTCGCGCAGCTCGCCGAGGTCGACGCCGTAGGGCGCTATCTGAGCGCGGGCGAGGTCCTCGGCGGTGAAGTCGAAGTACTCCCCCACCCCGAGCGCCCCCGCGAGCTCACTGAAGATCCGGTCGGCAGGCCTGGTGTCGGGATGGATGAGGTCCAGGACGCGGTTGCGATAGTACAGCGTGTCGCCGAACGCGCCCACGCCGCGGTCGGCCTCCAGGTAGCTCACCTCGGGAAGGACGTAGTCGGAGATCTGCGCCGTCTCGGACATGCGGATGTCGATGTCCACGAGCAGGTCGAGGTCTGAGAGCATGCGCATCCAGTCACGCGCGTTGCCGTAGCCCGTCGCCGGGTTCGAGGCGTAGGCGACCAGCGCGTGGAGCTCGCCCATCTCGATGGACTCCCCAATCGTGGTGCACAGGCCCTCCCGCGGGTCGGCGAGCGGGTAGCGGTCCGCCCCCACCTTGGGGACGGTCGGCTCGGCGGGCGCGGGAAAGCTCCTGCCGCCCGCTTCCGGGGTCCGCGACCACTCCTCGAGCGTCCCCAGGCGGATCGTCGACGCGGGGTTGAGCGCGCCGCCGGGCTTGCCGAACGAGCCCAGAAGGGCGTCCACGAGCGCAATCATGCGCGTCGTCTGCGTCGAGTTCACGTAGGCGACGCCGAGGCCGCCGTGAAAGCCGCAGTCCACCACCGCGCGCGGCCGTGCGCCCCCCAGCCACCGCGCGACGCGCAGGATGTCGTCGGCGTCGACGTCGGCCTCGCGCGCGGCCCACCGCGCGTCGTAGGGGGACATCGCGCGCGCGAACTCGTCAAAGCCCGTGGTGTGCCGCGCGACGAACTCGTGGTCGTAGAGGTCCTCCTCGATCAGGACGTGCGCGATGCCGAGCAAGACGGCCAGGTCGTGGCCGGGGCGCACGCGCAGCCACAGGTCGGCGTAGTCCACCGTGGAGTTGCGCCGCGGGTCGACCACGACCACCCTCGCGCCGCGGCGATGGATGCCGCGCACCTCGTCGGCGATGCTCGCGCTGGCGGCGTCCATGGGAGAGCGGCCGAAGTAGACCACGCAGTCGGTGTTCGCCAGGTCGGTCTCGGGGCTGTAGCCCAGGGTGTGCTGCCAGGCGGTCACGCGCGACGCCTGGCAGGCGGCGTCGGCGGTGTAGATGTTGGGCGAGCCGAGCGCCCACAGCAGGCGCTGCGCGTAGCGCCAGTGGTACGAGGGCACGCCCGTGGTGAGCCCCAGGGACGAGGGACCGTGCTCGTCGATGATCGCGTGCAGGCGCCGAGCGATCTCCTCGTAGGCCTCGTCCCACCCGATGGGCTCAAAGCTGCCGTCGGGGCGGCGCCGCAGGGGGTGGGTCACGCGGTCGCGCTCCAGCGTCGGGAGCGCCAGGCGCCTGCGCCCGCGCCCGCAGAGGCGAACGGCGCCGCTGGGGTGCCCGGGGACCGGCAGCGTCGGCTCGATCGCCCCGTCGTCGCCCACGTGGGCGAAGAACCCGCAGTCGGCAGAGCACCCGCCGCAGGTGGTGACCACGTCGCGGTCCCACGCGGCGCGCGGCGCGGGCTGCGGGGCGCCGTCTTCCGGGGCCGCCCCGACGTCGGCCGCGCGGCTCGTCCGGTCGGGCCCCGCTCCCCCTCCCGCGTCCTCGCTCGTGCCCCGGCGTCCGTCCCGACCGCGCCTCCCAAGCGGGTCGGCGAGCGGCTCTCGGGGCTCGCTATCAGCAGACATGCGCGTCCTCCCGTTCGTCTCCCTGCCGGCCGTGCCCCGCGCGCCGCCGTCGCACCGCCGCCCTCCCTGAGGCGTGCGGTCCCGGGCGCGCCAGGGGCGCCGAGCCGTGCCAGTCGAGAGCCTAGTCTACCCAACTTGCGCGCGGGACCTCTCGTGCCGGGGCCCGCCACGCCCGCAAACGGCGCGCCACCACATCGCCCGCCCCCTGCGTGTGCCAATCCCAGCGGCGCCCGTCGCCCGCCCCCCAAACGGCAGCGCCCCCGAAGTCCGCGCCCCTGGAGGGGTTTCCGGCTTCGGGGGCGCGGCGCCATGCCATGCGCTCGCCTTCGTTCGTGCGCACCGGCTTGGGCGCCTGAGGCAACCCGGGCGCTACTTCTCCGCCTTCTTGTGATATGCGAGCCAGTACACCAGGCCCACGAAGATGGCACCGCCCACGATGTTGCCCAGCGTCGCCAGGCCGATGTTGTAGAACGCGCCGGCCCAGGTCAGCGTGATGCCCTCGCCGTAGCCCATCGAGTTGGCGACGATGCCCATCGGCAGGAAGAACATGTTGGCCACGCAGTGCTCGAAGCCCATGGCGACGAAGGCCATGACCGGGAAGATTGAGGTGAAGACCTTGTCGATGACCGTGCGCCCGCAGAAGCCCATCCACACCGCGAGGCACACCAGCAGGTTGCACCCGATACCGCGAAAGAAGATCTGGCCCGCGCTCAGGTTGATCTTACCGCTGGCGACCTTGACCATCTGGTCGCCGACCGTGTTGACGACGTCGCCGCTCGCGTAGCCCTTGGTGCCCATCAGCCCGCAGCCCACGATGACGCCGACCAGGATCAGCGAACCCAGGAAGTTGCCGACCCACACGACGACCCAGTTCTTGAGCAGCCCGCCCCAGCTGATCTTGCCGGAGAGCTTGGCGATGATCATCAGGGAGTTGCCGGTGAACAGCTCGGAGCCGGCGACGATGACGCACAGCAGGCCGAGCGCGAAGCACAGGCCGCCGAGCACGTTGGCGGCGGTGAAGCTCAGCGAGCTGTCGGCCTTGACGTAGGTCATGAACAGGGCGCCCAGGCCGATCTGGATGCCGGCCATCAGCGCCAGCACGAACATGCGGCCCACGTCCATCGTCGCCTTGTTGACGCCGATGCCCTCGGCCTTGGCGAGCACCGCCGCGCCGGACAGGCAGTCCGGCTTGGTGGCGAGGACGTCCTCCTTGGATACTTCCATGCAGCCCTCCAAACCTCGAAGTCTCGCGGCGCGCCCCGCGGGCGGCCGCGCATGCCTCGCACGCGAGCGCCCCTGCGGGGCGCGTCCGACGCTACCGGGCGCTCACCGCGCCTCGGCGCCTTCGGGCCCTCCTTCCGCGGCGTCGACCTCCCCCGCCTGCCAGGGACAGGCCTGGGGCTCAGAGCCCGTGCCGCGAGCCAGCCAGTCGTAGATGCGCTGGACCGATTCGAGGACCGCGGGGGTCAGCGCGTGGTAGAACTCGGTCTGGGCCGGCTGGATGCCCAGGAACACGACGTGGCCGCAGCATCCCTTGAGCTCCTTGATGAGGAAGCTCAGGGGCAGGGAGTGGGTCGTCACCAGGTAGTCGCTGGAGACGTCCTCCTCCTGCAGGGCCCTGATCGTCCCGGGCTCCTCCCCCATGTCGGCGGCGTCGACCAGGAGCAGTACGTCGGGGTTGCGCCTGCGGATGACGCTCAGGTCGTCCTCGGGCATCTGCCCGCCGTCGACGACGTCCCAGCCCTCGATCGGCTCGTCCTGCATCATCTTGGCGAGCATGGGCCCCGCCGCGTCGTCGCCGCGCAGGACCGCGCCGACGGTGAACACCACTTTTCCTGGCATCAGTCACGCACCCTTCCCATCAGGTACACCACGTGGTTCTCCTCGATGAGCCGCAGCAGGCCCGCGAAGGCCCGCGCCCATTCGAGCTCCTCTGCCGCCTCGGGCCCCTCCTCCTGCGCCAGCGCGTCGCAGACGTCGAGCGTGGGCGGCAGCAGCGTCGCGACGTGGCTGCTGTCGACCTGGATCTCCTGCCTGCGCAGGAGGCCCTCGAGCTTGTAGCGGGCGTCTCCCTGCGGGTAGCGTCCCACGACCCGGCGGTACGCCGCCATCGGGCAGCTCAGCGCCTCGTCGAAGCAGTCGATGACGCCCGTGTTGTGGCCCACTGCCAGCGTATAGTACAGGATGTCTCGGGCGCCCTGGGGCATGGGCCGGTCCTCATCGAGGAACTTCCTGGACAGGCGGTAGAACACCGCCCGTCCGGGCGCCTTCTCGCGCCGCCCGTCGCGCTCGGGCCCGATGACCAGCGACTCGGCACTGGCATGGCCCGCCCGCATGGCCCGCTGCGCCTCTTCCGAAATGGCCACACCCATGTGCCTCACCTACCGCCTTTCGTCCGGAGCCCCGACGCCCGGGCGGCGGGGGCGCCGCCCGGGGCATCGACGCTACTGGGGGATCCTCGTCGCCGCGGCGACCTTCTCGGCAGACCCCGCGGGCAGGGTTCCCGACGCCTGAGCCCTCGCGACGTTCTTGTTCGACGCCACGACCAGCTCCATCGCGCGGCGCATGTCCGCGTCGCGCTGCTCGTCGGTGACGACCATGGACACCAGGTCGTCGCGCAGCTTCCCGTACACCTCGGCCTTGCGCGGGTCGGGCTCGGAGCGGATGAGCTCGTCGACGTTGCCCAGGACGCTGCCGCCCCTCTCCATCGCCCCGAAGAACGCGTCGGTGATGTCGCGCCCCATACGATAGCCGCTGTACAGGCGGGCCTCGCGCTCAAGGGCGGTGCGGACCTTGTATGGCACGTCTTCGTAGAGCAGCGGCGCCTGCTCTCCGGGCTGCTCGACGGTCTCCTTGTGATGCAGCTTCTGGCCGAGCAGGCCCAGCGCGATCGCGAAGCCGTAGATCGTCTGGGCCGGCGAGGGCGGGCACCCGGGGATGTAGACGTCGACCGGTATGATCTTGTCGGTCCCTCCCCACGTGCAGTACAGGTCGTGGAAGATGCCGCCCGTGCACCCGCACGCCCCGTAGCTCACGACGAGCTTGGGGTCGGGCGCCTCCTGGTAGGCGCGCAGGCCCGGCATGCGCATCGCGCGCGTGACGGCGCCGGTGTACACTAGGATGTCGGCGTGGCGCGGG
This sequence comes from uncultured Coriobacteriales bacterium, assembly GCA_903789505.1. Taxonomy (GTDB): domain Bacteria; phylum Actinomycetota; class Coriobacteriia; order Coriobacteriales; family UMGS124; genus CAIFEU01. The sequence goes on from CAIFEU010000024.1 coordinate 14,765, forward strand.
CTGGGCGTGTTCTTGATGCCGAAGCGCTCCGCGTCGAACACCGGCGTGATCGTCGCGAAGATCTCGATCTCGCACCCGTTGCACCCGCCCAGGTCGCAGCGGTAGATGTACACCGAGCGCTTGATGTCGTTGAGCAGCGCGAGCTTGGCCTTCTGGACGCTCTCGTCAAGGGTGACCTTGTCCGGGCGGTACTGGAGGCTCTCCGGGACGTCATGGTCGATGATCATTTCTCGCCAGCCTCCCTCTTCTGGGTCTCCGAGTGACGCTTGGCGCGGTAGGCGTCGGCCCTCTGCTTGCACTTGGGGCATTTGCCCAGCATCTCGCGCGCCACGCGCACCTCGTCGTCGTCGCCCGCGCTCTGCTCCAGGATCCGCGCGGCGTAGGCCACCTCCTTGGCGGGGGCGTAGTACGCGCCGCACTCGGAGCACCTCTGCAGCCGGTAGGTGCTGGTCTCCTCCAGGTCGCCCTTGTCGAACACCGCCAGCTCGAACTCCTCCGTGAGCTCGATCGCCCTGGTGGGGCACACCTCCTCGCACCTGCCGCAGAAGACGCACCTTCCGTAGTTGATAGACCAGGTGGTGGTTCCCGCCTTCTGGTCCACCACGAACTGGATCGCGTTGGGCGGGCAGGCCACCGCGCACGCCGCGCAGGCGATGCAGGCCACGCTGTCGTGCTCGGGCTTCCCGCGCGCATACTCGGGCCGCTTCAGCGGGGCGTTGGGGTACTGGACGGTGGCGTCGCCGGTCTTGAGGATCTGCCTGATGGTCTTCCACATACGAAAGCTCACCCCCCTACCGCTCGAGCGGGCTATGCCGACGGTCAGCGCAGTAGTCCTCGAGCTGACTCTTGGTGAGGACCTGCTCCTTGCCGTTCTTGACGTCGACGACCGTCACGCGCTCGGTGCACGAGTAGCACGGGTCGAGCGAGCCGACTATCAGGGCCGCGTCCGAGATCGTGTTGCCGCGGAACGCGTAGCGAAGGACCGGCCAGTTGGAGTAGGTCGACGCCTTCGCGCGCCAGCGATAGCACTTCTGGTTGTCCCCGATCATCGACCAGTGCACGTCCTCGCCGCGCGGCGCCTCGGTGTACCCCAGGGAGAAGCGGCGCGGCACGATGTTGAACTTGTCGTTGAGGACGGGCCCCTCGGGCAGGTCCATCGAGAGGAGCTCCTCGATGATGTCGAGGCTCTCCATGAACTCGTCGACGCGCACCAGCGTGCGCCCGGCGACGTCGCAGGTGTCGCGCGTGACGGGGGCGTGCCTGTCGGCGATGAGCCTGTAGCCGTCGAACGGATGGGTCCAGCGCACGTCGCGGGCAAACCCGCTGCCGCGCACGAGCGGCCCCACGGGGCTGTAGTCGCGCGCGATCTTGGGGTCGAGCCTCCCCACGCCGGCGGCGCGCTTGATGAAGTTGGGCGTCGAGAGCAGCTCCTCCACCAGGTCCTTGACCTCGCGGCGCATGTCCTCGCAGTACTTGAGGGTCTCGACCTTCTGCTGTGCCAGGATGTCGCGGCGCACCCCGCCGATCAGGTTCAGCCCGTAGGTCTTGCGGGCGCCGGTGAGCATCTCGGCGAGGTCCATCGACTTCTCGCGCACGCGGAAGAAGTGCTGGAAGCCCGTGTCGAAGCCGCTGTAGTGGCACACGAGGCCGAGGTTGAGCAGGTGCGAGTGCAGGCGCTCGGTCTCCAGGACGATCGAGCGGATCACCTGCGCGCGCAGCGGGACCTCGATGCCCTGGGCGCGCTCCACGCTCTCGGCGTACGCCACCGAGTGGGCGTACCCGCAGATGCCGCAGATGCGCTCGGCGAGAAAGGGCACCGAGTCGTAGTTCATGCGGTCCTCGGCGCACTTCTCCATGCCGCGATGCACGAAGAACATGCGGTAGTCGGCGTCGATGATGTCCTCGCCGTCGACGTAGAGCCTGAAGTGGCCGGGCTCGTCGGACGTGATGTGCATGGGGCCCATCGGGATGACGGTTGTCTCGTGGTCGCCGGTCTCCTTGAGGAACCGGTAGTTCTCGATGTCGGACGTGGGCTCGGGGCGATAGCGGTAGTCCATCGAGTCCTTGCGCAGCGGGTAGGTGCCCTGGGGCCAGTCGTCGGGCAGCACCAGGTTGCGGTCGTCGATGATGCCCTCGGCGCGCAGGCCGAACATGTCCTGCACCTCGCGCTCGCTCCACACCGCCGCGGGCACCTTGGGGGTGACCGACTTGAACGCGCACGTGTCGGCGGGGACCTCGACGCGCACCATGACGAAGCCGGGGTCCTGCTCCTCCATCGACAGGACGTAGTACAGCGCGTAGACGCCGGTCAGGGGGCGCTCGTCGTTGCCCACCATCACGGGCATCCAGCCGCCGCGCTGGTAGTAGAGGTACTCGATGACGTCGGGGGCCTGGTCGGCGGCGACGGTGATGCAGACCTGCTCGTCATCGACCCTGTTGACGTCCCTCACGGCGCCAGGGAACCGCTGCTTCACCGCCTCGACGTGCGTGTCCCCGGCGCGCAGCCGTGTGTCAGACATTGATCTCCTCCTTCTTTCCCGGACGCCGGCCTACTTGTTGACCTGCGCGATGCCTGTCAGCAGGGCGTCGGAGTACAGCGGATCGACCTGCTCCTGCACGATGATGCTCGTGGCGTTGTCGACGCCCTCGACCACGGGCTGCGGAACGGCGATGCCGAACCACAGGATGACGGCAGCGAGGATGACCTCGGGCACCAGCGCCATGACCGGGACCTCGCCCTTCTTGACGTCGGCGGGCGCATGGCCGAAGTCGACGCGCACGCACATGATGGCGAGCGCCGCGACGACCACGGTCAGGGCGAGGCCGAGGATGATGACGAGCCACAGGTAGCCCTGGACGATGGCCGCGAAGTACATCGTTATCTCGCTGATGAACATCGCGAACGGCGGGAACGCGGACAGCGCGAAGCAGCCGACGAAGAACAGCACCGCGGTGACGGGCGCGACCTCGAGCAGGCCGTTGACGCGCCTCATGCTGCGGCTGTCGTACTTCATCAGGATGTTGCCGGACAGGCAGAACATGAGCGCCTTGGTGCAGCCGTGGAAGATGCAGTGCAGCAGCGCCGCGGCGATGCCCAGCGGGCCGCCCAAGCCAAGGCACAGCGCCACGATGCCGATGTTGTCGGTCGAGGAGTACGCCAGCTTGCGCTTGATGTCGTCCTGCTTGAAGATCGCGAACGCGGCGTAGACCACCGACAGCGTGCCCAGCGTCACCAGGATGGCGCGCGGGAAGACGATTCCGATGCAGCCGACCGTGATCACGTAGAAGCGGATGATGACCAGGACGGCGCACTTGAGCAGCACGCCCGACAGCAGCGCCGAGACGGGGCTGGGCGCCTCGGAGTGCGCGTCGGGAAGCCAGGTGTGCATCGGGAACAGGCCCGCCTTGGTGCCGAAGCCGATGACGACGAACGTGAACGAGATCGCCAGCAGCATCGGGTCGAGCTTGTCGGCGTTGGGCACGATCGAAGTCCAGAAGATCGCCTGGGAGGGGTCGTCCAGGACGTCGGCGGCGTTGGCGTAGACCAGGAGCGTGCCGTACAGCCCGAACGCCACGCCCGCGGCGCACACGATGATGTACTTCCAGGCTGCCTCGAGGGCGAGCTTGGTCTTGTAGGCCCCCACCAGGAAGACCGTGGCGAGCGTGGTCGCCTCGATGCAGACCCACATCATGATGATGTTGTTGGACAGCGCCGCCAGCAGCATCGTGAACAGGAACAGGCTGTAGAAGGCGTAGTAGCTCTTGACCTGCCCCGCGTCCATATGCCCTGCGTCCACGTCGTGCTGGATGTAGGGGATCGAGAAGATTCCCACCAGGGCGCCGATGATCGAGATCAGCGTCACGAACACGCTGGACAGCGCGTCGAGCCTGCACCAGTTGCTCAGCGCGGTGATGGGCGTGTTGGTGGTGAACTCCACGTAGACCAGGTACACGCCAAGCGCCAGGACGAAACCGATCGAGACCACGTGGATGCACTCGTACACCGCACGCGGGAAGGCCTTGGAGGGCAGGGCCGCGATGGCGAGCGCGGCTATCAGCGGTGCCGCCATGAGGACGATCATGCAGGTAGAAAGGCTCATCTTCCCTCACCTAGCCCTTCAGTTCCATGAGGTCCTCGGCGTCCAGGGAGCCGGTGACGCGATGGATGCGGTAGGCGACGATCGCCATGATGATGACGGCGAAAATCGCGTCGGTGGCGATGCCCGTCTCGACGATGTGAGGCGCCGCGGGGGCGAGCAGGGCCAGGGTCAGGTGCGAGCCGTTCTCCATCAGGCAGTAGCCAAAGATCTGCTTGACGATGTTGCGCTGGGAGACGATGCACGTCAGCCCGATAAAGAAGTGCGCAAGCGAGATGGCCAGGGCGGGACGGACCTCGCCGGCGGTGGGCAGCTCCACGCCGAGGACGGCGACGAAGCACACGATCAGCTCGGCGACGACGAGCATGACGCAGCGCGTGGGCGTGAGCTTCACGGGAAGCTCCGCGTCGGCGGTGTCGCCGATCTTCTTGATCGTGTACAGGATGATCGCCGGGACGAGGACCACCTTGGTGACGAACGCGGAGGCGGACCAGAGGTACAGCCCCGTCGACCCGGCCGTCGTCGCAAGGGTGATGAATATGCAGACGAGGACCAGCGACTGGACCGCATAGGTCCAGGCGGCGCTGCGCAGCTTGCGCATGAGCACGACCATGGTCGAGGTCACGACCAGGACGCAGGCCAGGAGGTTCACGATGATATAGCCGGTTGCCATTCTCCGCTCCCTTCTACAAGAGCCAGGCTGCGGCGATGAAGCCGGAGCAGAAGACCATGACGATAAGGACGACGAACACGGCGCCCATCTGGGGAGGCAGCGGCTGTCCCTTGGCGACGGCCTCGGAGGGCTCGCCGAACAGGACGCTGCTGATCCACTTGAGGAACCAGACGAAGCAGCCGACGGTCTCGACCAGCGCCGCGATGACGATGACCATCAGCGCGGGGTTGCCCGCGGCGACCTGGAACCCCCCGGCGAAGATGTAGAACTTGCTGAAGAAGCCGTTCAGGGGCGGACATCCGGCGATGGCAAGCGCGGCTACCGCGAAGGCGACGCCCATGACCGGGTACCTGCGCACCAGACCGCGGATCTGGGGAAGCATGCGGGTCCCCAGGCAGTAGCTGCAGGCGCCGGCGATGAGGAAGAACAGGGTCTTGGCCCACGCGTGGTTGAAGATGTGCATGACGCTGCCCGCGAACGACATGTCGCTGCCGAAGATGTAGAAGCCGAATCCCAGGAAGATGTAGGAGATCTGGCTGATCGTCGAGAAGGCGAGCAGGCGCTTCATGTCCTTCTGGGGCAGGTACATGAAGAACGCGAACAGGCAGGTCAGGATCCCGCCGATGACGACGACCCAGCCCACGGCCTCCGAGACCTCGCCGGCGCTGATGAGCGCGCGGGCAAAGATCGCGACGCCGACCTTGACCATCGAGGCGCCGTGGAGGTACGCGGACACGGGGGTCGGCGCGTCCATGGCGCTGGGCAGCCACATGTAGAACGGCAGCTGGGCGGACTTGCCCCAGGCCGCGAACAGGACGCTCAGCAGGACGAACGTCTTCCAGCCGCCCTGGAGCGACGCGATGGCGCTGACCTCGAACGACCCGGTCTTCCAGAACAGCAGCGCCGCCGCGAGGCACAGGCCGAGGGAGGCGATGTGGGTGACGATGAGCGCCTTGAGCGCCGCCTTGCGGGCCTTCTCGGTGTCGTAGTAGCCGATCAGCGCCCAGGAGCACGCGCCCGTCATCTCGAAGAAGACGAGCTGGCCGATCAGCGTGGAGCTGTAGACCAGGCCCGCCATCGAGGCGATGAACATGGTCATGAACGCGTAGAACCTGCGCCGGGGCTCGTCCGGGTGCTCACGGTTGGACGGGGACATGTAGGCCGTCGAATAGATGACCACCAGCAGCCCGATGACGACGAACGTCGGGGCCAGAAGGCAGCTGACCTTGTCGAAGACCCATCCCATGATGGCCACGCCGCCTATCGACAGCCACGTGACGGTCTGGGACTGCATGCCCTGCGCGGCGAAGAGCGCCATGACGCCGATGGTCAGCGCCGAGGAGATGATGACGCCCGTGAGGCTCAGCTTCTTGTCGACGCTGCGCGGGCACATCGCGATCAGCGCGCACATCACGAGGGGGACAATGATAGAAAGCCCTGCCAGCACTGAAAGCTGCATCTCTCATTCCCTCCCTTCGCTAGATTCCGATGACGCACAGCACCAGGGCTACGGCGGCGATGCCGACGGCGGCCCAGGTCTGACGCCCGACGAGCTTGAAGCGAACGCGAGACACGACGTTCTCGATGACGGAGCACACCAGGAAGATCAGGGCGACCTTGACGACGTACCAGACGGCGCCGAGAAGAATCGCGCCCAGCCCCGCGCCTGCGGCCGCGCTGCCGAACGGCAGGAAGATGGCGACGAAGAGGCTCACGACGATGATCTGCTTCATCGGGACCGCCAGGTGCATCATCGCGAGCGTCGGGCCGGACATCTCCGACAGCGGCCCCTCCTGCAGCTCCTGCTCCGCTTCGGCCATGTCGTAGGGGAGCTTGCCCAGCTCCATGTAGCACGACACGGCGAAGGCGACGCCGGCTATGACCATGGCGACGGGCGCCGTGAGGGAGCCGCTCGCCACGGCCGCGCCCATGCCGCCCACGTTGGTGGTGCCGCAGCACAGGGCGGCGACGAACAGCGCGAGCATCATCGAGGGCTCGATGAGCGTGCTCATGTCCAGCTCGCGGATGGCGCCGACCCCCGCGTAGGCGTCGCCGGAGTCGAAGCCGGTCAGCGCGAAGAAGAAGCGCGGCAGGGCGAGCATGTACACGACGAGGATGACGTCGCCCAGCAGCGGGACCGGGCACAGGCGCGTCGCCATGGGGACCCCCATCGCGAGCACGAGCATGGTCCCCATGTACAGGGGGGGCATGAAGCGGGACACCCAGCTCGACGCGTTGCTGTGGACGTCCTGGCGCTTGAAGAGCTTCGCGATGTCGCGGTAGTCCTGCCAGATGCTCGGCCCCCGGCGCGTCTGCATCTTGGCGCGGAACCAGCGCGCCACGCCCGAGACGAGGGGCGCGAGAAGGACCAGCAGGACCGCCTGGATCACGGCGATGACAATC
>CAIFEU010000025.1 GCA_903789505.1 uncultured Coriobacteriales bacterium
GGCGCCGGGGCCGCGACCCCCGGCGGCAGGGCGCGCCGCCCCGCGGGGGCGGGGGACGCTCGCACCGCGGCGCCGGGAGCGGGCGAGCCTGCCGCCGGGGCAGGCGTTGACGAGGCGCGCAGCCCCGCCGACGTCATCGCCGACCGCTACGGCCTCACCCCGCGCGAGCGCCAGGTGCTCGAGCTCTTCGCCACCGGCCGCGACTCCGGGTACATCCGCGAGCACCTGGGCATCTCGCGCGACACCGTCAACACCCACCTCAAGCACATCTACGTCAAGCTCGACATCCACTCCAAGCGCGAGCTGCTCGACATGGCCGAGCAGGTGGGGCGGGAGCGGTCGTAGGGCCTCCCACCTGCGAGGACGCGGCGCGCTCACCGCATTGTGGCGACGGCGCCGCGACGCTCCGACCCGCCCTGCGCGGCGGTCTCCCCCTTGCATGGCGATTCGCCCGAGAGGCGGTGGTGGCACCATCCGTGGCGTCGTTCGTCCACTTCGTCACGAGGAGACCGCAATGCAGGACAACCGTACCGCCTCAACCTCGTCCGCCCAGACCGAGCCCGCCGCGCGCAGCCAGCGCGCAGGGCGCCCGATCGACCGTCGCTCGCTCGTGAGGGCCGCGGGCGCGCTCGGCGCCGCCGGGGTCGTGGCCCCCGCGCTCGCGCAGGTCGCCGCCGCCCAGGAGAGCTCCGCCGCTGCCGACGGCGAGACCGGCTCGAGCGAGGGCGTCAAGCACACCTGGGAGGTCGCGCCCGACCCCATCACCGACATCGCCCGCGAGGAGAGCTGCGACATCGCGATCGTCGGCGCCGGCTTCTCCGGCGTCGCCGCGGCCGACGCCGCCGCCGCGCAGGGCGCCAGCGTCATCCTGGTCGAGAAGACCGAGGCCTACGCCTACCGCGGCGAGGACGTCGCGGGCATCAACTCCAAGTGGCAGCTCGAGCAGGGCATCGAGGTCGACCCCGACCTGGCCGCCTGGAACCTCTACCGCTGGACGCACCAGACCGCCAACCACGACCTGATCAGCGAGTGGGCCCACAACTGCGGCAAGGTCATCGACTACCTGCAGGAGGTCTGCGAGCCCAACGGCATCGAGCTGCACTACGGCATGTCGTCGACGTCGAAGGTGGGCTGGGACACCGACGACTTCCCCGAGCTCTACCGCGAGTACCCCACGCCCGTGTCGTTCCCCTACAGCGACGTCGACTACGACGCGTCGTTCGACAGCATCGGCGACCTCAACCACGGCCTGATGGAGTCGCTGTACCAGTCGGCCGTCTCGCACGGGGCCACGTTCGAGTTCAACACCAAGGCCGAGCAGCTCGTCGGCGACGCGCAGAGCGGCATCACCGGCGTCATCGTGACCGCCGAGGACGGCAGCCACGTGCGCATCAACGCGAGCCGCGGCGTCATCCTGGCCACCGGCGACATCGCCGGCAACCCGGAGATGATCGACGCCTGGTGCCCGATCGCCAACCGCGCCGACATGCGCATGTACACCCCGCTGGGCGGCAACACCGGCGACGGCATCCTCATGGGCTGCTGGGCGGGGGCGGCGGTGCAGCGCAGCACCGCGGCGCCGATGATTCACCAGTTCTGCATCGACTCGTTCAACTTCTTCCTCGACGCGTTCATCATGAGCTGGCTCAGCGTCAACCGCAACGGCGACCGCTACGCCTCCGAGATGAACTTCGAGCCCTACGTCACCAACGCCCGCATGGCGCAGCCGGGCAACAAGACTTGGAGCATCTTCGACGCAAACTGGCAGGACAACGTCCGTCGCCAGTGGCCGACCAAGGCCGACAAGTGGATCTCTTCGGTTGAGGACGGCGACCAGATCTCCAAGGCGCTCGACTCCGGCTACCTGATCCAGGCCGACACGCTCGAGGAGCTCGCCGAGAAGATCGGCGTGCCGACCGACGAGTTCCTCGCGACCGTCGAGCGCTACAACGGCATGTGCGACGCCGGCGTCGACACCGACTTCCAGACCCCCGAGCGCTTCCTCTCGCCGGTCAAGACCGCCCCGTTCTACGCCACGCCCGTCTCGGCGACCGTCCTGGTGATCCCCTTCGGCCTGCACGTCGACCGCAACTCCCAGGTCCTCACCGATGACGACGACCCGATTCCCGGGCTGTTCGCCGTGGGCAACGTCCAGGGCGACTTCTTCGCCTACGACTACCCCGTGCAGTACCCCGGCGCGAGCCACAGCCGCGCGATTACCTTCGGCCACTACGTCGGCGAGGCGCTGGCGCAGGGCAAGGTCATCACCGACATCATGGACCGCTAGGCCCGAGCGCCACACTCCGATTCACGCCCTTCCGTCACCACCGGGGCCCCGACGCACTCTAGACGAGGGCTGTCGGGGCCCCGATTTCGGATTGGGCGACTACGGCAGAAACGACGGGCCGCTGCATCTCGGACGCCATCTGAGGCCGCAGGCAACAGCACGCGCCTCGCATCCATCGAGGACCCGTGAACGCGCCACCGAGCCATTCCAACGCGGGGCACGATGCTTGCGGCAGAATCGGGTTCCTCGGATTGTCGAATGGCCTGCTCCATCCTCACCGAGGCGACTCTCTCCACCGTTGCGCGTCTTCGAGTTGAACTCGCCGAGGTTGACCTCTGAAGGGAGAGAGGACGTTGGAAGGGACGAAGGGGACAGCCGCTGACGAGGTAAGCGTCGCACTACTGGGGATCGTCGCAATCTCTGCCTACTGGGCGTGGGTGGTATGTACCGCATACTGCCCCGTACTCGAACGGAATCAGGGCACCCATGCCGAGGCGGGCGTGTGGATGGCGGTCACCTTCGGACATTGTGCCCTACTCGTCGCCTTCATGTTCGGGCGTAGAAAAGGCGCTCGTCGAGCACGTTCGGGCAGCATGCTGCTCGCGGCGGCAATCGTAGCATCAGCGTCCACGGTCGCCTCCGCGTTGCTGCCAAGCACCAGCACGACAGCGCCCTTGGATGCTCTCTCCATCATCGCGGGCATGGCAAACGCGGCGTTTTTTCTCGCATGGTCCCGCGTCATGGCGTGGCAAGGCAATCAGCGGTTCACATGGCTCGTCTCGAGCCTCTCAACGCTCATGGGGTTGGGCCTTGCCGTCATCGCAGTCGCTCTGCCTCCCCAACCAAGGCTTGTGACAATCGCCTTGCTGCCGATTGTGTCAGTAGTCTGCCTGCGCGCAGCGCTCTCCATGATGGAAAAATTGGCAGACGGCGAGGCGTCAAGCGACCAAGCAGACTGCCAGGAGGACAACCCACGGCGCACTCCCGTCCCCATGGGAGTCTTGCTGTGCTGCGTTCTTTTCTGCGCGCCTATGAGCATGATGCGCATGGGCTCGGGTGCCTTCGCCGCCACAGATGCTGGTATGTGGCAGCTCATGTTCGCCGCAGACGTGCTCCTGCTCGGTCTCGTGCTGTTGCTCGACCTGTTGTGCCCGCGTCTGCGTCGTATGCGCCTGTTCTATCGCCTCGTCGTGCCGTGCCTTGCAGGCGGAATGCTCATGCTGCCCGTCGTACTGCCCCTCGGCAACGGACTCGTCGCGGGAATATGCATCCTATTTGGCCAGTCGCTCTTTCTAATTTACGTATACTACGTGCTCGGGTGCCTCTATCCGAGCGGCAGCCCCGCATCGGGAGCATGCTTCGCGCTTGCCGCTATTGCAATTGACTCTGGGATGCTCGTCGGCGGCGCGGTGAGCATGCTTGCCAGCGGCATTGCACTGCATGTGGCCACTTTCGCGCTATGCGCGTCCTATCTCGTTATTCTCGTCGGCACGATCGCCTCGCCAAAGACGTTTGCCTGGCTTTCCGCGCTTGACCTCGTCGAGAGCACCGAAAGCGCGCGAGGAGGGAGAAGGTTCGCGCTCTCGCAGCGAGCGAGCGTCATTGCCCGCTGCGGAGAGATTGCCAGGCGTTATGAGCTCTCTGCACGCGAGGAGGAGGTGCTTCAGTTCCTCGTGCGCGGGTACAGCGTGAAGTCAATGGCAGCAGAGCTCATGCTCTCCGAGAACACGGTGAAGACGCACAAGAACCATCTGTACGTCAAGCTCGGCGTGCACACGCGCGACGAGATGATGGCAATCGTCGAGGGTTCAAGAGCATAGGTGTCATGAGAGGTGAGCGGCGGTCAAAACTGCCGTCAGCCCCCGTTCCGCCGGCTCGCCCGCCCCAATGCGCGGCAGCAGGCGAGCCGGCGGAAGCTCCCTTCCGAGACGCCCGAGGTTTTTCCTTGCAGCGACGGCTCCTCAGGATGGCCGAGGTAGCCTCAGAACACCGCCTGCCCGCCGTCCGCAATCAGCGAGGCACCCGTGCAGAAGGACGCTCGCTCGCTTGCAAGAAACAGGATGCACTCACCGATCTCGTCCGGGGTTGCCGCCCGTCCAAGCGGCACCGTGTTCTTGACCATCTCCTCGATGCCCGACCCCTCCGGAATCATCTCGGTTCGAGTGAGCCCGGGCAGCACGCAGTTGCAGCGAATGCCCCGCTTACCGTACTCGACGGCAATCGTGCGCGTGAGGTCTTGGATGGCGGCCTTCGTGGCGCCATAAATCGAGTCGTACGGCACCGCAAGGTGCGCTGCAAGCGACGACGTGTTGACGATGGATCCGCCGCCAATCGCGAGCATATGGGGAATAACCGCGCGGCACATCCTGAGCGTTCCCAGCAAGTTGGTGGAGATGTACTTGTCGCACGTCTCGTCTTGGTACTCGTGAGTCAGATAGTGCTCTCGTCCGCCGTAGCCAGCGTTGTTCACGAGAATGTCGATGCGACCGAACCGCTCAATCGCCTTTTCGACCAGGTTATCTATGTCATCCTGCCGTGCGATATCCGTCGCAACGAACATCGCCTGCGCACCTGCCTGCGCAAGGTCGCGCACGAGCTCGTCGCCGGCGGCCTGGCGCCTTCCCGCCACGACGAGAATCGCCCCGTCGCGCGCAAAGATTTCGGCTGTCGCCCGCCCGATGCCCGACGTCGCCCCCGTGATGAGCGCGACCTTGCCCCTAACGGACTTGTCCTTTGCTGCCGCTGACATTGCGTCGCCTCGCCTTCCACCTCGCATGCTTGGGACATGGGACGGTGCGACGACCCTGCCACGTACCAGCGCCGCCGCACCGCCCCCCCACTCATCGGCCGGGCGTTACTCCTCGTTGACCGCGCTCTCGGCGGCGACCATGCTGAGCGTCATGCTCGTGCCGGAGAGGCTCATGGGGATGGTGTGCCAGTACGTGTCTGCGAAGATGCTACCGGCGGGGTTTCCACCGGCGTACAGACCAGGAATCGGCTTCTTGTCGGCGTCCAGAACGCGCATCTTGGCGTCAATCGCCACGCCACCGGTGGTCGTCATGAACGCGTTACCGCGCAGCTGCGCATAGTAGGGCGGAGTGTCCAGCCTCGTCTTTAGGTACTCTGCGGGCTTCAGGAAGTCCGGGTCCTCGCCATCGGCGCAGATCTGGTTGTAGCGCTCGACCGTCGCGAGGAAGGCGTCGACTGGCACCCCCATCTTCTCGGCGAGCTCCTCCAAGGTGTCTGCCTTGAGGGTCCAGCCGTTCTCCACGCACTTCTCGACAAGCTCGGGCGAGTCTCCATCGTCCATGAAGCGTCCCATGACGTGGCCCTTGATCTTGTTCTGCCAGTCGGCGTCCCACACACCCCAGTACTTGCGCTGCGGCTGCTGGTCAATCTGGAACGCGCTGTCAAAGTAGCCGATCTCCTCGTTCATGAATCGCTCGCCGTTCAGGTTCACCCACAGGCACGGCGACATGGCGTTGCCGCCACGCTCCCACTCCTGCCACGGCTTGGTCTGGTTCATCGGCGAGTAGCCCTCGGCGTAGCCGTCTGCCACAGCAAGCGACCCCAGCGTGTGCGCTGTGCAGGTGTCCTCCATCTGCGCGCCCGCCCACATCGCCATCTTGTGGCCGTCGCCGGTGAACCACGTCTGGAACGTCTTGTTCATCCGCAGTCCGATTGGGAAGTACGCCTGAAGCATCTCGTCGTCGTAGTCAAAACCGCCCGTTGCGAGCACGACGCCCTTGGAGGCGTTGAACTGCACATAATTGCCCCCGTCGTCAGTGGCGACGACGCCCGTCACGCGACCCGTCTCGTCCTGCGTGAGCTGCTGGGCGCGCGTGTTGAAGTTGAAGGTGGCGCCCTGTGCCTGCGCGTAGCGCAGGAAGGTGCCCATGTAGTCCTCCTCGTGGTCGTTCACCGCAAGGCCGACGCCCGCGTCGGGGCTGGAGCCATACTGGTGCTGCAGCGGCCAGAAGTTGTAGTACTGGCCTTCGTCGGGCATGTTAAGCGGCGCGTCGGCAACCTTATCGATGTGCAGGTAGTATCCCTCGAAGCCGCCAACCTGCAGCGGGATGTTATCGGCAGCGAGGATGCCCTCCAGCCAGTCGGCCATCTCACCGCTGCGATCGACCCACACCGAGACGACGTCCTGCTTGCTGCGGAACACATTGACCTTGCCCATAATCTCGCTGATGAGCTTCGTGCGGTCGACGACGGCGCCCTTCTCCTTGAGCAGGCGACTGTTCACCGCAGCAAAGCCCGTGGGGTGCGTGGGCGGATAGGACGGAAGCTTCTCCAGCACTTGGACGTCGGCGCCCATGTCCGCCGCCTTCATTGCCGCCGTCATGCCGCTGATTCCCGCTCCCACGATGACGACCTCGGCGTCAATCGTCTTGGTGATCTCACTCGCGGGGATGGGGTCTGGCTTGGTCTCCCAGCTCCACTTGGGGGTAGTGACCCTGTCACTTGCAGCGGACGAGTCAGCGCTCGTCGCCTTGTCGTCCTTGGCGGACGTGCCCTGCGCCGCAAACGCCACAGATGATGCGGCCCCAGCCGCAATCGCGCTTGCCGTTCCAGCCACGAGTGCCCTGCGCGTGATGGAGGCGCCGCTGCCGTTGTCCTTGCGCTCAGTCATGACGAGTCCCCTCTCTTGTATGAAATGTCCCAACACGACGCCACGAATGGGAGTTCGCGTTCGCCGTGCGATTACCACCTGAGCATTGCGTTACCTGTTCTCGGCGAAATGTCTAACCGCGGTCCGCGCGGAGTTGATGTTGTTGCCCATGGCCGTGCATGGCACCTCGATGTGGTAGTTCTCGCGCAGGTACATGGCGCTATCCACGCCCGCCGAGTAGAGGCCCTCTATCGGCGTGAGATCGGGACGAACGACTTGGCAATTGCGATTGATCTCTATGCCGCCGATAGAGACGGCGAGATGCGCCTCAAACGGGGAGAGCGCGCAAGGTCCGTCTTCGATATGCGCCAGGTATTCGGGCGACTTGCCGTAGTCGGTGTCGGCACCTGCGTCGACCAGCGCGTTGTAACGGTCGACCTCGCCCAGGAAGACGGCGGGGTCGAATCCCGCCTTCTCTGCTAGTTCCTCGAGCGTGTCGGCGGCGTAGGCGGTTGTCGGTCCGTCATAAGACGCGATGTCCTCCAGCAGCGTCGAAGTGTCCGTGCCCGCATCGCTCATGCGCTTGACCAGCCCGGAATCCACCAGCATGAAGCAATGGCTAGCCTGCTCTCGGAAGGCGTTCAGGCTATGCTGCCATAGAGGGTTGCCCGTATCGCAGTCCTCATTCACGTACCGATATCCGTCGCCGTTCACCCAGATTGTGGGCTCGACCCACGCATTCAGCGAGTCGCTCCCGCTGGGTCCGACCATCGCGAGGAAGCCTCGCTGCGCAGAGACGTCAGAGCCACCGATTGCGCGCACCATCTCGAGCCCGTCGCCCCTGCCAACAGTCGGAGAGAATCCGTAAACCGCCGGTGCGCAGAAGCGAGGGTCGCGGCGTTTCAGGATGTCAGCGTTTCCCGCATATCCTCCCGTGCAGATGATTGTCGCCTCGGCGTCAATCCGCACCGTGGAATCGTCCTCACGCGTCGCCACGATGCCCGTGACCTTGTCATTCGTTGTGACGAGTTTTCTTCCGCGCAAGCCGGTGACAATCTCGACGTTATCGAACTTGTCTAGATACGCAGACATTTGCGGAAAGTACGACGTCGTCGCGTAGCCGTCGTTGGCAAACCAGTGGTGCGTGGGAAACAAGCCGGAACCCTTGTAGTTGTCCGCAACACCGCTGAACTCAACGCCCTTGTCGACGAGCCAGTTGTAGTTCTCAAGACAGTTGTCCAAGAAATCACGAAGGAAGAGGTTGTTGATGCGATACGCATTCAGCGAGTTCTCGGTAGAGATGATGTCTGAAGGATTGATATGGACACCATCTCGTATGTGCTGCGGCGAGTCGATTGCGAACACGCCCTCCGTACCGCTCGCCGCACTTCCAATGGAATCGTTCGACTCAATTACTATCGTGTCGATGCCACGATCCGCCGCCTCGACTGCCGCAGCCACGCCAGCTACGCCAGCGCCGACAATCAGAAGCTCGGCGTTCATGACCTCATCGACATCGTTCGGGTCGAAATCTTCCATGGTGCTTGCGCTCATATCGCCCGTTGATGACGCGAGATTTGAGCTCGGCCCTTCCTTAGCCATTGCCTTGGATGTGACTGCCGCGCCTGCCGTAAGGGCGGCACCCGCCAAGAATGAGCGCCGCGAGACATTTCCGCATGTGTTGGTCTGAGTCATGCCTGGTCTCCTCCACTTCCACGAACGAGCCGCCGGGACGCATCCGCGCCTCCGGAAGCACCGGACGCCCCGCACTCTACGGTCTCAGTCGAAGTGGTCGCTTCGTCGCATCAGGGTGAGAGCACGCAATACGGCTCTCTTGCAGAGTCATCGCATTAGGGTGATGTCGTGACCTGTCCATTCATCGGTCAAGCACGAATGTGGCGCTGCCGTTTACCGACGGTAAGCGGCGTATCGCGCAATCGCAGAAGGCTCCGGGCATTGCACCTCGGAGCCTTCTGATGTCATCACCGTTTCGATTGACCGGCGGTCAAGTGAGGCGGTAGCCCGTTCACAAGAAGACGAGACGCGCGCCCAAGGATGGTCAGCAGGCTCACGCGAGCAACGCCATGCGTCTCTTGAGGGCGGCGAGGTCGCGGATGCAGTATTCGCCGTCGACCCTGGAAAGCATGCCGCTGCGCTTGAGCTCCCCCATGCACTTGTTAACAGTGACCCTGCTGACTCCGAGGAAGTCTGCGAGGTACTGCTGGCTCAGGGGGAAGCGTATCGTGATGCCTGTTTCCGTCTGCAGGCCATAGTGCACCGCCAAGTCGATGAGCGCGTCACACACCCGTCTCATTGCCGACTGGCGACCCGCATCGCGATACGCCGCGACAAACGCATGGAACTTGAGCGATACGCGCCGCATGAAGTACTGAGCAACCTGCATATCTTCGCCAACAATGCGCTCGAAGTCCTCCCTGCTGACAAAGAGCAAATCGCCTTGCTCGCTCATTCTGAACCCGCACTGCGTCTCATAACTGTCGAGAATGATGTCAGACTCGAGAAAGCACGATCCCGAATCGAGACTGATGAGAGTCAAGGGAGTCCCCGATTCGTCTTCGGTAAATCCGCAGACTCGCCCTGATAGCACGCAGTAACACCCGTCGACCCGCTCTCCCTCGCGAACGACAGTCTCCCCTGCCTCGCAGTGCCGCACGACACCACACGCCATCACCGTTGGCGGAATGTCAGTTGCCTGCATGAAGCGGCTCTCGATGTCGGAGACCTCACCAGGGGCCTGCATCGTGACGACCTCCTCACATCCTTGCTGTGACAATCCTGTCCCATTTGCAACGCCATCACGTTACATCCGCATGCGCCCTCGGCAAGCGTGCGACATGCAGGGCAGCGTATCAAGGGGTATGTCAACCATTGTACATGTGTCAATCGCTTGTCTGTTGCCGTGGGGCTGCCGTCCCTACCATCGACGGCAATCCGACGGGATGTCCCGAATCGCGGCATCCTGCAGTCGGGAGCAAGTAGGGAAAGGGGACCCAGATGCGACAGATCAGCGTCACGAGAAGAACGCTTGTCAAGACGGCTGCCCTGGGGCTGGCCGGAGCGATGGTGCCGGGGGCCGAATGGGCATGCGCGAGCGAAAAGGGCGCGAGCGCAGGCGGGGACGCGGAACGAAAGGTCTATCCCGCGAGCACGATTCCCGTGGTTACCAGCGAGGAATATGAGGACGGGAACATCATAGACGTGGACCTCGTCATCATCGGCGCCGGCTATGCCGGACTGTGGACGGCTATCACCGCCGCTGACGCCGGCGTCGGCTCCATCGCGCTGGTGGACAAGGGCACCATCGGCATCTCGAGCGTTGCCTCGCTCACGAGCGGCACGTCGGCGTTCTGCCTGGACGGAATCGACAACATAGACGACATGATGACCGAGACCCTCAAGACGACCGACTACCTCGGCCGGCAGGACCTCTGGCTCGACCAGTACCAGACCTCCCAGCGAAGGTACGACAAGCTGGTGCAGTGGGGTTGCACGTACGCGCCCGCCGACCAGCGTATGTGCTCTGACGGCAACGTTTACACCAAACTTTCGCCTTTCCTCGGGTACAAGGGCATCCCAGCAGGCAAGGGCGTCGTCGCCTGCCTCATCGATCAGCTCCTGCAGCGCCCGCAGGTCCGATGCTACGCAAAGACGATGATTGTCGAGCTGCTCAAGGATGGAGACCGCGTGGTCGGTGCCGCAGGCTTCAACAAGCTCACGGGCGCTGGCGTCGCCTTCCGTGCCAAGGCGACGGTCATCGCCGCCGGCAAGGGCAACTTCCGCGGTCAACATGCTATGGGCGAGGGAGAGTGCGGCGACTCGTACCGCCTCGCCTATGAGGCAGGCGCAACGCTGGACAACATGGAGTTCATGTCGTTCGACGTCGATCCCAAGGGCTACAACATGGAGGGCGCAACGCTACTCGGCGCGTTTGGCGCACGCTTCATCAACAAGGCAGGCGACGAGTACACCTGGGACTATGACCCTGTGAGCGGGCCGGTCACGAACTGCTGGACGGCCGCATTCGGCGTCGCTTCGGAGAACGACAAGGGCAGCGGCCCATGCTACCTCGACCGTACCACCGACGAGTATCGCAACGGCGGATACCTCGGCTATCGGCAGTTCTTCGGAGAGAACACTTGGCAGGCAATCAACGAGGACCTCATCGCCGCGAGCGGAATGGACTGCACCAAGACCCTCCAAGAGCTCACGCCCACCCTGTTCGGCATCATCGGTGGCATCGTGGTCGACGAGGACTGCGCGACCTCAATCGAGGGGCTCTGGGCAGCCGGCACGCCCGTATCCGTCGACCCCGGTAAGACCAAGGGCCAGGAGTCCGCGCGTGCCTACTGGTCTGGCGAGAAATGCGGCACGGCGACGGCAGCATACGTCGAGCAGGCAGAGTCGCCCGCCCTCGACGACGATTCTGTCACGCAGACGCTCGCCCGCATCACCGGGAAAATCGGCCAGAAAGGCTCCGTCGTCCCCAACGACCTGGTGCGCGAAATCCAGGAGACAATCTTCGACTACCGCGTGTGCATCCTGAAGTCGCAGGACACGCTCCAGGGGGCACTCGACAAGCTGGGCGCCATCATCAAGCGTCTGGACGACGTTGCAATCGACGACCCGCACCAGCTCGCAAACTTTTACGAGTTGTCATCCATCGGAACGTGCGCCGACCTCTACCTGAGAGCATCGCTCGAGAGAACCGAGTCGCGCAACTGCCACTACCGCGTGGATTACCCACAAACGAGCGACGACTGGCGCGCATGGATTGAATGGACGAAGGGGAACGACGGGGCGCCACAGATGCAGGTTGAGGATATCCCGCTTGACGCCTACCCCTATCAGCCTGCGGAATAAGGAGCCGACCATGATCAAGAGCATCGACAATGACGCCTGCGTCTCCTGCGGGCACTGCGTACAGGTGTGCACCAAGGACGTCCTAAGGTGGGACGAGGACGAAAAGCATCCGTACATTGCCTACGGAGATGAGTGCCAGACCTGCTTTAACTGCCTCATGCACTGCATGGGCGGAGCCATCTCCATCGACCCGAAGTGCCGAGAGGACAAGATTTACTGCTGCTAGGAGAGGGGCCTTTAGGGCCCTCCCCATTCCATGACCAGCGCGCCGGCGGGGCGCGGGCGGGGCCGTTACGCCCCTCGTCCGCGCCCCGCCATGCCCCCGCGAGCCCTCCACACTGGCCGCTCGCCCACCCCTACCCCACGAGCTCGAGTATCTGGGAGAGGCTCTTCTTCCCGAACGAGACGCGCTCCCCGGAGTCGTCGCCTATCACCAGGCACGGGACGCTCATCACCTCGTAGCGCTCGCGCAGCTCCGGGAAGCGGTTGACGTCGTAGATGTGCGCGGTCACGTTGGGGTTGTCAGCCGCCATGCGCTGGCAGGCAACGACGACGTCGGGGCACATCGTGCACGAGAGGCCCACCAGCACGCGCAGCGACACCGGGCGGTCGATGCGCGCGATGGCCGAGCGGTCGGCGTCGGAGAGCGGCTGGCCGGGCCCCGCGGCGTTGTACAGCCCGAGCACGAACGACGTGAACTCGTGGCCGCCGGGCACGCCGTGGAACGCGAGGCCCGTCGGGGTCCCGTCGGCGCGCACGACCTCGACGAACGGCAGCTCGCCGTCGTCGCCCCCGGCACCTCCGTTGCCCGAGGCGGGCGCGGGGGTGTCCGTCGCGTGGGAGTCCCCGGCCAGCTCCACGCTTAGCAGGTCGGTCTGCGCCGCGAGCGCCTCCATGTAGTCGCGCAGCTCGCGCGATGTCGCGCCGTCGTCCAGGTGCAGGCGCAGCGTGAGCGGGCTCGCCATGCGCGCGAACACGGCCCTCAGCTGGCTGAGCATGGTCTCGTCGAACGGCCCCTGCGCGGCCTCCCTCCCCGCGCCGCCCGCTTCGGGCGCCGCGCCACTCGCACCGTTGTCCGCGCCGGAGCCCCTCCCGGCAGACGCCCCGGACGCCGCGGCCGAAGGGACCGACGTCACCGGACGCGTCGCCGCAACGGGCTTGCGCGGCACGATGCCGGTGCGCTCCTGGACCGCCCTGACGTAGCGCTCCATCTCGGTGGCGGTCGCGGCCCCCTCGCCCACCGCCGTCGCCACCTGGCGCAGGCGCTTGCGACACACGTCGCCCGCCGCGAACAGGCCGTCGACGCTGGTCATCTGACGCTCGTCGGTCACGACGTAGCCCTGCTCGTCGAGCTCGGCCACGCCGCGGACGAGCTCGGTGGCCGGCACGTAGCCCGCGAAGACGAACACGCCCACCGGCCCGCCGTCCTCGGCGGAGTACTCGTGCGTCTCGCCGGTGCGCACGTCGTGCCAGCGGACCCTGCGCACGACGCCGTCGCCGTCGACCTCGTCCATGACGGAGTTGGTCAGCACGTCGATCCTGTCGTTGGCGCGCACCTCGTCGGCGATCGACCGCGCGCACGAGAAGTCGTCGCGGCGCACGAGCACGGTCACGTGGGAGGCGTAGGTCGTGAGGAACACCGCCTCCTCGGCCGCCGCGAAGCCGCCGCCGATCACGAACACCTCGCGCCCCGTGAAGAACTCCCCGTCGCAGGTGGCGCAGTACGCCACCCCGTGTCCGCGGAAGCGCTCCTCCCCCTCGAAGCCCGCATCGCGCGGCGTCGCGCCGCTCGCGAGCAGCACCGCCAGGCAGCGCACGTCGCCCCTGCTGGTGCGCACCACCTTCACGTCGCCCGAGAGGTCGAGCGCCTCGACCTGCGCGAGCATGAGCTCGGCGCCGAACGCCTCCGCCTGCCGGCGCATCGTGTCGGTGAGCTCGGCGCCGCTCGCGGAGAGCACGCCGGGGTAGTTGACGACCTCCGACGTGATCGTGACCTGCCCGCCGAACCGCTCACGCTCGACCACGAGCACCCGATAGCGCGCACGCGCCAGGTAGAGGGCGGCCGTGAGGCCGGCGGGGCCGCCGCCCACGATGACGGCGTCGAACACCTCGTCGTCCATATGCGTTCTCCTTTCCGACCTCACGACCCGGTTACGACGCCCTTACAGCTGGCCGACCAGGTCCAGCGACGGCTTGAGGGTCTCCGCGCCCGGCTCCCACTTGGCGGGGCAGACCTGGTCACCGTGCTCGGCGACGAACTGGGCCGCCTTGAGCAGGCGCAGCAGCTCGGTGGCCTTGCGGCCGATGCCGCCGGCGTTGACCTGGTACACCTGGATCCTGCCCTGGGGGTCGACGATGAAGGCGCCGCGCTCGGCCAGGCCGTCCGACTCGATCAGCACGTCGAAGTCGCGCGAGAGCGCGTGCGTGGGGTCGCCGAGCATCGGGAAGTCGACCTTGCCCACGCGCTCCGACTCGTCGTGCCACGCCTTGTGGGTGAAGTGCGTGTCGGTCGAGACCGAGTAGACCTCGCAGCCGGCCTGCTTGAACTCGCCGTAGTGCTCGGCGAGGTCCTCGAGCTCGGTGGGGCAGACGAAGGTGAAGTCGGCGGGATAGAAGAAGAACAGGCTCCAGCCGCCGAGGACGTCGGCCTTGGTGACGGTCTCGAACTCGCCCTTGTGATAGGCCTGGACGCTGAAGTCGGCGATCTCCTTGTTGATGAGTGACATGCGAGCTTCCTTTCTCTCGTCGCGTCGGTCGCCCGACGCGCGTTCGTGATCGTGGCGCCCCTTGGCTCTCGGTGCGACGGGGCGGCGGCGCCCTCCCGCCTCGCCATATCCACTATCGATATTAAGTCTTAGTATCGATTTATCGAACGCATCGTCAAGAGGCGTCTCGCGCTCCGCGAAACGCGCACATTCGCCCGAACGGCCCGCTAGCACGTCCGCGCAAGCCCTGCGTGTGTGCGCCCTGCGGGCGTCCCCGCGCGCCCTGGCCATGCCGGCCCCATGCTGATATTATCGATACTGAATATTGATAAGGGAGGACCCATGGTACAGCGGAGGAACACCAAGCAGCGGCAGCTGGTGATGGACGTCGTGCGCGAGCTCGACGACCACCCCACCGCCGACGAGATCTACCTGAAGGCGCGCGAGACCGACCCGCGCATCAGCCGAGGCACCGTCTACCGCAACCTCGCGCTGCTCTCCGACGAGGGCGAGCTGCTCTCGGTGCGCATCGGCAACGCCTGCCACTACGACCACAACACCTCGTTCCACGCGCACCTGGTATGCCAGCAGTGCGGCAGCGTCATCGACGTCCCGGTCGACGAGGGCCGCATCGCGGGCGTCTCGCGCGACGTCGCCGCCTCGACGGGCTACGACGTGGAGGGGGTCGAGCTCACGTTCGTGGGCACGTGCCCGGCGTGCAGACAGCGCCGGCAGGACGACGACCGGGCGGCAGGCCAGGATCGGGAGCGGAAGCGGGCGTGACCCGCGCGCCCTCGGCACGCCCGGGCGGAGGCCGTCAGCGTGCGGACATGATGCCTGACGTCGGCATGACGCCGCTTCGACACCCGCGGTGCTATCGTGTGCTGCGATGCGTCTCGTTCCGGAGAAAGGAGCTCGCATGTGCACTGGGGTCAGGTTCTCGGACGGCGAGGGCAACATGTACTTTGCCCGCAACCTCGACTGGTGCTGCTCGTACGGGGAGCGGGTGGTGATCACGCCGACGGGCTATAGGCCGACCTCGCCCTTCGGGGCGACCACCGAGATTCGGTGGCCCGTCATCGGCATGGGGATCGTCGAGCAGAACGTCCCGCTGTACTTCGACTGCGCCAACCAGGCGGGCCTGGCCGTCGCCGGCCTCAACTTCCCGGGGTACGCGAGCTACGAGAGCGACGCCGTGGCGGGCAAGACCAACGTCGCGTCGTGGGAGCTGCCCCTGTGGATCGTCTCGCGCTTCTCGACGGTCGACGAGGTCGAGGCGGCGCTCGCCGACGTCGCCGTCGTCGACAAGCCCGTGAGCGACCGCTTCCCCACGTCGCTGCTGCACTGGATCGTGGGCGACGCGACGCGCAGCATCGCGATCGAGTACACCGCCGACGGCATGCACGTGTTCGACGACGACGTGGACGTGCTCACCAACCAGCCCGGCTTCGCGTGGCATCGCGAGAACCTGCGCAACTACCTCAACGTCACCAGCGACGTCGCCCCCAAGACCACCTGGGACCGCGCGTCGCTTGAGCCGTACGGGTCGGGCGGCGCCATGCGCGGGATGCCCGGCGACTACTACTCGCCCTCGCGCTTCGTGCGCATCGCCTACCTCAACGCCAACTACCCCGTGCAGCAGGGTGAGAAGGCCAACGTCAGCCGCATGTTCCACGAGCTGGGCGGCGTCTCGATGATCGACGGCGCGGCGCGCATGACCAACGGCCAGTTCGAGACCACCGTCTACACCGGCGGCTTCTCCTCGCGGACGAACACCTACTACTACACGACCTACGACGAGCCGGCGATCCGCTCGGTTGCCCTGGCCGACCACGACACCTCCGGCAGCGAGCTCATCGAGGTCGCCGACCCGCTGCGCCCCTAGGGGCGTCGGGCAGGCATCTCGCCCCCCTCGGGAGGGCTCGGACGATGGCCCTCCCCGGACGATGCCTCCCGAGCGGTGGGGTCTGCCGTCCTCGGCCCCTGCCTGTGGGAGCCGTTCGCCCCACAAGGGCCGTTCGGCGCCGCGAGCAAAGAGAACGGAGCGGCTCCACCCCGGCCGCCCCCCCCCCCCCGCCCCGCCGCACTACCGCCAGCCGCCCCCCGGCCCGCCCCGGCGCCCCCAAGGCACCTGGGCTGCCGGCATAAGGTGGCAGGAAGACCCCACTCGTCGCCCCTTACGCGAGCTCGCTCAGACGCTGCAGCACGCGCGCCGTGACCTGCATGTAGTAGGCGTAGTCGTCGGGACTCAGCGAGTTCACGTCGATCGCCCCGATCTGGGCGCTCCACGAGGCGTAGTCGCTCATGAGCGTACTGAGGTCCTGGAGCATGGACGCGGGGTCGCCGGAGCTCTCGTACGCGAGCATGAAGTCGACGTAGTCGTTCATGAACGTCTCATAGCCGTCCATGAGGTCGCGGAAGTCACCGGTCGCCGTTGATGCGGGCGTCGGCACCTCCGCCACGGGCGTCTCGGTCGCGGCTTCGGCGTCGTTGGAGCCGTCGGCCTCGACATCGGAGCCGGCGGCAGCGGCAGCGGCGCCCGCGGTCCCCGCCGCTACCGCGATCGGCGTTGCCGTGACGGTCTTGGGGTCGAGCGCGTCAAAGCCCTTCTCGTCGTACGTGTTGCCGGCGTACGCGATCTGCACGCCGTCGGCGTTGCTCGCGACGGCGCGCGAGCGCTTGGAGGCGATGGACGCGCCGAACGTGACGCTCTCGAGCGCGTCGTTGTAGGCGATCGCGTTCTGAGCCAGCTTGATCTGCCCGTTGCCGATCGTCACGTCCGTGAGCTCGTCATCGCTGCTGATCGCCCCCTCGCCGAGCTCGAGCTCGTTGCCCTCGCCCGCGTCGATCGTGACGGTCGCAAGTCTCCCGTCGCTGTAGATCGCGTACTTGCCCAGGCTGACGGGGCCGCCGACGATCGACACCGTCGTCAGGTCGTCGTTGTAGGCCAGGGCGTTGTCGCCCAGGTCGACCGCACAGCCGGAGATGTCAACGCTCACGAGGCCCATCGAGGAGAACGCCGACTTCCCCGCCGTGAGCGTGCCGCCCGTCACGGTGACGACGGCGTCGTCGCCCGACTCGTAGAGCGCGTACTTGCCGAGGTCGGCGCGCGTGTTCAGCAAGGACAGGCTCTCGAGCCGGTCGTTGTAGGCCAGGGCGTTGTCGTCAGCGGTCAGGTCGCAGTCGTACAGCGTGACGTCGGAAACCTCCGCGCTCGAGAAAGCGGACTCCTCGAGCGTGACGGTGGACCCGCTCATGCCGACCGTCATCCGGTCGCCCGTCCCATAGAAGGCATACTCGCCGAGGTCGAGGGTGCTGTCGATGACGGTGAGCGACGTGGTGTCGTCGTCGTAGGCAAAGGCGTTGTCGTCGGTGGTGATTGTGGAGTCGACGATCACGATCTGGTTGATCTGCGCGCTCGAGAACGCGTTCTTGTCGATGCTCAGGTTCACGCCGTACAGGACGAGCTCGTCAGCCTTCAGGTACGAGAACGCGTTGCTGTCGATGCCGGTCACGGCCTCGCCCGCGTCGCTGACGGACGGAATCACGAGGACGTCGTCCGTGCACGTGCCGACGCCCGTGATCATGCACGTGCCGTCGCCGTTGCTCGTAAACTCCAGGCCCTCCGAGGGCGCCGGGGCACTGTCGAAGGGGTTCACGACCGGGTTCTCGACCTGCGGCGACGAGCCGACCGCGTCCGCCCCCGCGCTCCCGACGACCCCGTCGGCGACCGAGGATGCCGACGCGGCGACCTGGGTGGACGCCGCCTTGCCGACGGCTTCCTTCGCGAGGGCGGGGGCGGCCAGACCACCGGCGCCCGCGACGCTCGCGCAGAGCATAAGGGCGATGGCGAGCGAGGCGCGGCCCCTCGGCGTGGCGGTCTGCCGTCCTGACGTGTGCTCGTGCGGGTGTTTCATGCTGGTTCCTCTCTCGTGTGACCCTCTCGTGTGACCGCCGCGCGGCCGTCTCGTCCCCGCCGCTGCGGCATCCGCGCGCCGGCGCCCCCCTCGACCTCGCGGTCCGCGCCGGCGCACGGCTTACTGGCATGCCATCCCATCGGGCTCTCCCGCGCCGTCCACCTCCCCGCGCGCGGCGACCGCCTCGCACAGCCTTTCGTGTGACCCCGCGCCAAGCCAGAGCTCCAGGATGAGGTCGACGCCGGGCATGTCGAGCGTGCGTTCGAGCAGGCCGAGCGCGCCGGCGTCGTCCGCCCCGCCGCAGTGGGTGCCCGAGGGGTCGTTGTGAGGTCGGTCGGAAGGCGGACGCGGGGTGGGGCCGACGCCGTGCACGACGCCGTCGACGTGCGCGACGAGGGCGTCGATGCCCCGCTGGACGGACGGGTCGTCCGCCGCCGCGCCCGCCCGCATGCGTCCGACAGCTTCTTCGAGGCTGCCCTTGAGGGAGGGGCGGACGGGCACGCCGCCCGGCATCTCGCACGGCGCGCCGACCGGCGTCATGCCGTCGGCGCCTTCGGCGCCGTCGTCCCCGGAATCATCGACGTCGGCGTCCCCGTCCGTCCAGAGGCTCTCGCCGCAGGCGGAGAGCAGCAGCGACGCGTCGAACAGCCGGGCGAGCGCCGCCGAGCGCGCCGAGGGCCGAGCGTCCAGGGCGTCCGCGCGCAGGGCGACGGCGCGCAGCAGGTCGGCGGTCGTGGCGAGCCACGCCTCGTACAGCCTGCTCGCCACGACGTCCAGCATGCCGCGCCGGTCACCCGCGGCGTCGAACCTCCGTCTGATCTCCGGCAGGCTGAGTCCCTCGCGCCTCAGCCGGGCAATCACGAACAGCTCCGCGAGGTCCTCCTCGCCGTAGGACCGCCGGCCCCACGTGCTGTCGTGCGGCCGAAGGATGCCGACGCCGCCCTTTCCGTCGTAGCAGGCGCGTTGGATGTCGCGACGCGACATGTCGACGAGACGCTGGACCTGAGCGATCTGCCATGTGCGCCCCTGCGTCATCGCCGTGTCGCCTCCTCCGCTCGCGGTGTCCGAGGACAACTCAAACCGTTCAACAGGTGAACAGCAAGAACCGCGAGCTGAACTCCCCGCCTGCGTCTGCGCCTGCGCCGCGCGCGGCACGCCTGCCACACGCGCGAGGGACGACGCGCGCCTCCCGCTCTCCTCGCGCGGCGCGCCCGCCACCCCCGCGCCGAAACCGACCGTCTTGCCATCCCATCGCGTACTCCTCTCGTCGTGCGTCGTCTGCAGAGACGGGCGCCCTTGAAACGGGGCGCCTCGCCATGAGAGGGGCCGCGAATTTCGCGATTGGCCGCGGACGGTCGGGCTGCCCCGCGCGCGGGCGGCGCGTCGACTCGCGCGCGCCACCGCCGAGTCGCCGTCCCACCGCCGGGGCCCCGCCCGCCGACCTCCGGGCGCGCGAACGCACGCGGACGGCGCCCGCTCCCCAGGTATGTGGAGATGTGGAGAGAGGGGGCAACCGTGTTAGTCATGGAAAACTTTTTCGATAAGGTGTGAGCAACGAGCCGGCACCCCCGGAACGCCCGCAAGGGGTGCCACCCAACGGCCGCTCGCTCATCGGGCCCCCGACGCGCCTCCCGGGCGCATCCCGCACCAGCGCCCCGCCGGGCGCAAGCACGTCACCAGAACCCAAGCTCGCATATGGTCCCAGGCATCGAGAGCGCCCGCGCCGCCTTCGCGCGCGTCTCCCGCTCATGGCGCCTGTGTCGCGCTTCCCTGGGGTCGCCGGCTTCCCGCCGATCAACCCCCTCGCTCGGCCCCGTTCGTCCCCCGTCCCACCGTCCACCCATCCCGCGGAGGTGCCATGAAGTCGCTCGCAGCGTCGGCGCGCAGGAACGCGTCGACCATCGTCCTCGCCGTCATCCTGCTCGTCGCATCGGTCGCCTCGCTGTTCGTGGGCGTGCTCGACATGGACGTGTCGGGCCTGCTCGCCGGGGACGCCGACCACTGGCGCACGCTGCTCGTCTCCCGCGTGCCGCGCCTGCTCGCCATCCTGTGCACCGGCATGGGGATGAGCGTCGCCGGCCTGATCATGCAGCAGCTGTGCATGAACAAGTTCGTCTCGCCCACGACCGGCGCCACGATCCAGTCGGCGCAGTTCGGCATGCTCATGGCGATGGTGTTCGTGCCGAGCCTGGGGCTGGTCGGCCGCAGCCTGTTCGCGTTCGTCACCGCCGCGCTGGGGACCTGGGTCTTCGTGTGGTTCATCCAGCGCATCAAGTTCAAGGACGTCGTGATGGTCCCGCTCGTGGGCATCATGTTCGGCTACGTGATCACCGGCGTGACCAGCTTCATCGCCTTCATGTTCGACATGAACCAGGCGCTCGACACCTGGCTGGTGGGTCACTTCTCGATGGTGCTCGAGGGTCGCTACGAGCTGGTCCTCATGGTGGTGCCGCTGGTCGCGCTCGCCTTCGCGTTCGCCAACCACTTCAACATCGTGGGCATGGGCAAGGACTTCTCCAAGAACCTCGGCGTGCACTACAACCTGGTGCTCGTAGGCGGCCTCACGATCGCCGCGTTCATCACCGCCAGCGTCGTGGTCACCGTGGGCTCGATCTCCTACATCGGCCTGATCGTGCCGAACCTGGTGTCGATGTTCAAGGGCGACAAGATCCGCGGCACGCTGGTCGACACCGCGCTGTTCGGCGCCCTGTTCGTGCTCGTGTGCGACCTGGTCGCCCGCACGGTCATCTCCCCGTTCGAGCTGCCGATCGAGCTGATCGTGGGCATCGTGGGCTCGGTCGTGTTCATCGCGATGCTGATGTACCGGCTCTCCCATGGCCGCAAGGCCATCCGCGTCGGTCGCGGGACGGGCGGTGCGGGCGGCACGGGCGCGGGCGGCGCCCCGGGCACGCCCGCCGGCCCCGGCGCTCCCCTGGC
>CAIFEU010000026.1:0-5086 GCA_903789505.1 uncultured Coriobacteriales bacterium
CCCTCGAGCGTGAGGTCGGTCAGGTCGGCGAGCCCCTGATAGAACGCGTCCGCCTGCTGTTCGGCCCGGTCGTCACCCCCTTGTCCCGACCGTGCGCCGCCCGCCCGAGCGGACGCGGCCCGCGAGAGCTTGTCCAGGTAGTGGTGGCTCCACGTGAGGAGGTGCTCTCCCAGGAACTGGTCGAGCAGTTCCGGGCGCTTCTGGCACAGCATCGAGGCCTGCCCGAGCATCAGGCCGATGTGGTCCTCGGGCACTCGCTCCCCGATGTCCATCGCGATGCCGTGCGCGCGCATCCATGCGCGCAGCGCGAGGGTGGAGAGCCCGAACGTCACGCCGTCGCGGTCGGTGTAGACCGAGCCCCACGGTGGCGCCTGCAGGCGGCCAGGGCCTTCCATCAACCGCCGGTACGACTCGAGCAAGGGGGTCAGGCTCGCGTGGCGTGCCGGCTCGCCCCCGTCCCCCGCGCCGTCCCCTGCGGGCGGAACCTCCTCGTCCCGAGCGACGGCCTCGTCCCGTGCCCCGCGCGCGAGCCTCTCGAGCGATTCGCGGGCGTGACCGACCGCATCCGACCCCGCGTCGCCGACGAACGGCCACTGTGCGGCAGCGGCGTCGCAGTCCAGCTCGGCGAGTGCGCGAATCACGGGGACGCACTGCGGGTCGCATGGCTCCCGCAGGAAGAGCGTGCCGAGCGTGTCGCACGCAAGACGCAGCCCGTCACGCTGTTCGTCGGTCCAGGGGTTGCCGTTCGCGCGCGGGGCGCCCCCGTCGCTTCTGCCGTCCCCGACTCTCGTGCCCTGCGGCGGAATCGCCGCCCCGTTGCGCGCCTCGGGGTTCGTCCCCGTCTCGTCCGTTCCGTCCTTGCTCGCCATGCCGATTTCCTCCCCGCATTCGCCTTCGCGTCGCGTCCCATGATGACCCTCTCGGGTGTGCGCGTGTCACACGCTCCGTGTGACTTTGTTCATGGCGCGGGTGTATGCTGAAAAATCGCTCTGTGTACGGGCGCCCGTCGGGCGACGCTGCTGACGGGCGAGGCGATGGCGTGGACTGACGACGAAGGGGCTTTACCGATGGCACAGCGCGCTGAAGGCGGGTCGGACGCGGGGAGAGGGCGGCGTCGCGCGCGGGGGCGGGGAGATCGGGACGGCGCGCCTTCGCGGAGGCGGGGCTCGGCCCCGGGCCCGCGCATATTGCGCTACTTTGGCGAGCAGTGGAGGATGCTCGTCGTCGTCACCGTCTCGGGACTCATCTACAACGTCGGACTGGTTGCGAGCCCCTGGTTCGAGGGACAGATCGCGCAGCGCCTCGCCGACATCCTCGCCGGCCTGAGCGCGCCCTCCAGCATGTGGCCGCTCGCGCTCGGCTACGTGCTCGTGGTCGCGTTCGTCCAG
Organism: uncultured Coriobacteriales bacterium; assembly: GCA_903789505.1. Classification (GTDB taxonomy): domain Bacteria; phylum Actinomycetota; class Coriobacteriia; order Coriobacteriales; family UMGS124; genus CAIFEU01. Next base: position 1,389 of record CAIFEU010000026.1, read on the forward strand.
CTGATGCGGTTCGTCAAGCGACTGTCGGTGCGCAAGTTTTCCAACCGCGTGAACCTGAGGATGAAGGGCGAGCTGTATCACGGCCTGCTCGGCCGCTCCCTGGCGGACCTCTCGCGCGAGGGGACCGGCGCGCTGATGACCAAGGCGCTGTCCGACGTCGACGACTGCGTGGAGGGGATGCGCAAGTTCACGACCGAGCTGTTCGACACTGGCGTGGCGCTCGTGGCCTATGCCGTCATGCTGCTGGCGTACGACTGGCGTCTGGCGCTGATCGCGATGCTGTTTCCGCCCGTGTCCTACGTCTTGGCGTCACGACTCAGGGGCGTCGTCTCGCGCGCGTCCCAGGCTGCCAAGGAGAGCATGGGGCGCATGAACGCCTCGACGTTGGACCGCCTGCAGGGCGCGCTCACCTATCGCGTGTTCGGCCTCGAGGCGCGGCGCGACGCGTCGTACGAGGCGTCGCTGACCGACTACGAGCACACCGAGGGCAAGGCGAATGTGCTGCTCAACGCGCCGCGCCCGCTGTACTACGCGGTCTCGATGCTCGGAATCCTGTCGGTCATTGCCCTCGGGGCGCGCAACGTGCTCGGCGGAGGGTGGCAGGTGTGGGACGTGGCGGCGTTCACGGCGTTCGTGTCCTGCTACACGCGCCTGACGACCAAGTCGTCCCATGCTGCCCGCCTGTTCAACGCCGTCCAGCGCGCCCGCGTGTCGTGGGAGCGCATCAAGCCGTACCTCGCCGACGTGCTCGCGTCGGAGGGACGGGGGCAGGCCGCCACGCCGGAGACTGGCCAGGGCGCGGAGGCCGCTCGGCTGGAGGTCCGCGACCTGTCGGTGGGCTTCGGGGGAGGCGAGCCGGTCGTCCGGGGAGTGTCGTTCGACCTGGAGCCGGGGCGCATCATCGGGGTCACGGGCGAGGTCGCGAGCGGCAAGTCGACGTTGGGGCGCGCGCTCATAGGCGAGCTGCCCTACGGCGGCAGCGCGACCTTTGGCGGGCGGGAGCTGCGCGAGCTCGCCGCGGGCAGCAGCGGTGTCGTCGCCTATCTGGGGCATGACCCCGAGCTCTTGGGGGCGTCGGTCGCGGACAACATTCGCCTGGGCGTCGAGGGCGATGTCTGGCCCGTCCTGCGCATGGTCCGGCTCGACGAGGAGGTCAGGGCACTGCCGGACGGCGTCGACACGCTGATCGGAGAGGGGGGCGTCCGCCTTTCCGGGGGCCAGCGGGCACGGGTGGGCCTGGCGCGCGCGCTGTACCACAGGCGCCCGCTGATGGTGCTCGACGACCCGTTCTCGGCGGTGGACATGGAGACCGAGCGCCAGGTTATGGGCGAGCTGCGCGCCATGGCGCGGGAGACGGGAACCTGCGTCGTGCTCATATCGCATCGCCTCACGCAGTTCCCGGAGCTCGACGAGGTGCTCTACCTGCGGGACGGTCGCGGCGTGGTCGGGACGCACGGCGAGCTCGTGCGCACGTGCCCCGGTTACGCGGAGCTGTATCGCATCCAGACCGCCCGCGCGGGGGAGCGGGACCTCGACGTGCCGGGCGACCCCCTCGCCGCGGGCGCGGGGGATTCTGGCGATGGCATCGACGACCGCGCTGCGGCGTCCTCGGACCCGGCGGCGACGTACGTGGGGCCGGACCGGGTGACGACGGGCGCGACACCCTCCGCCCGGTCGGGGGGGGGCGCCGCGGGCACCGGGGAGGGGACGCCTCCTGCGTCGCGTCCCGGAGATGCCGCGCGGCATCCCGTGGGTTCCGTCGTCCTGGGCGTGCTCAGGCGCAACCCCGCGCTCGACGTCGCACTCGTCGTGACCGTCGCACTGTCGGTGGTCAGCGGCCTCTTGCCCCCGCTCGTGCTGGAGCGCGTGATCAACGACCTCACGGCGGGACAGTCGGGGCGCATCGTCGCCCTCGCAAGCGCCTACCTGGGGCTCGTCGTGCTCGCCAGCGTCGCGTCGGCGGGCAAGGAGACGGCCATCGTCGTGTTCGGCCAGCGGATCACCCACGCCATGCGCTCGCGCATGGCGGGCAAGCTGGGGGCGCTCCCGGCGTCGTACTTCGTCGACTCGTCCTCGGGGGCCCTGACGTCGCGCTTCGTGAACGACGTCGAGACGGTCGAGGCGATGTTCTCCTCGGGCGTCATCAGCATGGTCTCCGACGTGTGCAGTGTCGTCGGCGTCGTCATCGTGGTCTTCACGCGCAGCTTGGGGCTGGGCGTCATGCTGCTGGTCGTGATGCCGCTGCTGTTCGCGTTCACCCGCTTCACGCAGCGCCGCACGCTCGCCGCGCAGGTCGACAACCGCGTGGCCACCGCCGACGCCAACCGCCAGATTCCCGAGACGGTGACATGCCTGCGCTCCGTGCACGTCTACGGGCGCGAGGCGTTCATGTGCGACCGCTACGACGGGGCGATTCGCCGCGGCTTTGCCGCCATGGAGCGCTCCAACTTCTTCGATGCCGTGTACTCGCCGGTGATCATGACGATCAGCGCGCTGGTCGTGGGCGTCACGGTGACGCTGGCGGCCACGGGCGGCGCGGCCCAGGCGTTCTTCGGCATGTCGGTCGGCACGGCGGTCGCGATCGTGAGCTACGTGGGCAGGGCGTTCTCGCCCCTGGACAGCATCGGCATGGAGATCCAGAACATCCAGCAGGCGATCGCCGGGGCCCGGCGCATCGGGGAGTTCCTCCGCGAGCCGGAGATGCCCGCCCCTCAGCAGGCGGCGGGGCGCGCGGTCGAGCCCGACGCGTCTGCCGGCACCGACCTCGCCCGCGACGCCGAGGCACGTACCGGCGTCCCCGCCCCGCTTGGGGACCCCGATGCGCCCGCGGTGGAGATGCGCGAGGTCACCTTCTCCTACGACGGGCGCGACCGCGTGCTCGACGGGTTCGACCTGCGCGTCGAGCGGGGGGAGCGCGTGACGATCGCCGGGCGCACCGGTGCCGGCAAGTCGACCATCATGAAGCTGATGCTGGGGCTGTACCTGCCGCAGGGCGGCACGGTGCGCGTGCTCGGCATGAGTCCCGACCTGGTGCCCGCCTACGCGCGCAGGCGCGTGTTCGGCTACGTGGAGCAGAGCTTCCGGATGGTCCCCGGCACGGTAGCCGACCAGGTCGCGATCTTTGACGACGCCGTGAGCGACCAGGACGTGCGCCGCGCCCTGGAGATGGTCGGGATGCTGGACGCCGTCGAGGCGCTGCCGGCGGGCGTCGACGAGCCGTGCCGGCCCGAGACCTTCTCCCAGGGCCAGTTCCAGCTGCTCTCGATCGCGCGCGCCGTCGCCTGCGACCCCCAGGTGCTCATGCTCGACGAGATTACCGCAAACCTCGACTCGGCGACCGAGGCCCAGGTCATGGCCGCCATCGATGCCGCTGCGCGCGGGCGCACGGTCATCTCGATCTCGCACCGGCTCTACGAGAGCAGCGGGGGCAGGATCGTCCGCATCGGGGAGGACCGGGGCTAGGGGCCCAGGGGCCTATGGGGCTCGCCGGCTTGCGGCAACTGCGCCCGCAGACGGGACAGGCGCGCCGCGCGCCCGCCGGGACGCACGTCGGGGGCAACCGTCGGGCGCCCCCGCGTCACGAAGAAGGGCGGCGCGGCAGGGGGGATTCGCCCTTGCCGCGCCCCCCATCGGGTCCGCACGCCAACCCGCTCGCGGCCCGGCGCGAATTTACCAAACCCGCCAGCCCCGCCCATTAT
>CAIFEU010000026.1:5096-21300 GCA_903789505.1 uncultured Coriobacteriales bacterium
GGGGGGCCCCCCCCCGGCCCCCCCCCCCCTTCGGGTCCGCTCGCCTCCCGGCTCGCGTCCGGGCGCTACTTGCCCTCTCCGTCCTGCCGCGCGCTTTCTGCCGGGGCGTCCGTGCCGCCCTGCGCCGGGACGACGACGCCCCGGGCGGGCGGGAGCAGCTTGTTGAGCACGATTGCCACCAGCGCGCTCACGGCGATCGGCGAGTCCAGCAGGTACTGCAGGAACGTGGGGGCGCCGCTCACCATGGCGTCGGGCAGGTTCAGCAGGCCCACCGCAACGGCGATCGGCACGCCGATGATGTAGAGCTGACGCTCGTTGAGGGGCTCGCTCTTGATCTGCCTGAAGCCGTTGAGCATGATGATCGCGCACACGACCGCGAACACGCCGCCGATCACCGACGCGGGAATCGCCATGATCAGCGCCGAGAGCTTGCCGATGAACGACAGCGCGATGAACCACAGCGACGCCATCACGAACACGCGGCGGCTCGCGACGCCGGTGATCGAGATGATGCCGGCGTTGGTGGAGTAGCCGGTCAGCGGCGTGGTGCCCAGGAACGACCCCACGAAGCACCCGATGCCCTCGCCGATGACGCCGCGGTTGATCTGCTCGTCGGTCAGCGGCCGGTCAATCACCGAGCTGACGGCGTACCAGGTGCCGGTGGTCTCCGCCAGCAGCACCAGGTAGATGACGAGCATCGTGAGAATCGCCGAGGCGTCGAAGCTGATGCCGTAGTTGACGAACGCCACGTGGGGCAGGCTGAACCAGGCGGTGGTGCCCACCGAGCTCAGGTCGAGGCCGCCCATGAGCCAGGCGACGACGCACCCCACGAACAGGGCGATGATCACCGAGGCGACGCGGAAGGCCCTGCCGGCGCCGCGCCGGTAGACCCCCACCATGGAGCAGGCGATCATGACTGCGGCAGAGACGCACGCCAGGATGACGTTCTGCCCCATCGACAGCGAGCCCGACTCGATGAAGATGTTGCTGGTGAACGCCGTGGGCAGCAGCGTGAGGCCCACGACCATGATGACCGTGCCGCTGACCACGGGCGGGATGAAGTCGCGCACGATGCGCTTGTACAGCCCTGAGAGACCCAGCAGGATGACGCACAGCGCGCCGACCATGCACGCCCCGAACACCGAGTCGAAGCTCCCCGTCCCCAGGTACAGCCCGACGATTGCGCCCACCGGCACGAAGGAGGGTCCCTGGCAGACCGGCAGACGCAGGAAGAACAGGACCTGGATCAGCGACGCGATGCCCGCGCCCAGGAAGGTCGACTGGATGAGCCCGGTCGAGGCGGTGGGGGACAGCGCGATCGCCGTCGCGATGATGAACGGGGGGACGTACACGTCCATCGCCAGGACGTGCTGCAGCCCCAGCAGGATCGCCTGGCCGAGCGGAACCTTGTCATCGGGTCCCACGCTCAGGTACGACGAGGCCTCGGCCGTGGTCTCCTGCGCGCCGCCGGCAGCGACGGCGACCGCCCCCTGCGAGGCTCCCTGCGCGCCCGTCGTCGCGCGCCCCGCGTCTCTTTCGGTGTCGGTGCTCACCTATCCGGGTCCTTTCTCTCCTGCGCCGTCGGCGTCCAGGCGGGCGACCGTGCCCGTCTCATCTTCAAACGGCGCGTCCCAATGACGGGGGTGATTATCCGGCAAGCACTCCGGGCTGCATCGGGGACAGGCCCATGCACACACTCATCACTCATCGAGATGGCGCGCCGAATACGGCACGCGGGGTCGGCGCGTACGCCATTGCCCCATGGGGCGGGCGTGAGGGGTGCCTGCGGGCGCGGGCGTCGGGGCGAGCCGCCCGCGCCAGGGGAGGGCTTACGCGTCCAGGCTCGCGCGGTCAAAGACCATGCGCCCCTGCACCCAGGTCTGCCTCACGTTCTGGGGGGTGGCGAGGAACAGGATGCGGTCGAGCACGTCGCGCGCCCCCTCGAAGACGCCGAAGCCCCTGAGCTCGGAGCCTGCGACCGTCGTGTCCACGAACTGGGCGTCGAACGCGTTGCCGGGCACGAAGGTCCCGGTCGCGAGGCGCAGCGCCTGCGCCCCTCCCGCAGTCGCGAGCCAGAACGCCTCGGCCGAGGTGATGCGTGCGTCGCCCGTCCCGCGTGCCTTGCGTCCGACGCGCGCGTCGACGCCGTCCTCCAGCATGCGCGAGACCATGACGGCGTGGCGGACGTTGTCGTACATGCTGAGCGAGAAGCCGCCGGACACGTCGGTCGCCAGGCCCATCCTGACGCCCTGCTCGCGCAGCCGCCTCACCGGGCACACGCTGTTGGCGAAGTACGAGTTGGAGATCGGGCAGTGGGCGACCGCCGCACCCACGCGGGCGAACAGCTCCCCGTCCTGCTCGGAGAGGAACGTGCAGTGCGCCATGATCGAGCGCTCGCGCAGCAGGCCGAAGCGGTAGAGCGCCTGGGCGTCGGTCACGCCCATCCGCGCGAGCACGAAGTCGTGCTCCCACTGCCCCTCGTCGCAGTGGCTCTGCACGTAGGCGTCGTAGCGCTCGGCGAGGGCGCCCAGGCCGCGCAGCGCGTCGTCGGTGCAGCTCGGGATGAACCGCGGGGTGACGACGGGGTAGACGCCCTGGGGGCACGAGCGGCCGATCGACTCGACCTCCCCCAGCATCGTCTCGGTGTCCCTCAACGCCTGTTCGGTCGACGCGTCGCGGTAGTACTCGGGGTTCGCCGTCGGGTCGTCCATGACGACCTTGCCCACCAGGCCGCGCTGACCCTCCTCCGCGCAGATGCGGGCGAGCTCGATGCTCGAGCGCAGGTCGTTGCTCGCGAAGTAGACGGTCGTTGTCGTCCCCAGGCTCAGCAGACGGCGCACCAGGTCCCGGTAGACCGTGCGCGCGAAGCCCAGGTCGGAGAAGCGCGCCTCAAGGGGGAACGTCCGCTTCTGCAGCCACACGTCCAGCGGCTCGTCCAGCGCGACGCCGGCCTGCGGCCACTGCGGGGCGTGCACGTGCAGGTCGACGAAGCCGGGCAGCCCGTAGGTGCCGCGCGGCAGCTCCACGAGGTCGCCCGCCTCGCGGTGACTCGCGACGGCGGCGGCGCGGTCGGGCTCGCCCGGCAGCACGACGCGCTCGATCCTGCCGCGCACGTCGACCTCGATCAGCGCGTCCTCGAGCAGCTCGACGACACCGTACGCCGGGGCGTGGAAGAACGACCCGAGGAACGCCCGGGCGCGTCCCGAAGCCGCGCCCGTCGCCGTCTCCCGCGCGCCGTCGGAGGATGCTGCCTCCCCGATGCCCCGCACGCCCCGGGCGGGCGCCTCCGCGCCCATGCCCGCCTCGTCGTTTGCCGTGCCTTCCGCGCCCATGCGCCCCATCCTCGTCCCCTTCGTCAGAGATTCGCCCGTCCGCGCCGTCGTGTCCGCGCTCACAGCGCCGAGCGGTAGATGGCGCGGGCGTCGTCCATCGTGAGGCGCCTGAACGCCCCGAACTCGCTGCCCTTGTTCTGCTCCAGGTGCGCCATGAGCGTCTCGATGTCCTGCTCGCCGACGCCGAGCTCCGAGAGGCGCGTGGGCATGCCGATGGAGGCGAAGAAGCGCTGGAGCTCGTCAATCGCGCAGGTCACGGCATCCTCGACGGCCTCGTCCTCGTCAGGGAACTGGTCGTATGCGGGCTCGATGTCGAACACCTGCCTGGCGAAGTCCAGGAAGCGCTGGGGGTCGGAGCGCCAGACGTAGCGCATCCACGCCGGCATCATCACGGCCAGCCCCGCCCCGTGCGTGATCCGCGGGTAGAGCGCGGAGAGCTCGTGCTCGAGCCCGTGGCTCTCCCAGCCGCCTGCCCTGCTGCCGAACGTCAGGTTGCGCCCGGCGCCCGCCAGCCCGTCATGGGCGAGCGTCGACGCCCACATGATCCCGGCGCGCGCGTCGTAGTCGTCCGGGCGCTCGATGGCGCGCGGCGCCAGCTCCATGATCGACCTGATGAGGCTCGCGGCGATTCCGTCGGTGACGGTGACCGCTCCCACGCCGCTGAACCATCGCTCGCAGATGTGGGCGATCATGTCGGTCACGCCGGCGGCCGTCTGGTAGGCGGGCAGCGTGAAGGTGAGCTCGGGGTCCATGAAGGCGAGGCGGGGGCGCACCAAGTCGGAGGTCACGCCGCGCTTGAGCCCCAGCTCGTCGTTGGAGATGACGCAGGAGTCCGACGCCTCGGAACCCGCCGCGGGAATCGTCAGCACCGCGGCAACCGGCAGCACGTCGAAGGCACCGACGGTGACCTTCCCGTCGAAGAAGTCCCAGGGGCTCGCGTCGTACGCGTGGGAGAACGCGATGGCCTTCGCGCAGTCGATGGCGCTCCCGCCTCCGACGGGGACGACGACGTCCGCGCCCAGCTCGCGTGCGCGGTCGCGCCCGGCGCAGACACTGGAGAGCTCGGGGTTGGGGCGTACCCCGCCCATCTCGTCGTGGGAGATGCCCGCCTTGTCGAGCGAGGCGACGACGCGTGCGAGCGTGCCGCTGCGCACCACCGACCCCTTCCCGTAGACGAGCAGGGCTCGGCCGTAGCCCTGCCTCGCCAGCCACTCGCCGACGGCGTCGGTCGCGCCGCGGGCGAACACGAATCTCGTTGGGGTGTAGAGCGTGAAGTCGTTCATGGCGGTCCCTTCGGATGGCGGCGATGGGCGCGGGTTGCGCATGGCGGGGGCCGATGTGCCGTCCGCACTCGCCCTATGATAGGGCGGCGAGGGGGCGAACGCCCCGCGGTCGCGCGCGCACCGGCGAACAGACAAAAGGCGCACCGGGCGGCGTGACGCCGGCCCGGTGCGCCCTGCGCGAAGCGCGACATGTCCTCGCGACCGCGTTGCCCGCCGGTGCGGGCGGACCCGCGGCGCCGTTGGGGGAGCGGTCGCTTCGCCTAGTCGCGGTCGTACCTGTCCGCGGGGCCGAACCCGCGCCCTCCGCGCCTCTGGCGGCCGTACCCGTAGCCGCGGCCCTCGTCGCCGCGCCCGCGCCACTCGGGCTCGGCGTCGAAGCCCCCTCGGTCGCGGCCGAAGCGTCGCTCGTCGAAGTCGCGCCCATCGCCGTGGAAGCCATGGTCCCAATCGCGGTCGAAGTCGCCGCGCCCGCGCCCGCCGCGTCCCCCTCGGCCGAACCCGCGCTCCTCCTCGTCGTCGAAGCGCTCACCGCGCCCGCGCCCGCCGAAGCCCCCGTCCTGGCCCTCGCCGCGCCCGCGGGGGTGGCGAGGGCGCTCGTTCGGGTCGACGCCGAGTTCCACCAGGCGCCGCTCGAGCTCCGCGGTCACCTTGTCCACGCACGTCTCGAACGTCGCGCGCTCCTCGTCGGTCAGGCAGGACAGCGGGCAGCCCTCGCCCGCCTCGGCGTCGAGGTCGGGGGCAGCGGCGGCGCCGGCGTCGGTCAGGGTGACAATCGTGACGCGCGCGTCCTGGTCCGACTTCTCCCGCGAGACCAGGCCCTTCTCCTCGAGCTTGCCGAGCAGCTCGGACAGCGACTGCGGTCGCATGTCGAGCAGGTACGACAGCTCGCGCTGGGTCGTGCGGGGCTTTGCCTTGAGCAGCGCCAGCACGCGTCCCTGCCCGCGGCTCGGGTCGCCGACGCGGCCGTTGGCGTGGGCGGTCACGGCGTAGTAGCGGTGCATCAGCATGCCGAGGCGGCCGGTCTTGTGAACCAGGGAGTCGCGGCAGCCGCGCCCCGCGTGCCCGTCGCGCCCCTCGGGGTGGCCGCCCTCGCCGCGGCACGCGCCTCGCTCCTCGTCGGCGTGGCAGCCACACGCCTGCGCGTCCTCGCTCGCATTCATCGCCGTTCCGCTCTTCTCCTCGTCCATGAGCGCATCCCTTTCTCTTCGTTGTGCCCGGGCGCGGGCGAGACCTCGCGTGCCGCCCCCCTCGCCCGAGCGTCCGCATTTAGTCAGGTACCTTCCGAATACCTGACTGCAGAATAGTCAGGTACCTTCACATTGGCAAACGAGATGCCGGTCGCTGGGCCGTCTCCACGGTTTACGCAAATATGAAGGTACCTGAATAATCGCCGTCACGCCCGTGGGCAACCCGCGGACTGGCACGTGGGGTGGGCCACCAGCCGCCTGGGGACGCCGTGCGGGCCGTCGCCTTCCAGATGGCCTCTGGGGATGGGGCGCGCGGCTGCCCGTGGGCGTATGCGGCTGCGCGAACGTGGGTATCTAGCGGGCGATATCATTGGGATTGAGAGAGGGCGCGCCCATGGGGGGCGCGTCGCGGACCACCGGCCCGGCGTCCGTCGAGGGCGCACCCGAGGACGCGTGCGACGCGCCGCGGGCGAGGCGCCTGCGGGCGCGCGGGGGTTCCGCGGGAAGGGGAACACATGATCAAGCTCGTCGCATCCGACATGGACGGCACGCTCCTCGACGGGAGCGCCCAGCTGCCGCCCGAGACCTACGACCTCGTCAATCGCCTCTTCGACCGCGGGATTCGCTTCGTCGCGAGCTCGGGGCGCCGCCTCGACACGCTTCGCGAGTTCTTCGAGCCGGTCGTCGACCGCATGGACTTCGTCGCATCTAACGGTGCCCAGGTCATGGTCGAAGGCAGGTTGATTGACCGCGAGGTCTTCTCTCACATGATGCTGCGCCGCCTCAAGAACGTCGTCGACATGTTCGACTGCCTGCACCTCGCTCTGTTCGACTCCACGAACAGCTATCTGCTCGACGATCCCGACTGCTTCGAGCTGGAGTTCGACAAGGACCTGAGGCGCGCCACGAGAATCCGCGACATCCCGGACCCTGAGGTGAGCGTCATCAAGGCGTCGGTATTCTGCGACCGCCAGGACTACGTCATGGACATGGCGTACGTCCTGGAGCGTGAGCTCGGCGACCGGATGGTGTTCGCGCCCTCGGGCAGGCGCTGGATCGACGTCATGCAGAAGGGCGTCTCCAAGGCGACCGGCATCAGGCAGGTGCTCGCGCGCTACGGCATCGACCCCGCCGACGCGATGGCGTTCGGCGACTCGATGAACGACTACGAGATACTCCGCCTGGTGGGGCACCCGCGCGCGATGGAGAACGGCCGCTACGCCGTGAAGCAGATCAGCGAGGGGGTCATCGGCACCAACGTCGACCATGCGGTGCAGCGCGAGCTCGCGCGCATGCTCGACGGGCTCGACGCGGGCGACGCCGCCCTGGCCTGAGAGGCGCGCCGGTCGTCGCGGGGCGGACCGCGCGGCCTCGTCGTGATAGAGTCATGCGAATGCGCGCGATGGGGGGAGGCTCGGCTCGCCCCGCGTCGCGCGCCTGTCGCAGTGGCTTCGTCGAGGGGGCGTACATGAGGGGATGCAGCACCAGGTCGGGGAACCTCGCTGATTCGCTGATCGTGAGGATGTCGTCCGTGGCGCGCGCATGCGGGGCGATCAACCTCGCGCAGGGTTTCCCGGACTTCGACCCGCCGCAGCCGGTGCTCGACCGGCTCTCCCAGGTCGTCCGCAGCGGCCCGCACCAGTACGCGGTCACGTACGGTGCCCCCAGCTTCCGCGAGGCGCTCGCGCGCATCCAGGCGCTGCGGATGGGCATCCCGATCGACCCCGAGACGCAGGTCGTGGTCACGTGCGGCGCGACCGAGGCGATCCTGTGCGCGATGATGGCGCTGTGCGACCCCGGCGACCGCGTCGTGGTCTTCTCCCCGTTCTACGAAACCTACGTCGCCGACGCCGAGCTGGTCGGGGCAACCCCGACCTTCGTGGAGCTGCATGCCCCCGACTTCACCTTCGACGACGCCGAGCTCGAGCGCGCCTGCTCGCTGCCGGGGACCAAGGCGATCGTCCTGAACGACCCCTCCAACCCGAGCGGGCGCGTCTTCGGCGCCGACGAGCTCGCCTCAATCGCGCGCGCAGCCGAGCGTCACGACCTGTACGTGATCACCGACGAGGTCTACGAGCGCATCGTCTACGCCCCGCATCGGCATGTCCCCTTCGCCGGGCTGCCGGGGATGGACGGGCGCACCGTCTCATGCGGTTCGCTCTCGAAGACCTATTCGATGACGGGGTGGCGCATCGGCTACCTGATCGCGCCGCCGGCGCTTGCGCAGCGCGCTCGTAGGGTGCACGACTACGTCTCGATCGCCGCCCCCGCCCCGCTGATGGAGGCGGCGACCGCGGCGCTCGAGCTGCCGGACTCCTACTACGACGACCTCGGAGCGCTGTACAGGCGCAAGCGCGACCTGTTCTGCGGGGGGCTGCGCGAGGCGGGCGTCCCGTTCTTCGAGCCGCAGGGGACGTTCTTCGTGATGTGCGACCTCTCCGAGCTCGGGTACGTCTCCGACGTCGAGCTCGCGGATGACCTCGCGCGGCGCGTCGGCGTCGCCGCCGTGCCGTGCTCAGGCTTCTTCGCCTCGAGCGAGAACCGGTTCGTGCGCATGCATTTCGCCAAGGGTGACGACGTCCTGCGGGAGGCGCTCTCGAGGCTCGAGGGCTGGCGGGAGAAGATGGGCAGGGGATAGGCGCGCCCCCCTTGGGCCCGCCGGCCCCCCGACGCGGTTTCGAGGGAGGGATGCCGCCCCGCGTGGTGTGAGCCGCATGGACCGCGGGGTGCGGGCGCGCGTCCCGCGGGCCACGTCGGTGCCGATACGCTACAGTGGTCGCGACAGAACGCGCCCCGCCCGCTCGGCGGGGCTCTCGGCGAAGGGCGGGCGAGCGGGACGATGAGGCTCATCGGTGACAACGCACGGTTCGGGGCGGAGCGGGTCGACCTCTCCAAGTCCCGTCGGGTCATGCCCCTCTCGGAGGGGCCCGGGGAGTTCCCGCTGGGGACTGCCGGCCTGGTTCCCGTGCTCACGGCGCGCAAGGACGTCAGCGACCGCGTGGCATACGCCTTCGCGTTCGACGCGTCCGACCCCGCGCTGCCCGGCAGGGTCGATGCCGCCTACGAGGCGGCGGTGCGCGCGCTCGAGCGGGGCGGCGGGGCGCCGGAGGACCCGCATCCGGGCGAGGGCGCCACGGTCCCGCTCGAGGCCGTGGGCGCTGATTCCGCCGCGTTGCGCCCCACCCCGGCCGCAGCCGGGCTCGCCGCCGCCGATCCCGATGACCCGGCCGCGCCTGAGGGGCTGTCGGCTCGCCTGCTCGACCTGGTCGGGGCAGTCGCGCTCGTGAACCGCCTGCTCGACGACGCCTACGACCTCACCGGCTTCCCGTTCGGCGTCGTGAACGGGGTCCAGGCGCAGGTCACTGTCAGCGGCTCGGGGTTCTGCCGCGTCGAGCCGGTCCCGCCGGACGGCAAGCCGGGTTCCACGCTCGCCCCGTATCGCCTATGCGTGGAGACGTCCGAGAAGCCGGGGAGTGCCGACTCGCTTCAGGCCCAGGTGATCTACGACGTCGACGGCATGCCGCGTCGCGCCGTCATCGTCGCGCACGACAGCGAGCGCCACGCCTGCCGCGTGACGGCACGTCGGGGGCGCACTGCGGCGCTGGAGGTCCGCGAGGTCGAGGAGACGTTCGGCTCGGGCAGGCGCCCGCGCGTCCTGTTCGGCGAGGGCTTCGGTCGCCGCGACGCCAGGCGCCGGCGGTAGCGCAGCGCGCCCCCGGCAGCCTGTCCTTCGACCGCCCGTCGGCTCGCACTGCCGCCCGACGCGGGTCGCGATCTCGCAGCGGGCGAGGGACGCCGTCGCCTCGTGTTCTCTCAGCCGCGGCGACGCGTTTTCGCGCCCTTCCCGGTTCCGGATGAGACCCTGTCGCGCAGCGTCTGGACCAGCTCGCCGACGGTCGCGCGCTCGCTCTCGTCGGAGCGGCGCATCCCGGGGAACGCGCGCAGCAGCCTGCCCGCCCCGGCGACGGTCCCGCGCGTCAGCTCGTCCACGAGCTGGTCATAGCGCTGCCGGTACCGCTCCACCTGCTGCGCCATCTCGCCGAGGTGGTCCTTCGCCTGCGCGGCCGCCAGCGTTGCCTGCAGCTGCCCCTGCTGCACCGCGCCCGCGGCGCGGATCGACCCCGAGCCGATCGCCTCGCTCATCGCCCCGCTGGCGGCGAGCATCAGCTGGCGAATGCGGCCGAGCTCGGCGATCTTCCGGTCCATCCCATGCGCGACCGCCGAGGACACGATGGCGTCTACGAGCATGACCGCGAGCAGCGCGAGACAGATCGGCATGCCGACTCCCTCGGGTATCGCGCCCACGGTGTGGCTCTCCACGAAGGGGTGCACGGTCTTGACCGCGAGCACCACGACGAACCCCCACACCAGCGAGAACTCCAGGCAGATGTAGCCGTGAAAGTTGAACTTCTTGTCCGAGTAGTCCCACCAGCGCGTGTGGTAGAGCCGCTCGAGCGTCCATCCCACTGCGAGCTCCAGAAGCGTGCAGGCGACCGCGCCTACGACGAACATCAGCGAGGCGGGCACGTCGGATGGCTCCGCGCCGCCTCCGATGACGCTCACGCACAGCAGCAGCACCAGCGCGCCGGTGCCATACAGGGGGCAGACGGGGCCGTTGAGGAAGCCGCGGTTCACGACCTTGCCCAGCACGACCGAGTTGTAGGCGACCTCCACGACCCATCCCAGGAAGGAGTAGACGAGGAAGTACGCGCATGCCTGGTACAGAGACATCCCAACCGTCCTCGCCCATCCGCTCCGTGGCGCACGAACGCCGTGCGCCTCCCCGCCGTTGGGGTTGGCAGATTATAGCGCGCCCGCCCGCCGCCGCCCGCTCCGGATGGACGGAACCCCCTCTCGTGCCTCCTCATGCCTCGTCTGACGCCTGCTCGGAGCGACGGGTGACCTGCCCCTCCCGGGTATGCGCCCCTCGTCTCGTACCTGCGTGGCAGTGCCCCTTACCGGCACCTTCATGCCGAGGCAAAAATTTCACCCCACCCATTGCCAGGGCATCACTCTGAAATTCTTCTGAAATCACGTACACTACACAGAAGAGTCGAGTCGTGTGTCTGCGGACGGCCGGCTCGGTGTCTGCCCATATGGGTGGATGCAAGGTGTCAGGGTCCCGATGCGCTGCGCCCGTGGCTTCGCCCGGCGCGTGTGGCGGGAACATCCGGAGGAAAAGGGGTGCACTATGGAATTGAGCAGAAAGTGGAAGGTGGGTGCCGGCCTGTCGGTCGCCTTGGCGCTCGCGCTCGCATGCGCGATGCCGGCGAGCGGCATCGCGAGCTCGGCGTCGTCCGACTCGGGCTCGTCGGGAGAGACTGTCTCGTCGACGTCGACTATCACCCCCGAGGCGGACAGCTTCGGCGTGATTGACGCCTCCGCTTGGGCAGACATCTACCCCAACGAGTACAACACGTATCTGGAGAACGCCAAGAACGTCCCGTACGACTACCAGGAGTTTCTCGACAACGGCGGGGTCGACACCACCTCCGTCGGGCTCGAGGACGTGACCGACTTCACGTCCGACAAGGCCGACTACCTCGAGGAGTACCCCGAGATCAAGACGCTGGGCAAGGGCTATGGCTACGCCAAGTACTACACCGAGCCCGCCGGCCACACCTACTCCCTGTGGACCGTCGCGAACAACGGTCGCCTCGGCCCGCTGGCCGACTCCAAGGGCAAGATTTCGTGCTACGCCTGCAAGACCCCGCAGATTCACTACGACGCCGAGGCTTCGGGAGACCCCGACTACTGGACGCGTCCGATTTCCGAGTACGCCGACTACTTCACCGAGAACATCAGCTGTGCCAACTGCCACGTCAACGACGACCCGACCCAGCTGCAGGTCATCCGCCAGGACTGGATTCGCGCGCTCGGTGACGACGTCGACACCGTCCCGCTGCAGGGCCAGGTCTGCGGCCAGTGCCACTGCGACTACTCCATGGCCCCCACCGTCGAGGAGGGCTCCGACGTCCCGTTCGACAGCGGTGAGCCCGTCAGCCCGTACTACGGCGGCCTCGACAGCATGACGCCCGAGAATGCCCTCGCGTTCTACGACGAGTACGGGTTCTCCGACTGGACCTACGCCTCAACGGGCGCCCAGATGCTGGCGGTGCGCCACGCCGAGTTCGAGTTCTGCTACGCCAACGGCGGCAACTACTTGGTCGACAACATGGGCTACAACTGCAACGACTGCCACATGCCCAAGCAGACCGCCGATGACGGCACCACGTACACCAGCCACTACTGGCAGAGCCCGCTCGACAACGAGGAGCTGCTCGAGCAGTGCAACGCCTGCCACGGCGACCTCAAGACCGAGATCACCGACCTGCAGAACGACATCGACGGCCGTACCCACCTGCTGGGCCTGCGTGCCGAGCAGTTCGTGTTCAACTTCGAGGACGTCGTCTCCGTGGAGAAGGACGTCGATGGCGTCGCCACCAAGACGTTCGACATGGACACCGCCCTTGCCAACGGTCTGACCGAGGACCAGGTCAGCCGCCTGCAGACCATCCAGCGCGAGGCATGCTACTACTGGAACCTCGCCGCTGCCGAGAACTCCGAGGGCGCGCACAACCCTGATTTCTACAACCAGCTGATCGACAAGGGCAACGAGCTGCTCGACGAGGCCGACGAGATTCTTGGCGTCTCCTCTGTGGTCGATTCCGAGCAGGCGGACTCCTCCGCGACCAGCGAGCCCGCTGCCGCCGCGGCTGACTCCGCCAAGTCGACTGCCGGGACCTCCTCCGAGGCCGCGTCCGCGAAGGCCGAGTCCACCGCCGCCTCCTCCTCCGCCTCCGAGGCCGCCGGCTCCGCCAGCGCCTCCAGCGCCACCTACGCCGACGGCACCTACACCGCCAGCTCCAAGGGCATCGGCGGCGACGTGCCCGTGACCGTCACGATCGAGGGCGGCAAGATCGCCAGCGTCGAGGTGGGCGACAACTCCGAGACCCCGTCGCTGGGCGGCAAGGCCATCGAGACCCTGCCGGCCGAGATCGTGGCCGCCAACGGAACCGACGGCGTGGACGCCTACTCGGGCGCTTCCGTGACCTCCAAGGCCATCTTCACCGCCGTGGAGGACTGTCTCTCGCAGGCCAGCGCGTAGGGGGCTGACGGGGGCAGCGCAGGCCGATTGCGGGTTCCGCGCTCGCCTCCTCACCTCGATATGACGGGAGGATGACGAAGGCCTCCGCCTTTCCGCCACGGGACGTGGTCCCGACGCGGAGGGCGGGGGCCTTCCCTTGTACGGTATGGCGTGCATCCCCCGGCGAACCATCGGCATGCCCTGCTGCTCCTTTGGCTGTCGGCGCCCCAATTCACCCGAATGCGCTATGATTTGAGACCGACTATCACGGTGCGCCGCCGTCCCGCTCGCGGGGCTATCCCTGCGTACCCGTCTTTCGCGAAGCGCGACGTCCCGGGCGCGGGCGCGTCCCTACGAAAGGATCCATCCCATGTCGGTCTCCGTCACCTACAGCGACGAGCTGCGCGCATACATGCAGAAGTCCGGAAGGCACGACGTCGTCGTCGAGATGTACCAGCCGCAGTGTTGAGGCGCCGCCCCCGAACAGGTTGTTCGGTTGATTGACGACCGCGCGGCGCAGGCGCTGCGTGACAGAGGGGCGAGTCGGGTCACCGGCGAGCTGGGCGACGTGTTCATGGGGCGCGCCCGCATCCCCCGCGACGGCTCGACCGTCGAGCTCGGCCTGCGCGGGGGGCTTCTGGGCAGGCGCGAGGTGACTGTGAGCGGGTTGCGGGCGCCCACGGTCATCTGACCCGCCTCGATAACCGAGCCGAGCTTGCGTGTCGCAGTGTGCCGCCCATGGTGCTCGCGCGCTTCGCGACGCATGCGCATTCGCGTGCTTATATATAAAAGAGAACGAGGGACGCGCATGGGTGTGGCGCGACGCGGGGGGAGCGGTCTTGCCGCGCTGCGCGTGAAAGGCGCTGGCGGCGCCCCGGTGCTTCGCGAGCGCACGGACGGACGCCGCACGCCGGGACAACTCGCCCATGACGGTCAAGAGGGAGGTCGAGCATGTCAGACGCCGATGACAAGGACAGAATCTCGGGACGCGCCGGAGCGCAGGAGGCGTCCGCTCCCGGGAGCGTGGAGGGGGTCCGACGGGACGCCTCGGAGGACCCTGCGGTGCGGGGAGCGTACGAGCGCATGGCGATTGACGTCGAGCGTCGCCTGCGTGCGGAGGTGGACGAGGTCCGGCGTCGGGGTTTCTCCTCGAGCGGGTCGGCGATGGCGACGGTGTGCGTCCTGAAGGGCGAGCTCTCCGCGGGGGAGCGAGAGGGGGAGGCGCTGCTCGCCGGCGCTGACGGCGACGCGCTGCGCGCCTCGTTTCGACGGCTCGGGTACGGCGATGGCGAGTGGGCGGCGCTCTCGACGGTCGTTTCCAGCGCGGGGGAGGGGAGGCCGGGGGGCTGGTCCCCTGCCGCCCCGGAGGCGCTCGCCTGGGCGATCGAGGTGGTGGATCCCGAGGTGGTGATCGCCGAGGACGAGGTGGCGGAGCGCGCGCTGTGCTCCGCATGGGGCCAGCGGCCGGACTGGCTGGCGTCGCACGAGGTCAGGTGGCTCGCGGGCCGTCGCGCTCTCTCGCTGGGCGGGTTCGAGGACGCCCTTGACGACGTTCCCTCCAAGCGCGTGATGTGGAATCGCCTCAAGCTCGTCCCGCCCCTCGGGGAACCCGCATAGAGGGAGCGCCTCCTCACCTACCCGCACGCTCGCCTATCCGCACGCTCGCATGCCCGCGCGTGCGCCTCGTTCGTGCGGCGTGAGGGCGGGGAACGAAACGGGCCCGTCTCGCCTCTCAAGGCGGACGGGCCCGTCGGTCATCAGAGCATTGGCTGCAGGCGCGGACTCACGCCCATGCCGGGGGCGGCAGAACCGGGCGGTCCCGGCGCGCGAGCGCCGGCACGGATACCCGACAGCCCCGCGGCCGTCCTCGCTACTCGTCCTCGACGATCTCGAGGATGGCGCCGGAGGGGCAGGCGTCGACGCAGGAGCCGCAGGCGATGCAGGAGTCCTCGTCAACGACGGTTGCGACCTCGTCCTCAATCTCGATGACGCCCATGGGGCAGGCATCAACGCAGGAGCCGCAGGCAGTGCACTCGTCAGTGTCGATATCGGGACGCGACATGGTGATCTCCTCACTTTTGGCCGCGAACGGCCACTCTCCGTTTTCTCCTCCCTGGGGCCGCGTGCGTCGCGACGCGTCCGGGATACGTGCCGGTCGCCTGGCCGCAGGATGACGATAAAGTAGCATTATTCGCGTGGCGTGCAAGTACTGAACGCGAAAACGGACGGGAAGATGGGCGAACGACCATCCGGCCACGGTTTGTCCACGACGCTCCCTCTCCGGGCGCCCCGCGGACGACTTCGCATCGCCGCCCGACGGTTGTGTCGCTTCGTCATAACCCGCCCGAACGCGCCTTTTGCGGGCTCCCGCACGGTGCCCAGAGTGCTAGATAGGGCACATCGTTGCAGGTAGAGCGGCCATATGCTCCGCAAGATAAAAAACTTTATACATAGAGACTTAGATTTTGTATAAAGCCCGCGCGAGGTGGTAATAAGGTGTGTCAGACAAAAACGAGCGACTGAGCCAAAGGCGCCGCAAGGGCGCGCCCCCACGCTCGGCGGCGTCGCGGTCTAAGACGCACGCGGCTCGGCCATGAAAGGAAGGTACGCATATGAGCAAGGTTATCGGCATCGACCTGGGTACCACCAACTCCTGCGTTGCCGTTCTCGAGGGTGGCGAGCCCACCGTCATCGTGAACGCGGAGGGCGACCGCACCACCCCGTCGGTCGTCGGCTTCCGCGCCGACGGCGAGCGCGTGGTCGGCAAGCCGGCCAAGAACCAGGCGGTCACGAACCCCAAGAACACGGTGAGCTCGATCAAGCGCTTCATGGGCCGCTCGTTCAACGAGGTCGGCACTGAGATCAAGACCGTCGCATACGACATTCACCAGGGCAAGGACGGCCGCTGCGCCGTCGACATCAGCGGGCATGACTACACGCCCGAGGAGATTTCGGCGATGATTCTGCAGAAGCTCAAGGCTGATGCAGAGAAGTACCTGGGCGAGAAGGTCACCGACGCCGTCATCACCGTCCCTGCGTACTTCAACGACGCCCAGCGCCAGGCCACCAAGGACGCCGGCAAGATTGCCGGCCTCGAGGTCATGCGCATCATCAACGAGCCCACGGCTGCGGCTCTGGCCTACGGCCTCGACAAGACCAACAAGGATGAAAAGGTCCTCGTGTTCGACCTGGGCGGCGGCACGTTCGACGTGTCGGTGCTCGAGCTGGGCGACGGCGTCTTCGAGGTCTGCTCGACCGCCGGCGACAACCACCTGGGCGGCGACGACTGGGACCAGCGCGTGATCGATTGGATGG
>CAIFEU010000027.1 GCA_903789505.1 uncultured Coriobacteriales bacterium
GGCCTGAACACCGTCGTGCTCCAGAAGGGCGACCAATCGATCTCCAACGGCTGGTGCGCCAACGCGATCAACAACAAGGCGTACCTGGGCACCGGCGGCGAGCCCTTCGACACCGGCCAGCTGTTCTCGGACTTCGTGCAGTACACCAACGGCCGCGAGAACGGCACGCTGGTGCGCATGTTCATCGAGCGCGGCGGTGAGGTCATGGACTGGATCCTCGACCAGACCACCGAGATCGAGCCCAAGGTCGTCGAGAAGGGCCAGACGATCGGCTGGTACGAGGGCAACGACTTCCAGACGCGCTACACCGGCTTCGCCAACCTGCTGAAGCTCATGGCGCAGAAGGCCGAGGACGCCGGTGCCACGATGCTGTGGGACACGCCCGCGGTGCAGCTCGTCACCAACAAGGCCGGCGACACGGTGACCGGCGTCATCGGCCAGGACGCCGACGGCAACTACGTCAAGGTGAACGCCTCCAAGGGCGTGCTGCTCGCCTGCGGCGACGTGACCGACGACGAGGAGATGCTGCAGTGCTTCGCCCCCATCATGCTGGGCGTCAAGAGCCTGCACGGCTTCCCGAACAACACCGGCGACGGCGTGAGGATGGGCAGCTGGATCGGCGCCAAGATCACGCCCGCCCCGCACGCGTACATGATGCACTTCGACCCGACGTGGCTTCCGGAGGGCGACGCCCCGTTCTCGGGCATCCCGTGGCTGCGCGTCAACATCAACGGCAAGCGCTTCGGCAACGAGGACGTCTCCTACCAGTCGGTCGTCGTGCAGGTCGCGCAGCAGCCTGAGAAGGTCGCCTTCCAGATCTGCGACTCCAACTGGCTGCAGGACCTCGAGGACGCGGACTACTTCCCGAACGCCAACAGCCACTCGCGCGAGAATCCCGACCCCGAGGGCAACTGGCAGAAGTTCATCGAATCGGGCGCCATCATCCAGTCCGACACGCTCGAGGGCCTCGCGGACGCTTACGGCATCGACAAGGAGAACTTCCTCGCCACGGTGCAGCGCTACAACGAGCTGTGCGACAAGGGAGTCGACGAGGACTTCGGCGTGAGGAGCGACTTC
Organism: uncultured Coriobacteriales bacterium; assembly: GCA_903789505.1. Classification (GTDB taxonomy): domain Bacteria; phylum Actinomycetota; class Coriobacteriia; order Coriobacteriales; family UMGS124; genus CAIFEU01. The sequence goes on from CAIFEU010000027.1 coordinate 1,078, forward strand.
ATCGTCCACACCGCAATCAAGGAGCCGCCGTTCTACGCGATCAAGCGCGTCCCGAGCGTGCTCGCCTCGGTGGGCGGCGTGCAGATCAACGACGACCTGCGCGTGCTGCGCGACGACGACACGCCCTTCAACGGCCTGTACGCCTGCGGCGACGTCGCCGGGTCCTTCTACGGCAACGAGTACCCGCTCGCGCTGCCGGGCGGCTCCATCGGACGTGGGTTCACGTTCGGCATCCTCTCGGTCAAGGCCATGTGCGGCGACCTGGACTCCAAGGTCGAGTAGGGACGGCGGCAAGGCGCCTCGGCGCACGCCCCGGACGCGGGGCGGCGCGGCGAGGCGTCAGCATGGCTCCAAAAGCGAGCCAGTAGCGACGGCGGGACGGTCCTCCAGCGGGAGCAGGAGGGCCGCCCCGCTTGCATTGCGCGCCGCATGCACGCAACCCTGCCCCCACCCCCGCACGATCGGGCCATGCCAACCGGCATCGACGCCGCCACGCACGCCATCGCCGCCAACGTCATCATGACATCGCGGGCACAATCGGGGCGACGCGACCGTCCGCCCCCGAGAAGCGTGCAATAATAGTTAGCGACGGTCACTTTTCGCCGCTGCCCCATGGGGACGGGCTGGCGGCATGCTTTGTCGGGGAGATGCGAGCCACCGTGCACGGACGCGAGGGGATCACACGCCGCGCCGGCGCCGCAATCAGGCGCTTCGTCGACAATGGTCTGTCGTTCGGGCACGTCCTGACACCGCGCGAGAAGCAGCGCCCCGTCGCGACCCCCGAGGAGGAGGTCGAGGAGCTCAACGCGCGCTCTTGCCTCGCGCTGGCGCTGCTGGCTACGCTCTTCTCGCTCCTCGAGATGCTCGCCACGTACGGGGACCTGCCGCAGGAAGGGACGTCGCCCAAGATCAGCGCACCGGTGGCCTACACGGTCGTGTTCGCGTTCAACCTGCCCTGCTCCGTCTACCTGTCGTACGTGCTGGCGTCGGCGAAGGAGCACAGCCGCCCCCGGCAGGCCTTTCTCGTGCTCATGCTGCTGACGGACACCGTGCTTGCCACGCTGACCCTGTCCAGCTCCCAGCGGGGCAGCGGGCTGTTCTTCGAGTATGCGCTCGTGCTGCTGCTGATCTACATCCTGCCGATCTACACGCCCCTGCAGATTCTGGTCATCACCGCCACGAGCGCCGCGACGTGCGTCGTCACCCTGCTCGTGTGCCGCGACCCCATGCCCCTGCAGGACGCGTACGACCTCGCCATCTTCTACATCATCTGCGGCATCGCCGCCCGTCAGAAGTGGGAGATGCACTCCGACAACTTCTCGTACCGCCAGAAGCTGCGCCTCGACCGCGAGCGCGCGATCGACGCCAGCCGCACCGACGGGCTCACCGGGCTCGCAAACCGCACGGCGATGCGGGAGGACGCGCCCGGCTTCCTGTACCACGACCTCTGCGTCGCGATGCTCGACCTCGACAGGTTCAAGTCGATCAACGACCTGTACGGCCACCAGGCCGGAGACAAGTCCCTCAGGCTGACGGCGCGCACGATACAGGAGCTGTTCGACCAGCTGAACGAGCACTGCTACCGATACGGGGGCGACGAGTTCCTCGTCGTGGCCATCGACACCGACGGCGACGTCTTCCGGCGCAAGCTCTCCGCGATGCAGGAGGCGCTGCGGAGCAGGGCGGGCAAGAGGGAGGCGCGGTCGATCAGCATCGGCTACTGCACCGGCTGCCCGCGCACGATGGAGGAGCTGCACGCCTGCGCCCGCATTGCGGACAGGCGTATGTATGACGTCAAGATCGGTGGCGGCGACGGAATCAGCCACGGCGCGTTCGTCCCCGACCGGCCTGGCCTGCCGGACGCAGGGGCCGCGGAGGCGCGGACGGGCGAAGGCGCCCAGGCGAGCGCGTAAGCCTACGGAAAGCAACGCGGCCAACCGCGCGCCTCGTTGTCCATTCGGGGCAATGTCGAGCCGGCATTGCGCTGGTTGTCAAACGCCGTGCGCTTCACCAGCGTATTTTCGACGCAATAAACTGTATATGTCGTTTAACTTTTTGCAGCCAATCGGACTATGCAGGGATTCGTCTTTCCGACGCGTGAGATAATGTTGGTCAACAGTCGCATATATCATGCTTCTGCTCAAAATCGGTCAGTGGCACGAATCGGTCGGGGAGATGCGGACGCGTGAAGGGAAAGCGGGGCGACGTCGGGCGCATTGGTGCTTACGTCAAAAACTTTTTCGACAACTACTTATCGTTTCACAAGACGATAAGAAATGTCGTAAACGTCAGCTCAAAGATCACCTTGAGGCAGGAAGCCGAGAAGATGAACGCCTGGGCCTGCCTCGCCCTCGCCCTGCTCATCGTCCTATTCTCGGCAGTCGGTCTGTTCGCTACGCGCGCCCCTTGGCCGCAAGGCGAGACGCTCCCGCAAATCAGCGCCTTCACCATCTACGCGTTCGGCCTCGCCTTCAACCTCGTCTGCTTTGCCTACCTCGCATACGCCCTTGCCCCGCACAAGTCGCGAAGGGCGCCGCGCCCCCTCTTTCTCGTCTTCATGCTGCTCATAGACACCGCGTTCGCGAGCCTGACCTTCTTCAGCTCGCAGGGCGGCAGCAGCTTCTTCTTCGAGTACGTGCTCATCCTCCTGATGGTCTACATCCTGCCGATCTACACGCCCAGGCAGGCCCTGATACTCACTGCGGTGAGCGTCGGCGTGAGCGTCGCTATCCTCGCGCTCGTCAACGATTCCATCACCCTCCAGGACTCCTATGACCTCGTCATCCTCTACGTCGTCTGCAACGTCGCCGCCCATCAGAAGTGGGCGCTGTACTCCGACAACGCCACGTATCGGAGAAAGGTCGAGCTCGACAGGGACCAGGCCGTCAGCGACAGTCGGACCGACGCGCTCGCGGGACTCTCGAACCGTATGGCGATGGAGGAGGACGCGACAAACTACCTGAATCGCGACCTCTGCATCGCGATGCTCGACCTCGACCGGTTCAAGACGGTCAACGACCTGTACGGACACCAGTCCGGCGACGCATCCCTCAAGATGATTGGCAGGGCAATTGCGAGCATCTTCGACCAGCCGAACGAGCACTGCTACCGGTACGGCGGCGACGAGTTCTTCATCGTTGCGACCGACACCGACGAGAAGTCGTTCCGGAGGAAGCTGGCAGGGGTGCAGGCGGTAATCGACCAGAACCCCGACGAGAGGGTCGCGCACTCGATCAGCATCGGCTACTGCACCGGCCACCCGCATACGCTCGATGAGCTGCGAACGTGCGCGCGGATAGCGGATCGCTGCATGTACGGCGTGAAGGTGAGCGGGGGCGGGAGGATCAACCACGGGAGGCTCGCCCCCAACGCGGCCGCGCCCCAAGCGACACCCGCCCCCGGCACCGTCGAAAGTGCGGGAAAGAGCGACGCCGGGGACACCTGCTCCGTCGACGCGAGCATGGACGGTATCGGGGCGGTCCAAGGCGCGCGCGGCAGGGCGGGCACCGACGGAACAAGGGAGGCAATTTCCGCCGGGGCCGTCTGCGAGGTCGGCGCAAGCCACCCCGTCGAGCCCCCGGTGGAGGGCGAGCGCGCCGCCGACCTACCCGGCCTCAACGGCCTGCTGCAGCAGATCGAGTCGCAGGGGCTGAACGAGTCCAGCTGGACGGTGGTGTTCTTCGACATCGACAACTTCAAGGAGGTCAACGACCGGCTCGGCTACAAGGCGGGCGACCAGATACTCGACCAGGTGGCAAGGCTCATCCGCAAGACCTTCCCTGACTGCCTGCTCGCCCACTCCGAGACGGACCACTTCATCGTCTTCTGCCCGTACCCCCATCCCGACGTGGGACTGCGCATCAAGACCGTGCAGACGCAGGCGATGGCGTCGCGCACCCATGGCTGCGTCTTTTTGCGCGCAGGCGTCTACGTCCATGACGCGGCGGAGCTCCCCGTGCCGATGCAGAGCGCCATCGACCACGCGAAGTACGCCTCTGACACGCTCAGGGACCAGACCGTGATCCTCTCGCGTGTGTACGACGACAAGCTGGACGACGAGAGGCGCTGGAAGGGCTTCGTGCTCGGCAACTTCGAGGCGGCCCTGCGCGACGGGCACATCATGCCCCGCTACCAGCCAATCGTGGACTCTGCCACGGGAGGGGTCTGCGGCTACGAGGCCCTCGCGCGCTGGACCGACCCGGAGCGCGGCCCCATCCCGCCGGACCAGTTCATCCCGATCCTGGAGCGGTCGCAGGACATCTACAAGCTCGACATGCACATGGTCGAGCGCGTCTGCTGCGACATGGAGGCGCTCATGCGCTCCCCCGCCCACGCGCCGGCGCGGGACGCCCGGACGTCGGCACAGGACGGCCCGACGCTGACATGCGACGTGCCCGCGCCGGAGGTCGGCGTCGAGGGGACCTTCGTCACCGTCAACATCTCGCGAACGGACTTCGAGGCGTGCTTCGTCCTCGACAAGGTCGAGGAGATTGCCAGGCGCCACGGGATCCCCCAAGGGCGCCTGAGGCTCGAAATCACGGAATCCGCCCTGGCGGAGAGCCCGGTGATCCGCCGGGAGGTGCGCGCGCTGCGGGAGGCGGGCATCCCGGTGTGGCTGGACGACTTCGGCTCGGGAAGCTCCACCCTGAGCGTCCTGAGCGAAAACGTCGTCGACTGCGTGAAGCTCGACGCCGCGTTCGTGAGGGGCGTCACCTCGGAAGACCCGGGCCTCGCGGACAAGGGAACGGTCATCATCTCCAACGTCATCAAGCTCTGCCACGAGATCGGCGTGCCCGTCGTGACGGAGGGCGTGGAGAGCGCCGAGCAGCTGAGCGCCGCCCGCCGCCTCGGCAGCGACTACACGCAGGGCTACTACCACGGTCGCCCCGTTCCGCCGACGGGGCTGATCGGCGCCGGAGCCGGCGCAGACGCGCAGGCGGCGGGCCAGGCGAGCAAGCGATAGGGGCGCGCGGGCGGGCACCGCAGGGATGCTTGCGGGCGCGGTCGAGGCGCGGGGGCGCAGGGGTGCGGTCCGCGCGGTCGGCATCCTCCCCGTGCCGGCCCCGCGAGGCAGCGCGTAGCAGCCGCGCGGGCATATCCCCACCCGTCCGTCCTCCCATCACGGCGCCTCCACGCCCATGGGGCGGCGCTCGCCTATGGTTGATAGGACCGAACGCACGAACCGTTACAGAAAGTCTCTCGATGAACGCGCCGCTTCAAGCCATCTCCCCCTCCCCCGACGCGACAGCCGGAGCGGTAGGCGAAACCCAGTTGCCCTCGTTCCCGCGGGTGCGCGCCTCGGGCATCCTGGTCGAGGGCGGGCTCGTCCTCATCGAGTGCCAGCGCTACGACGCGACGCACTGGCACTGGTCGTTCCCAGGTGGCAAGCTCGAGCGCGGCGAGACGCTGGCGGATTGCCTGAGGCGCGAGTTCCTCGAGGAGACCGGCGTCCCGATCGAGGTGGGCGACCTGCTCTACGTGTGCGACCGCTTCAGGTCGCGCGGCGCCCAGATGCTCGACGTGAGCTTCGCGGTGAGCAGGCTGGGCGGCGGCGTGCAGCCGCCGACGAGGGAGGATCGACGCGCAAGCGGAGTAGGCGAGACGGGAGACGCGCGCACGACCGACGGCATCGTCGACGTCCGCATGGTCCCCGCCTCCCAGCTGAAGAGCTACGGCTTCTCACACCGGGTCGTTGACTTGATCGAGCGGGGATTCCCCGAGCGCGGCAGCTATCAGGGAGAGTTCCATTCGTTCTACGACGACGAGACCGAGAGCGACGACGATGCCGGCGCGGTTGGGGGCGACGGCGGGGCGGGCAACAGCGACGCGGTCGGCAGCAACAGCTCGGCCGAGGACGGCGGCGAAGCCGGGAGCGACGGCGATGCCGGCAGCGGCTTCTGCGGGGGCTGACCGCCAGGCGTAGGTCAGACGGAACGATGGAAGGGCGGGCAGACGTGCGACCACACGCACCCAGCACGATCGTCAGGCAGCGCATTCTCAGGTGGACGATTCCGTGGCACGTGCTGTGCCTCTCGGCAATCTTTGCCTGGGGGCACTACCCGCTCTCGCTGAGCTGGCAGGGACGCCCGGAATGCCAAGCATACCTGCTCTCGGCGCTCGTCGCGTCGATTGCCTTGGTGTTCGTGGGCAAGTGCGTCGGCACGCTGTTCGACCGCCCCGGTGCCCTGGCGACCGCCACCTGCCTGCTGCTCGCCGGCACTGCCGTGATTGGGCTGCCGCTGCTCTCGGCCGCGCCTCCCTGGCCGGTGACGCTCGCGGGCATCGTCGCGTGCGGGATCGGCACGGCGCTCGCGTTCGTGCTGTGGTGCGAGTACCTGTCGCTGTTTCCCACGGTCAGGGTGGTATTCACCCTGTGCGTCAACCTCGTGATGGCAGGTGCGCTCATATGGTTCGAGGGGCGTCTGGACGGGACCGGCCTGTACGTCGCCCTGCTGTGCTGCGTGGCGCTCAGCTATGCCGGGGTACGGCGGGGCTGGGAGGTCAGCCGCGGACAGGTCGAGGTCGACGGGGGCGAGCCTCGGCTCGTCTGGCGAGGGCATGACGAACGGCTGTCTTCTCGAGGGGCGTCGGCGCGCCTGACGCCGATGCCCTCGGAAGGGCGTCCGAACGCGGCGGAGGCTGCCGACGCGGGAAACGCGGGGACGAGCAGCACGGGGGCGAGGGGCGACATCCCCCTGCGCACGCTCGTCGCGCTGTTCGTGTCAATCGTCTGCCTGGTGGCCGTCAAGTCGCTGGCGAACGGGTCGGTCATGGAACAACCGTCGGCGGGGGCAGCGGTCGCCCCGCTCGTCGTGCTGTGCGTCGTCGCCTTCTGCGAGCACGTGCCACTCGGATGGCTCTTCTACGGGACGATTGTGACGGCGGTCGCCGGCGTGCTCGCCGTCGGGATGCCGTTCGACGGCGCGCCCGCCGTGTGCGTGGCGCTCTGCGACGTCGCCTATGCGGGGACGTTCGTCCTGCTCGCTGCCGTCGGGTCTCGGATGGCGAGAGGGTCGGGAGCGGACGTCTGCTCGGTCGCCGCAATCGCCAGCGCCTCGTTCACCGCCGCGTCGCTGCTGGGAGGAATCGCCAGCGAGGGGCTGAGGGCGCTGTTCCCCTACGGGTCGGGCTTTCCGGTGCTGGCAATCTCGTGCGTCGCAATCGTCGTCTGCGGGGTCGCAAGCGTCTCCAACCCCTCGCTGCTCCAGACCGACGTCAGCCTCGCGGCGCCCGATGCGGAATCGGCCAGCACCGACGCCGATGGCGCGGGACATGCCGCGTGGGATGCGACCGGCGCCGGGGACGGCACGCGGAACGCCGCGTCGTCCACCCACGCCAACGCGCCAGCGGACCTCGAACCGCGCGACCCGCAGGCATTCTGCGCCTCCCATGGCCTGCAGGGGCGCCGGGCGGAGGTGCTCGCACTGCTCCTGCAGGGCAAGTCGGCAGGGCAGATCGCACAGGATCTTGTCGTGGCACAGGGCACCGTCAAGGCCCACATCCACGGCATCTACCAGGCCCTGGGCGTCCACTCGCGCGACGAGCTGTTCGAACTCGTCGCGCGTGAGGCGCCCGAACGGGATGCATCCAGGCAGGAAGCGCCCGACCGCGGCTAGCCAGCGGCGACCGCCTGCCCCGCAAGCACGCTGGGCCTCGCTGCAGGCACGCCGGCCCCTACGGCAGGCACGTCTGACCCTGCAGCAGGCGCACGGGATTCTGCGACGGGGCTGCCTCCCTCTCCCTCGTCCGGCGGGACCTCGCCGAGCGCCCGTCTGAACTGCGCGTAGCGTCTCCTCACCAGCACGCGAGCGACGCTCATCTGGTCGCGGAAGCACCACCGCGGGCTCACCAGGCTCGCCAGGGCGTCCGCCAGCGCCGCGTCGCCCATGCTGTCGCGCACCCATTTCACCAGCGCGCCCATGTCCACGCACGTCAGCGCGAACCCCGGGCTGTCGATCGCCGCCTTGGAGAGTCGCGAGCCCGTGAGCGCCTCGTTGCCCAGCAGGTACCCCGCCAGCGTGGGGAAGTCGTACACGAGGACCTTGCGGGTGACGTGCGGCGTCATGCGCTCCAGAGCCAGCCGGCCATCCCACCCCCGCTCTGCCGTCGCCCGTCGGGCGAACGCCGCGTCGGGCATCGGCAGCTCCACGCACTCCGCCAGCTCCAGAGCGCGCGTCACCTCGGGGTCGCGCGCCTCACCCGCTAACGCCCCCGCAAACCCGCCCGCCGGCGCAGGTGCCGACGCCGCCTCCTGCGCTCCCATCGCTACTCGCCCACCTTCCCTGCGGCGCTCAGGGCCTGGGCAAAGTCGTCCAGACCCAGGCTCGTCAGCTCCGACTGGGTGGGGTAGCCGGTCTGGGCGTCGCAGCCCTCGGCCTGGTAGAAGCGCGACTTGTACGCGTCGAACTCGTCGCGATCGAGCGTGCGGCCGGCGCAGTTGTCCCACACCCACTCGCCGTCCTTGTAGACGGGCAGGATGAAGTCGCCGCTCGGCACCTCGTAGACGTAGTCGGTGAACTGCTCGTCGTCACGCTCACGACCCTGCAGCACCCAGATGCAGCGGTCCATCAGGTAGATCTCGTGGCCGAGTTCGAGGCTGTCTTCCCAGCTCAGGTCCTGCCCCGTGACCGCCTTGTAGAACAGCGGCTCGTAGGTGCCCGTAGCGCCCGTGTGGTCGGTCAGCGAGTTGGTGTTCGCCAGAATCGGCCAGGTAAACCCGCAGAAGCCCATCGACCCGCCCCAGAAGCGGTTGTAGTCGATGATCCACTCGATTCCGCGCATGTTGGCATCGGAGTAGGTCCCATCCTCGCCGTAGTTCCAGCACATCGGGTCGCCCAGGCCGGTCGACTTCGCCATCTCCTCAACCGTCTCCTGCGCGGTCATCAGCGGCTCGCGCCCCACCATCTGGCACATCATCGGCATCCAGTGGCACAGCTGGTTGTAGGAATGGTCGTCGAGGTCGCGCTCAGTGAACACGCTGCCGAAGCCCCAGTCGGTGGAGACGCGCGGCTCGTAGTGGGCGACGTAGCCATACTGCGGGCGTTCGATGCCGCCGTCCTCTGCGGAGATCGAGCTGTCCTCGTCCCAGCGGCCCCACGCGGCGCAGGCGCTGGCGACGCCATCGGCGAGCTGCTCGCCGATGTCCTGGCGGTTCACGATCGCGTTCATCAGCTCGTAGAAGAACTCCATCGTCCCATACTTGGAGAAGTCAATCGACGACTCGATAGAGCAGCCCTTGCCGAGCAGCCCACGCTTGTACAGTGCGTAGGGATAGTCGATTAGCCCCTTCTCGAAGCCATTGATGCCATACTTGTTCAGCACGTCGGCGGCCTTGAGGAAGTCCTGCGTGCCCTGGCCGTCGTAGAAGATCGTGGTGAAGCACACCGCCTGGTTGCCGACCGTGTCGGAGAAGGTCGCGCGGCAGTTGCGGAAGCACCCGTAGCACCCCTCGGCGCGCGCGAGCCAGTTGGCGGGGTTCCATCCCACGCCTGAGCTCGCCGGCGCGTGCGTCATGAAGTTGTACATGGCAACAGAGGGGACGGGGTCCTCGTTTTCGGGGTCGTCGACGTTGTAGCCGAACTTCTTCTGCACCTCCAGGCGCAGCCGGAGCAGCTCGGCGGGGTCGGCAACCTCCACCGACCCGGTGCCCCAGACGCTGATCGCCTTGAGGTTCTTGGACCCCATCACCGCGCCCATGCCGCCCTGGCCGGCGGCGTGCCCGGCGTCGTGCATGATCGCGGCGACGGCGCACAGGTTCTCGCCCGCCGGCCCGATGCAGGCTATCGCGGGGTTCTGCGTGCTCGCCCCGCCGTCACGTTTGCCATCGATGCTCTCCCAGGTGCCCGCGGCGCTCCCGCCCCGCTTGATCTCCCAGATCGCCTGCTGGCATGCCCAGGTGTCGGTGCCCCACAGCCCGTCCTCGTCCGCGTCGCGGATCTGGATGCTGTCGTCGACGATGTCAATCCAGACGTGCCCGCTGGCCTTGCCCAGGATCACCAGACCGTCGTAGCCCGCCAGCTTGAGCTCGCCGGCGATGCGCCCGCCCAGGCTCGAGTGGTGGAACCAGTGCTTGGGGTAGCTGTAGGGGGAGATGGAGGCCACGTCGACGCGCGACGAGGCCGCCGGCACAAGCGTGCCGGAGAAGGGCGACGCGCACATGACCAGGGGGTTGCCGGCGTTGAGCGCGTCGACCGAGAAATCGTCGCAGTACTTGAAGTACAGCGCCGTGCTCATGCCGTGGCCGCCGCCGAACTTCTGATAGTCGGCGGAGTCGATCGTCTTCACGCTGCCCTGCGTGAGGTCGATCACGGCGATCTTTCCTGCGTATCCGTTTCCAGATTCAGACATGATTCCTCCTAAGGCGCGCAGCGGCGCCGCGCGAGAGCGAGTGAGGGTGAGCATGAGGGGACGGCGCGAACGCCGCGTCGGGCGGGCGACCGTCGCCCCCGCGAGGCTAGGACGCCGTCGCCGCGGCGGCCTCCTGGTTTGCGGCGGCCGTCGCGATGCGGGACTGCGTGAGGGCCTGGAGCGCGCAGACCTTCGCGTCGTCGTCGGCGGGCAGCCCCAGCGACAGGTAGTGCTCGTTGCGTAGGTTGACCTCGTAGCCCGACTCGTCCTGCACCGGCATCTCGCTGGTGAACGCTATCGCCTGCATGGGGCATGCCTCAACGCACGCCTGCTTGCCGTGCGCCCCGCCTTCCTCGTCCCAGTAGGGGGTGTCCAGGCACAGGTCGCACTTCTGCGCGTGACGCTCCACCGGGTTCCACTGGACGCGCGAGGGCGTGTAGGGGCACGCGGCGATGCAGCGCTCGCACCCGATGCACTTGTCCACGTCGACGGTGCGCACGCCGGTCCCCGCGTCGATGTGCATGGCGCCCACCGGGCACGCCGCGACGCATGAGGGGTAGGGGCACTGGTGGCACTGGCTCTGCGCGATGTCGTCGGGGAACGTCGCGAACGCGTCGCTGCGGACTTGGATGCGCGCCAGCGACAGCGAGGTCTGCCCGTAGTGCGCGAGCGAGCAGGCGAGCATACAGGTGCGGCAGCCGGCGCACTTCTTGGTGTCGACGAGCAGGTACCCGTCGGACTTCTTGCCGGTCACGCGCTCGGAGTTGTTGCCGGACAGCGCGCCCGCGACTGCGGCGCCCACGACGGCGCCGGCGCCCGCCAAGCCGATGCCCCCAATCACCTCGCGCCTGGTCACCGACGAGCGCGGCTCCCCCGGGCCTTCGGCCGCCCGGCCGGCGCCCCGTCCTGCGCCGCCGCGCCCGCATGCGTCCTGCCGTGCCTGATCCTGCCGCTCCGAGTCCCGCCGGGGCATGACGGGGGCATCCCCGTCGGTGCGTGAATTCGTCATGCGTATCGCCACCTATGTGTCGTGTGATGTGATTGGACGTGGTCGGGTGCGCCGGACGGACGGATGGCTGGGCGGCTGCGGACGCCGGGGCATGCCCGCTGGCGCCGACGCCGCCGGACTCGGGCGCCGCAGCGTCCGACCCGCCAGGCGTTCTCCTCCGACCTACCGGACGTCCACCCCAAGGACGGGCGCCGCCGTGCCGGGCGCGGGCTCGCGAAGGGTATCTGCGCCCTCGTGCGCGGACTCGGCGAGACCCTCGCCGGCATCGCCCGTCGCCGCGTTCCGCGCTCGGTCGGCCTTTACGCCGCGACCCTGGGCGTCAAGCTCCTGGAGCCAGCCCGCATGGTCCTTCTCGGCGTGCTCGAGGTCGAGGTAGCCGGTCATCATCGAGATGAACAGCGGGAAGCTGCCCGGCGCGAACACCGCGAAGAAGATATGCGGGATGATGAACAGGATCATGACGAGGGCGAACAGGTCGTGCAGGAACGTCGTCACGTTCATGAGGGGGTCAGGAAGGTCCACGACGTGCGCCGCGACCTTGACGATTCCCGTGAGGAACATCGCGAGGGTGACGCCCACGGCCATGATGAACGCGGCGCGCTCGCTCTCGAGGTACTTCGCCTCGGGCGGCATCGTGAACTTCTTGATGCCGAGCATCAGCCCGTAATGGCGCTTGGTGTACTCGATCACATGTTTGTCGGGGAAGTGCTCCTTCACGCGGCGCGGCGACTGAATCGCGTTGCCGAGCCAGTACGACGTGCCAAACAGGAACAGGATGACGCCGACGAAGTGGACGTTCATCATCGCGTTCGTGGCGGTCTTCGAGAGCAGGTTGGGGATGAACAGGCAGCCCATCGCGATGCCTGTGATCAGCAAGATCACGGTGCCGAACGCGTGGGTCCAGTGCTCGAGAATCGCAGGGTCGTCGTGACGCAGGACCCGGTCGCCCACGACCTCGGGATCGTGGCGCTTGGTCACCGATGCCAGCAGCAGCCCCAGGAACGGCGTCACGATCACGAGCCACCAAAGCCGGTTGAACAGCAGCTCGTTGCCGGGGGCATATGCCATCTGCCATGCGAACACACTCGCCACTGCGACCACCGCGGCGAGCGTCACCGCGACAGCGAGGCGTCGCGCGCCGCGTGCGGACATGCGCCTTCCTCCGGACTTCCTCCCTCTTTCGCGTCTCATATGAATCCCCTCCCAAAGGATCCATGGCGGGCCCTCGGGCTAGCGAGGCGCCCAATCCTCAGGCTGCAACGGCGAGGCGTGTTCCTCACCGTCCCTCTGGTCCGGGATGTTAGGAGGGGAAAGTGCCTGGCAGAAGGGGTTGTGCAGGTATAAAACGCGGGTAACCCAGGCTCGGTTAGCGCGGATAACCTCGTACGTTTGAGGGCAGCTCGCGCGGGGCACGGGGCGCGCGGGCGCAGGGGTGCGGTCCGCGCGGTCGGCATCCTCCCCGTGCCGGCCCCGCGAGGCAGCGCGTAGCAGCCGCAGGGCGCCGTGCGGGACGCGCGCACGCATCCCCCCACGCAAGAGGACCGGTCACGACCGCGCGTACGCGTCGTGACCGGCCCCTTGGGCCTCGCATGTATGGCGCCCGACAGCGCACCCTAGCGCGCCAGCCCCCGTGAGTCCCCGCCGCGCGGAGTCTCCCCAGCGCCGGCCGCGACCTGGCGAGCGTAGGCGCTCGACGCCCTTCCTAGCAGGCGCCCGCCGCGCTCGAGCCGGCAATGCGGCCGAAGACCGTGAGGTCGGCGATGGCGTCGGAGCCCAGGCGGTTGGTGCCGTGGATGCCACCCGTGACCTCGCCCGCAGCGAACAGGTTGGTGAACGTGGTGCCGTCCTCCTTCTGCATCTGAGCGTCGGTCGTGCAGTGGACGCCGCCCATCGTGTGGTGGACGGACGGGACGCAGCGACCCAGGTAGTACGGTGCAGTCTCGAACTTGTTCATCGTCGAGCGGTAGTTGAAGTCGCTGTCGGAGCCGGCGTCGCACATCTCGTTCCAGTGCTCGACCGTCTTGGCGAACTCGTCGGGGTCGATGCCGGCCGCCTCGGCGACCTCCTCCAGCGTGTCGCCCTTCACGACCACGCCGCTGGCGACGCCCATGTCGTACTCGCCCTTGTGGTTGACCAGCAGCTGCGTCTCGTCGGCGCCCGCCTGGTCCCACAGCAGCCATGCGCAGTTGTCGGTCTGCGAGACGATAGCGTTGGAGATGACGTCGCGGCGCTCCAGCTCCTCGACGAAGCGGTCGCCCTCCTTGTTGACGAGGATTCCGCGGTCGTAGAGGCGCTCGTCGTAGATGTAGAGCAGGGCGCCGGTGATCGGGTCGCAGGTCGGGTAGGTCTGGATGTACTCCATGCCGGTGAATGCCGCGCCGATGTTCTCGGCCATGGTGATGCCGTCGCCGGTCGTACCCACCGAGTCGGTCGACTTGATCTTGTCACCGAGCGTCGAGTCGTACTTCAGGCGCATCTCGACGTTGGAGCCGAAGCCGCCCGTCGCCAGCACGAACGCCTTGCCGGTGAACTCGAACTCCTTGCCGTCGGTGCGCGTGGCCTTGACCGCCTTGACCGTCACGCCGTCGTCGTCCATCACAAAGTCGGTCGCGCGCATGTCGGTCACAATCGCGATCTTGGCGGCCTTGCAGTCGTTCTCGAGCGGCGTGGTGATCTTGGCGCCGGACTCGCCCTCGGGCACGACCGAGCGCTTCACCGAGTGGCCGCCGAAAAAGACCAGGTGGTCGGACCACTCGACATTGTGCTCGTCACGCAGCCACTCGGCGCCCTCCAGCGCGCCCTGCGCCAGCACGTGCACCAGGTCGGGGTCGCCCTTCTCGTCGCCGCCCTCGAAGACGTCGCTCTCGAAGAGCTCGGGCGAGTCCTCGATGCCCTCCTGCTCCTGCAGCCAGTTGCACGGCGCCGCCATGCCGCCGCCGGACAGCATCGTGTTGCCGCCGACCTCCGGCATCTTCTCGAGGATGATGACCGACTTGCCCTCGCCGTAGGCGGTCAGCGCCGCGCACATGCCGGCGCCGCCAGCGCCCAGCACGATGACGTCAGCGTCGGTGGATGCCGGGTCCTCGAAGGTGACCTCGGCCTTGGCGCCCTTCTCCAGCGCCGAGACGTCGAAGCCCGCCTGCGTGAGCGCGTCCTCGATGGCGGTCGTGAATGCGGCCGTGGTGACGGTCGCGCCGGAGATGTTGTCGTAGTTCAGCGACTGGGTGTCGACGACGAGCTGCGGCAGGCGGTTGGTGACGGCCTCGACGATGCCGTCGGTGTCGTTGCACTTGGTGATCTCGACGTCGGCGATCTTGCCGCCGCTCACGGTGACGGTGACCTCGACGACGTCGTGCTTGCCCTGGGCGCTGCCGACGTAGGTGCCGTCCTTCACGCCGGACGCGTCGGCGGAGGCGTCGGCCTTCTTGCTGTCGGCCGCGTGCGCCATGGCAGGCATGCTCGCCAGCGCGACCGTCGCCGCGGCAGCGGCGCCGGCACCCTTGACGAACTGGCGACGAGAGGAAGTAAGATCAAACATGTGTAACCCCCTTGTATTGTTGCGTGCGTTCCCGCACGCCCCCTTGGTTCCGTCGCGGCGGACCGCGTCCCATGCCAGCACTGTGTCCCGTTCCCGCACCGTGCATGGTCCGGCTCGCATTCCCGCCGCGACGACTGACCCCACCATATCCGGCGCTGGCGGCGGTTGCAGCCCCTCTGTCGGTTTAATGTTGTAACCCGTTCGAAACATGCAGCTCAGCGCTCCGCACGCGCGCCCGCGCCATTCCGGCACGTCAGGCACGCCGCGTCGGCCGGAGCGCCGCCCGCACGCGCTCGAGCTTCGACCACCATGGCGCCGCGTCGCGGGGTTCGGCAGGGTTACACAGCCGCACCCCGGCACACCGCGTCGGAGAGCAGGTGCCCACCGTGCGCACGACTGCGAAGGGTGGCGCCACCGCGTTGGCTACCGGGCGGTAGCACGATGGGTAGCTCTCGGTAGCGCGCGGTTGCATTGCGGTTGCCGCGCCGGTCAGGCGGGGCTAAGGGGCGCGGTTGCCGCGCCGGTCAGCAGGACGCCGGCGGTTCGTCCCATGTGCATCAGGCCCGCTGCTCATCCATAGCAAGAACCCAAATCTGAGGTAGGTGCCCCAACGCCCCTCCGGCCAAGTTCCCCATCGTCAGGTTAGGGGGGCACCGTATCTGGCTGCACGATCGTGTCACGCACGACGGCAGGCGCAAGTCAAGGACTGCGGCCTCGTGACGCAGTAGAGGAGCACTGACGAGAAGGGGGACTCAACATGAGCATGAGTGCAAACAGGGGCGAAAGCTTCGACCGGCGTGGGTTTGTCAAGATTGCGACAGCCGGCATGGCAGCAGGGGCCGCGTCGACGGTGCTCGGCACGAGGCACGAGGCGTCTGCCTCGGAGACGTCGCTCGACGCGCGTCCGGAGGGCGGGAAGAGCTTCGACGTCCTCACAGACACGCCCAGCTTCCTCGAGCCTCCGGCAGTGCCCACCAGCATCGCTCATGAAATGAGCTGCGACGTCCTGGTCATCGGCGCCGGAACCTCAGGCAACCCCGCCGCGCGTGCGGCGGCGGAGGCAGGCGCTAACGTTATCGCCATCGACAAGGGCGCCGACCTCGGCTACGTCCCGTCCTCGCAGGACTTCGGCGTCGTCGGGTCAAAGCTGCAGGAGCAGCTCGGGATTGAGTGGGAGCCGAAGAACGTCATCGTGAAGCAGCTCATGAAGGACATGTGCTACCGCCCCAACCCGCGTCTGCTCAACTACTGGTACGAGAACTCGGGAGCTGCGTTCGACTGGGCGATTGACGGCGTCGATTACCAGTTGCTCAAGAACTCCGTCGACGAGCCCACGCAGGAAATCTTCATCCGCCCCAAGATGTTCCCGGCACTCGACGGCTACGACTATCACGAGGAGTACTACCCCTACTTCCACGGCACGCTCATGACGCTGCCCAGCTCGCAGTGGGTCATGCAGAACTGTGTAGACAAGGCGCAGGCGGCAGGCGCGCAGTTCATCTACGGGATGTACGCCGAGCAGCTCATCACCGACGCGGACGGCGCCGTCGTAGGAGCGTATGCCCATGATGTCGACGGCAACTACACAAAATTCAATGCGAAGGCCGTAATCCTGACCTGCGGCGACATGGCGGGAAACAAGGAGATGCTCACCTACTACGCACCCCAAGCCTCCCAGTTCACCGTCTTCTACTCGCGCATGGACTCCCAAGGCAACCCCGCCAACACCGGAGACGGTCATCGCATGGCAATCTGGGCGGGCGCCTCGATGGAGCTGGGACCGTACGCACCGATGACGCATCACGTGGGCGGTCCCCTGGGAGTCGACGCGTTCCTGCAGCTCAACAGCCAGGGCGAGCGCTTCATGAACGAGGACGTACCGGGACAGAACATCCAAGACCAGCTCTCGCGCCAGCCCGGGGGCTACTCCTGGCAGATTGTCGATGACAACTGGAGGGACGAGCTCGAGGCGCAGGGAACCGGCCATGGCTATGTGAACCACTACCTGAGCGACGAGGAAGCGGCAAAGAAGCCCTGGATCATGGACTCCGTGTTTCTCGGGTACGTGACCGACGACGTGTTCCTCAACGGCGACCCTGCGCACTTCAAGCAGGGGATTACCTGCCAGGCAGACACCATCGAGGAGCTCGCCGAGAAGATGGGGTTGTCCGCAGACGTCGTTGTCGCCCAAATCGACCGCTACAACGAACTCTGCGACAAGGGCGAGGACGAGGACTTCGGCAAGGACAGCCGCCGCATGTTCCGCATCGACAAGCCACCGTTCTCTGCCACCAAGTTCGAGCAAACCTCAATGCTCGTGTGCCCCGGGGGAATCAAGTGCGACCTCGACTTGCACGCGCTGACCGCCGACGACCGCGTCGTGCCCGGGCTGTACGTTGCCGGCAACAACATGGGCGGGCGCTTCCTCGTAGAGTACCCCGTCACCGTCGCCGGAATATCGCTCGGCACCGCGCTGACCTTCGGAAAGCTCGCCGGCGAGAACGCCGCCAGGGAAGCGCTCGAGAAATAGCAAGAAGAAGGCCGCTGCCGGTGATTCAAAGGCAAACGCAAGCCAGGCGGAGCAGGCGGGGGGATTGCATCCCGTCCGCCCCAACCAGAGAGATGGAGGGAACCATGGAACGCGAACACGCCGAGATGGACAGAAGGGGCTTCATCAAGGCTGCTGCGGCGGCAGGGGCACTGGCGGGTGCCTCCCTGGGAACGGGACAGGCGGTGCAGGCGCGTGCCTCTGAAGGCAGCAT
Source organism: uncultured Coriobacteriales bacterium (assembly GCA_903789505.1). Lineage (GTDB taxonomy): Bacteria > Actinomycetota > Coriobacteriia > Coriobacteriales > UMGS124 > CAIFEU01. Next base: position 18,734 of record CAIFEU010000027.1, read on the forward strand.
GCAGCCGGGTTCGTCCAAGGCAGATTCGTCAGACTCGGCGGCGGCCGGCGTCGCGAGCAATAAGGAATCAGCAGCCGACTCGTCCCACGTCTATCAGGTCATCAGCGACGAGCTCAACCCGCAGGACTATGACTATCGCTCCAACTCCGGCGACCTGAGCCACGTGCTCTCGCCCTGGAAGCTGGGAGGTCTCGAGTTCTCCAACCGCATCGTAAAGTCAGCGGCGGGGTCGAACTACGAGAACGGTGGATGGGATAAGTTCATCGAGTATTACCGCAGGCTCGCGGCGGGCGGCACGGAGATGATCTGGGTGGAGAACTTCGCCCACATCTTCACGCCCTACACCAACATCATCAACGCCAACATCGATGAGTTCTCCGACGAGGACATCCTCGCCCTCACCGACGCCATCCATGCCGAGGGCGCAAAGTGCGGCACCCAGACCGACATGATGGGTTCCGCCTTCATGACCGAAATCGTGACGCGCGGCGAGGGTGCCTACGATTGCTCGAACTTCACGACCGACGACCTCGACTGGATGGTCAACAAGTACGTAGCCGCCGGCAAGCAGTTCAAGGCATGGGGGTTCGATGCCTGGGAGCTCAACTGCGCGGGAAACAACATGACACAGTGGTTCTTCTCTCGCTCTCGCAACCACCGCGATGATGAATATGGCGCACAGACCTACGAGAACCGCACCCGCTTCATCACGCGCGTCATCCAGGCGGTCCACGAGGAGGTCGGCCAAGACTGGCCCATCCAGGTGCTGATGAACGGCGTCGAGGAGAACGACGCAAATTTAGGGGCAAACTCCGAATTCAACACCGTGGAGGACGGCGTTGAGATTGCCAAGCTCCTCGAGTCCGCGGGCGTCGCGAGCCTGCACGTGAGGCTGGGACCAGTCGAGCAGCACGCCACACAGTTCCTCGGCGACCTGTTCTTCGACACCCCCGGATGCGTCGGGACGACGAGCTTCGGGACGCAGTTCGACTTCTCGCGTCATTTTGAGGGCAAGCTAATCGCCAACCACGATGGCTGCGGCATCATGCTCGACGTCGCGAAAGAGTACAAGCAGGCAGTCTCGATTCCCGTCGGAACCGTAACCTATCTCGACCCCGCGCATGCGCCCGACTTCATCGACACCGCAATAGCCGACGGCAAGGTGGACTTCCTGATGGTCAACCGTCCCCTGACGGTGGACAACGAGTACGTAAACAAGCTCAAGCAGGGCCGCTTCGACGAAATCCGCCCCTGCACGCGCTGCTGCCACTGCTGGAACGACTCCTTCAGGGAGCATCCCGTGCCGCTCTCAAGCCAGTTCGGCGACATGAACTACGCATGCCGCCTCGACCCCGTGCGCGACTTCGTGGGACAGGACAAGGGGTTGCCTGGCGGATTCGACCCTGACCCAGGAGACGGCGAGAAGACAGTCATGGTGGTGGGTGCCGGCCCCGCCGGCATGGAAGCCGCGCGCATCGCGGCGCAGCGCGGTTACGACGTGACGCTCTACGAGAGAAACGATTACCTGGGTGGCCTCATGAACTTCGCAAGCGCGATCAAGGGGCCGCATCAGAACCTGCAGGACTACATCGCATGGAGCCAGCGTGACCTCGAGCTCAAGGGAGTCACGGTCGTCACCGGCAAGGAGGTCGACGCGGCCTTCGTGCGCGAGCAGGCGCCCGACGTCGTCATCATCGCAACGGGCGGAATCCGCGACTCCCTAGGCCTTCAGGGAACCGCCGGGACTAGCGTTATCTCAATAGACGACGTCGCTAGCGCGGAGATTGGCAGCGAGGTCACGATTGTCGGCGGAAACGCGCAGGCCACCGATGTCGCTGTCTGGCTTATGGCGCAAGGCAAGCACGTCAACATCGTAACGCCCGATGACATCGAGCTGCTGAGCAAGGGCCAGTCCATCTGGGCGCGCAAGTTCACCATCCCTATGCTGTACGCGCACGGAACTCGGGTCTGGCCCACGGCGAGCCTCAAGTCCATCGGCGACGGGAAGGTAACAGTCGAACGCGATTCCGCGGCTGACGTGACGCTCGCCTGCGGCACCGTGATTGAAGCGATGGACATGCTCGCCAACACAAGCTTGTACGACGAGCTATCCAGCATGGACGGGACCGACGTACGGCTGGTGGGGGATGCCGCCGACCCCTGGAACATCCAGTACGCCATACGCTCTGGCAACTGGGCGGCCCGCGAAGTCTAGGGACGTCGGCGCACTGATGCCACGCCCGCATCGCGCGTTTTGTCTTCCGCGGCCCGGAAACGCACGACAATCCAGCACGGCCATCGGGGCCATGGCGAAGATTGAGTCCCGGCTATAATCTCCTGAGATACAGAAGGGGGCGCCCTCGCAGCACCGCGACCGCGCCCCCCCCCCGTAGCCCGCCGCATCTCGAACCCCCCCCCCGCCCGGGGTTACCCCCCCGGGCGGCGGGGGGGCCGGGGCCGTGCCGGGGGTTGCCCATGCCGGGGGGGGGGGGGCCCCCCCGGCCCCCCCCGCAGCGGGACGGCCAACGCGCAGCCGGGCGATCGCGCAGCAATGCGCCGCGCC
>CAIFEU010000028.1:0-7728 GCA_903789505.1 uncultured Coriobacteriales bacterium
AGGTGTTCGGCTTCAGCTTCTGCGCATCTCCCGGCGCCGCGTCCCGTCGATTGTCTCCCGGCCAGCCCAGGCCGCGCCTCCCGCGCCGCCATCGCCGGCCTACGCCAGCCCCTCGAGGTCGGCGAGGACGTCGTCGCCGACCACCGAGGAGGACCCCAGCACGTAGCCCGTCGTCATCTCGTCCGCGCGGCCCTGCAGCACCTGGGCGGCGTCGGCGGCGTCGAGCGTGACCGCGCCCGCGTGCCCCGCCAGCTCGGCGGCGCACGCCCACAGGTCGGGGTGGCCGGTGGCGTCCACCACGACGGCGCCGTCGGCCGCGGCGCCCAGCTCGAGCGCGCGGCGCGCCACGGCGGCGCACAGGGACGGGTCCGAGCCCTGCTCGACGCGTTCCACGCTCAGGCCGGCGCCCTCGAGGGCCGACTGGGCGCCCGAGCTCACCAGGTCCTCACCGCCCAGCAGGATGGCGTTGGAGAGCCCCGCCTTGGCCAGCGCCGCCGCGACGTCGGAGGTCAGCCCGGCGGCGTCGGTGCCCGCGGAGTCCCCGTCGGAGGCGGTCGCGTTCAGCCCTCCCGCCCACACGATCGGTGCCGCCTGGGCGTAGGCCCACGACGCCGCCACCACCGCGGGGGCGGGGTCAGACGCGCTCGCGACCAGGCAGGTGTCGCCCCCAGCTCGCCTTCAGCGAGGAGGCGAGCGAGACCACGCGCATGTCGGTGCCCTGCCCCGCCTTGCCCGTCCCGGCGATGCGGTAGACCTTGTCGACCACGTACATGTCCTGCAGGGCGTCCTCGACGTCCTGGGAGACCGCGTCGGTGTCGCCCACGACGACGACCGTCGTCGCGCCCACGCGGTTGATCTCGTAGGAGGCGCTCTGCGACAGCTCGTCGGGGTCGGTCAGCACGAGCACCCCTCCCAGCGCCCCCGCCAGGGCGGCGGCGGACAGGTCGTCGGAAAGATGGCCCCGCCCGCCGGCGGCCACGACCGCCCACTCGCAGGGGGTCTGCGCCAGCGAGGCGTTCTCGAAGCTCGCCTCGGCGGCCGCCTTGCTCGCGCCGTCCCAGTCGTCGGCCGACAGGCGCTGCCAGGTCGCCGCGGCGTCCACGACGCTGACCTGCGCGCTCGTCTGGCCGGAGTAGGATCCGGTGCCGGTCGCCACCAGCGTGTAGGTGCCCGCCGCGGTGGGGTCGCCGCCGTCGAAGGCCAGCTCGTAGTCGGTGCCGCGCGAGAGCTCGGCGCCCGCCGCGCTCCACACGGTCGCGTCGACGCCGCCCGCGCCGCCCGCGACGTCGGAGGTCGTGAGCGTCGGCAGGTCGTTGTCGTCCACGTCGGCGCTAACCTCGATGCCCGCGTGCGACAGGTCGGACGGGTCGCAGTCCCAGCACGCCAGCGAGTCGGCGATGTTGCCGGCGACGCTCGCGCCCTCCTCGAACGCAAGCGAGGCGCCGACCCAGTCGCGCGTGCCCTCGTCGAGCAGCTCGCAGCTGGCGGCGCACAGCTCGTGCAGCGGCGTCCCCGCCGCGACGACCGCCACCGCGGTGGGCTCGACGCCCGCCGTGGCGTCGTCGGCGCTCGCGTAGCGGCGCACCGTGTAGTACTCGGTCACGTCGGGGGAGTCCGAGAACGCGCTGGTGCCGAAGCTGAAGTTGCCGCCGAACACCGTCGAGGAGTCCCCGCGCGTGGTGGAGGGGTTCATGCCCGCGTTGTTCGAGTTCCACTTCTTCTCGTGGTAGATGACCGTCTTGATGCCCGTGCAGCCGGAGAACTCGTTGCCCGCCTGCGTGGTCTGCGTGCCCGAGACGCCGCCCGAGAACGTGACCTCGGCAAGCGCCGCGTCGTTCTCGAACGCGTAGCGCCCGATGCGCTCGACGGTCGAGGTCAGCGTCGGCAGGTCGATGCGGGTCAGCGAGGTGCACTCGCCGAACGCGTAGGACCCGAGCTTGGAGAGCGAGGCGGGCAGCTCGATCGATGCCAGCGAGGCGGTGGGGTCGTCGTTGTCGAGGCTGGCGGAGGTCTTGAGGATCGCGAAGGCGCCGTCGGCGATCTCGGTGACGGCGCTGCCCTCGGCGAAGGTCACGCTGGCCAGCGACCCGCAGGCGAAGAACGCCAGGGTGCCGATGCGCAGCAGGGAGGCGGGCAGCTCGACCTGGCGCAGGCTGCGGCAGAACTGGAACGCGCACTTGCCGATGCGCTCCAGGCCCTCGGGCAGCGTGACCGACTCGAGCGGGTAGCTCTGGAAGGCGTAGGCCGCCACCTGCGTGACGCGGTAGGTCACGCCGTCGTGGGTGACGCTCTGCGGGATCTCGACGCTGGTGACCGTCGCGTCCTGCGCGCCGTCGCCGGCCTGCCCGCCCCTGACCGTGGCGCCCGACCCCACGCTGACGCGCGGCGTCCCCGCGTCGGCGCCCGAGGACGCCGCGCCCGCCTTGCCGTCGGCATCGGCGCTGGCGCTCGAGGAGGCGCCGTCGTCGTCCGCCAGGACCGTGTAGTTGAGCCCGCCCTCGGTGAAGGTCTGCGCGTCGGACGCGGCCGAGGAGCCGGCGGCCAGCGCCGACGCCGCGCCCGCCAGGCCGGACGCCGCGGTGATGCCCAGGCCCACCGCGGCGCCCGAGGCGGCGACGAACCGGCGGCGCGTGACGAGGCCCTGCCCTGCGCGATGCTCATCGAGGCTCATGAGGTTCTCCTTCGTGTGCGGCGGCGCGCTCCTGCGCGTCGCGGTCGTGTTGTCAGCGTCGCTGCTGCGCGATGCGAGGGCCTCCGGACGCCGACGGCCGGGGGCGTGGGGGGCGCGGTGGCGCCCACCCGGGATGGCGCGAGACGGCCCCTGCAGGTCGGCTCGCGCCATCCCGGGGGGGTTTGGGGGGGGGCGCCCCCCGGGGGGGGGGGGGGCCGGGTTTGTGGGGGGGGGGCCGGGGGGGCGGCCGAGGCGACCCGCCGGTGTGCCGGGGCCTACAGGCCCAGGCTGGTGTTGCGGACGACGCCGTCGCTGTCGACGACGGGCGCGAGGTTGACGTGCTCGGCGACGATCGCGTCGAGGTTGGCGACCAGGTACTCGACGCCCTCGTCGATGACCTGCTGGACGCCGGCGACGCGCTGCTGGTAGTACGCGTTGTCGTGCTGCAGGGTGTCGTCGCCGACCAGCGTCATGCTCGCGCAGTTCAGCGCGATGACGTTGGCCAGGTAGTCGTCGCTGACGTGCGCGATCTGGCTGTAGAAGTACGCGACCATGTCGGTGGCGTAGGCGAGCTCGGGGTAGACCGAACCGATCCAGCTGAGCGTGAACAGAGACTTGTCGGCGTCGTAGTTGCCGGTGCCCACGTTGGTGGGGTTGACGTAGATGCCCAGCGGGGGCACCGCGCCCGCCGCCGCGAAGGCGGCCTCGACGTCGGACTCGGCCACGCTCGAGGTGTTCTGCGCGGTGTAGATCGCCACGTCCGCCTGGGCGAGCTCGGCGAGGCTGATCGTGATCGTGCCGCCGGGGGCGGTGCTGACGCTGCCGCCGCTGACGACCGTGCCGCTCAGCGCCTGGCCAGCGGCGCCCTGCGGGTCGGTGATGGGCTGCTCCTCGTAGGTGGCCGCGTCGGACGAGGCGGCAGCGGCGCCGGCGCCACCGCCCTGACCGCCCTGGCCACCACCCTGGCCGCCTCGGCCGCCAGCGGCGCCCGCGCCGTCAGCGGAGGCCGCGGGGCCCTCGGCCGTGTCGGTCGGGGTGGCGCCGCCGGAGAGCACCCAGGCGAGGTTGTCGGTGATGTCCTGCAGCGCGTACTGCGGGGCGTAGCCCGAGGAGACGTTCTCGTTGCCCAGCTGGACGCTCGGGTCGGAGTAGGCGATCTGGGCGGTCTGCGTGTCGGCGTCGACCGAGGTCACGCAGGCGATCGTGCGGCGAGCGACCGTGCCCTCCTCGATCATCTTCAGGACCTCTGCCTGGGCTCCCAGGAACGCGTTCTCGAACGTCTCGGCCATGCCGCGCGCGTCGTCGCCGTACGCGGTGACCTTGGTGGGGTCGTCGGCCTTGAGCGCGTCGACGACGTCGGCGATGTTGTACAGCATCGCCTCGGTGCCGCGCACGGTGCCCTGGTAGCCGCCGTTGCCCGCGAAGGAGTTCCAGCCGTCCATCAGGTAGGGGTTGTAGGTCTCGTCGCCCTCGACGTAGTTGTCCTCGCCGATCGAGCCGTCGTTGATGGCCTGCACCAGGGCGACGTAGGCGGCCGCGCCCGTGCTGGTGTCACCGGCCTGGTTGCCGCCGATCACGAGGTCGGGGCGATAGTACAGCGAGTTGGACGTGCCGCCGATCGCGACCGTGGTGTCGGCGGCGGTGGGCTGGCCGGAGCACACCAGCGCGATCTCGTCGCGGTTGACCGCCGACAGGCCGGCGGACGGGTCGACGTAGCTGTAGAACAGGTTCGACATGTACGGGTTGGGCTCGGCGTTGGCCGGGCTGGCGTAGGTGCCGAACAGGCCCGACGTGCGGAACGTGTCGGCGCTGAGGTCGGTCGAGCCGTTCATGCCGGACGGGGAGTCGCACACGGTGTCGGCGAGGCCCATCCACAGGGGCAGCACGTTGTAGGTACCCTTGGCGCTCGCGAGGATCTGCTGTGTCGCCACGGAGCCGTCAGCCGCGAAGGTCTTGGTGGAGAGGATCTCCTGCGGGTCGGGCCACTTGACGTCGCTCGTCGCCGCGTCGGTGGCGGCGGCCTCCTGGGCGTACGCTCTGGCGGTGCCCGTCCCAAGGTCGCTCGAGGCCAGCGCCCCGCCGAACGCGGTCGCCGCGACGAGTCCCAAGCCGAGCTTGGATGCGGTACGTCTGGTTACTTGCATGTGTTGTCCGCCTTTCGCCTTGGTTTGATGCTCGCGATCGATGCCCGCGCGCCGGGTCCCCTGCCCCGCGCCTCGCCCAGCGCCCTGCCTTCTGTCGCCCCCTGCCCGGCATCTCGACTGGGCAGTGCGCGCCACGAGCCCGAAGCGGCGCGCGAGCTTCGCCATCTGGGTTATCCGGGGGCTCTAAAGCGACATCTGTGCTGGTAGCTGGCTTGGGGGACGAATCCTCCCAGCTTGCAGACATCGGTGGATTCTAGGGGTGCGCCCGTCTCCTCGTAAGAATGAAAATTCGCCGTACGAGTATGATTTTTGGAGCGCATATGTGTGAAAAGTCACTTATCGTGCGGTTGGGCGCCGCCGGGGAGGCGCCTGCCGTGCGGGAGGGGCGCGGCTCCCGTGGGGGCGTGCCGGCCTTGCTGCGTCACAGCTCAGGGGCGTGTAGTCTCCAGAAAGTCAGCGCTAGTCCCCGGGCACCGCCGCCATCGGCAACGCGGCTATGATTGCCGCGCACGAGGACTAGTCAGTGCTCTGATGACAATTTTCGCGCGCCTGGCGGCGTGGCCGTCGGCCGCGGCGCGTCGTGAGGCACGGCCCCGCCGCCGCGGGGAGCGCCCGTTGCCCGGGGACGCCGCGGGATGAGGGGCCGCCCGGCCCGCACGCCGCGCGCGGTCGCCTCTCGCCAATCGATCGCCGCAACGCGCGAGGGGACGACGGACCCGCCCTCGCCGGCCCGCCGTCCCCTCGTCTTCGCGCCCAGCGGCGCGCTCGTTCACGCTTCGTTCGCCTGCGTTCCCCGTCTCCCTGGCTCGCGTCCCGGGAGGCGGTCACGCCCTATGCCCGCGCGGACTCCTCGCGGGCCTCGTCGAGGACGGGCTCCAGCGGGGGCTCGTCGTCGATGCGCTCGCCGTGGTGGTGGGACCTTGCCACCTGCGCCACGACGCCCGACAGCGCCACCAGGCCGATGACGTTGGGGATCACCATCAGGTTGTTGAACATGTCGGTGAGCTCCCACACCAGGTCGTTGGAGGCGACGGAGCCCAGGAAGAGGAACACCAGCGCGATCACCGAGAACACGGTGACGGCGCCCTTGCTGTGATTCTTGAACAGGTACTGCACGTTGATCTTGGCGTACAGGTTCCACGACAGGATCGTGGAGAACGCGAACAGCAGCAGGCAGATGGCCACGAACGCGTTGCCGAAGCCCTCGCCGAAGAACGCGCCGAAGGCGACCTGCGCCATGTTGTTCTTGTCCAGCCCGACGCCGGCCGCGACGACGCTGGGGTCGGCGCCGGCGCCGGCGGCGATTCCGGCGTAGGCCTGCGCGAGCTGCCCGTCGCCGACGTACAGCACGCTGATGACGACCAGCGCGGTCATCGAGACGACGATGATCGTGTCGATGAACACGCCGAGCATCGCGACGACGCCCTGGTCGTGCGGGTCCTTGACGTTGGCCATCGCGTGGGCGTGCGGGGTGGAGCCCATGCCCGCCTCGTTGGAGAACAGGCCGCGCTTGGCGCCTTGGGTCATCGCGGCGAAGATGCCGAAGCCCACGCCGGCGAACTCGGCCTGCGGGTTGAACGCGCACTCGAAGATCAGCCCGAAGGCGGCCGGCACGTTCCTGAAGTTGAGGACGAGCAGAATCAGGCTGCCCAGGATGTAGAGCAGGGCCATGACCGGGACGACCTTCTCGGTCACCGATGCGAGGCGCTGCAGCCCGCCGATGAAGACGAAACCGGCGAGCAGCACGATGATGATGCCCATGACCCACACCGGGATGCCGAACGCGTTGTTCATCGTCCCCGCGATGGCGTTGGACTGCACCATGGCGCCCATGAAGCCCAGCGCCAGGATGATCGCGACCGAGAAGAACCCGGCGAGGAACTTGCCGAACCCGCCCTTGAACGCGGTGCGGATGTAGTAGACCGGCCCGCCGTGGACGGTGCCGTCGGGGTCGACGACGCGGGTCTTCTGCGCCAGGACCGCCTCGGCGTAGTTGGTGGCCATGCCGAGCAGCGCGATGATCCACATCCAGAAGATCGCGCCGGGCCCGCCGATCAGGATGGCGCCGCACGCGCCGACGATGTTGCCGGTCCCGACCTGGCCGGCGACGGCGGTGGCCAGCGCCTGGAACGAGCTGATGCCGCTCTTGTGCTTGCCGCCGGCGAGCGAGAAGCCGCCGAACACGCGGTGCCAGCCCTCGCTGAAGCAGCGGAACTGGACGAACCTGGTCCTGACCGAGAAGAAGATGCCCGCGCCGATCAGCAGCACGATCAGTATGTAGTTCGACAGGTAGCTGTTGATGGCCGAGACGATGCCGAGCAAAGCGTCTTGCATGTTGTGAACCCTCCCCCGCAGCGAATAGAGACTGTCCCGGAGAAGGTCACGTGAGGTGCGCCCCAGGTCGGGCGCGCTCGCCATGGCTGAAACATGTGGCTGGCATGTCGTCTCTGTCCGTTTGCCTGAGAGATTCGGCCCCGCGCCGCCCCCGACCTCGCCGGTCGCGGTGGCGCCCCGCCGTGCGCCCGACGCCTCTCGTGGCGTCGTCGCGTGCGGGTGGCCTTGCACCTTCGGCACTCATTTAAGAGATTCTCCAGAGTTCCCTCCGCCTCCGGTCTGCCGCGTCGCGCGCTCTCGGCGCGCTCCTCGGATTCCAGGGGCATCTTCGGGAATAGCCAAGTGGCCATTTTGCATAGGACCCCGGCAGCACGCAACCCCGCGCGCCCGGTGCGCAGAATTCACACGCCCGTGGCGTCCGCCCCCGCGCGCATGGTCCTCATGCCATGCGGCACGCGGGAGCCGGAGCGCCGCGGGCGCGCACCCGGTGGCCGTGCGCCCTCGGCGCGCCCCCGTACTGGGGGTATCCTGGGGACGGTCAGGCGGCGCGTTCGGCGCCGGCAGGGAGGGGGACGTCGG
>CAIFEU010000028.1:7738-17186 GCA_903789505.1 uncultured Coriobacteriales bacterium
GGGGGGGCCCGGGCGCTCGCCGGGGGCGGGGGGCCGCGCGGGGGCGGCTGTGGGGGGACCGGGGGGCGACGCGGCGCACGTGCGGCCGCGACGGAGGCTGCGCAGGGCGCTTGCGGTCCTGCTCGCGGTCGTCGTCGCGCTCATCGTCGTGGTGGCGGTCGCGCTCGCCGTCTTCCACGCGGGGCGATACCGGGCGGGCGAGGCGGCCATGGCGGCGCTCGCCAGCGACGACGCGGTGACGGTGTCGACGTCCGCCGAGGGCTACGCGGTGTTCGCCGGCCCCGACGACGACCCCTCCGCGACGCGCGGCCTGGTGTTCTACCCGGGCGCGAACGTCGACGCGGCGGCGTATGCCCCGCTGTGCCACGAGCTCGCCGCCCGCGGGTGGTTCTGCGTGCTCGTGAGCATGCCCCTTGACCTGGCGATCCTGGACGTCGACGCCGCGACCCCGGTGATGGCCGAGTACCCGCAGGTCGAACGCTGGTACGTCGGCGGACACTCCATGGGCGGCGCGATGGCGGCGTCGTTCGCCGCAGGGAACCCCGATGGCCTCGCGGGCCTCGTGCTGCTGGCCGCCTACTCCACCGACGACCTCACCGAGAGTGGCCTGGCGGTCTACTCCGCCTACGGCACCGAGGACGGGGTCCTCAACCGCGACAACTACGAGCGCGACGAGGCGAACCTGCCCTCCGGCTGGCGCGAGCTGGTCATCGACGGCGGCAACCACGCGCAGTTCGGCGACTACGGCGCTCAGCGCGGCGACGGCACGGCGACGATCGCGCCCGAGGAGCAGGTCGACGAGGCGGTCTCCTTCATCGACCAGGCGGCGTAGGCGCGGGCTCGCACTCCCGCCGCCCGCGTTCCGTCGGCGGCGTCCCTCCCCGCCGACAGTCGAGCCGCATTCGTGGGATAATGCGCCGGGGCGGGCCCCGGGAGAGTCCCGCATGACGGCATCGGACGCAAGGGAGGCAGCCCATGCTCGTGCTCACGTACGTCCTCGCCGCGCTGGTCGCGGCGGAGTTCCTCTTCATCATGCATATAGAGACGTTCGCCACCTCGTCCGACCTCACGGCCAAGACGTTCGGCATGGACAGGGGAGAGCTCGAGCGCCCCTCGGTCGACATGCTCTTCAAGAACCAGGGCGTCTACAATGGCCTGCTCGCGGTCCTCGTCGTGGTCGCGCTCGTCGCCCGCAGCCTGCCGGCGCTCGCGTGCCTCATGGGCTACGTCGTGCTGGTGGCCGCCTACGGCGCCGCGAGCACGCGCAACCCGCAGATCTTCTTCAAGCAGGCGGGCGTCGCGGTGCTGTGCCTGGTGGCCTGTCTGGTGACGATGGCGCTGTAGGCGCCGTGCCCATCCTGCCAGTATCCGCCCGGCGCGGCCTGGCGACGCTGCCGGGGCGCCCCGCAGGGAGCTCGCGGCATGCGGGAGGGGCGGCGTGACGGGGATGACGCGGGGGCACCGCCACCCCTCTCTCCTAAAGCGGGCGGCGTTTTCGAATTCGCCCGGGGCACCATGAAAATGCGCAGGCCAGAGGATATGTTTCCTCTGACCTGCTTTTGGTTTGGGTTCGGCTTTGATGCCTTACATCTGACATACGCAAGCCACACTTCCCAGGGCTTCGGCAGCGCGTGCCCGCTAGTCGACGAGCCGGTCATAAAGCCCGTCCTCATCGTCATTCATGTCGGCCGGTAGGATGCTCGACCCGTAGGCGGGATCGGCGGGCAGCACGGTCGAGGCGCGGTAGACGGGCTTTGGCTCAGGCCTCATGTTGAAGGGAAGTCCGCCCACTTCCACGGACTTGATCAGGAACGTGTTTATCGCATCCGATAGGCTCATCCCCCAGCGTGCATACACATCGCTCGCCGCCGCCTTCACCTCTGGGGAGACGTAGGATTTCACCTCTGCTGTCCGAGAAGCCATGGCAACCTCCTTTGTAGTACTAGTCTAGGTATATTTTAGTACCATATACTTGCGAAGAAGGGGCAGTGGGAGGAGCGCAATGGGAAGCTCTTCCTCCTATGCGAATTGCGCAGACACCGACAGTCACGCTATCGATTGGCAGCTGCGCAACCCCTCAGCACGCTCCTAGAGCGGGTGTCGAACTTCGGAATACTCCGGAATCAGAAGTCCTGAGGTTCATCGAAAGATTCGGACCGCTACGGCCGCCAGTCGTCCACGAAGGCCCGCGCCTCCTCGTAGGAGTGCACGCCGAGCTTGGCGTAGACGTGCTGCACGTGCACGCGCAGGGTCCCGTGGGCGATGCACAGGGTGTCCTCGACCTGCTGCAGCGAGTTGCCCTGCGACAGCAGCGAGAGCACCTCCTCCTCGCGGTGGGTCAGCCCGTAGTGGCGCGCGAGCAGCGCGCAGCGGTACGTGCGGTCCTCCAGGTAGGCGGGGGTCGTCGCGCGGGCCGCGTCGTCATCGGCCTGCTGGCCGTCCGCCCCGGCGCGCCGCACGCTGCGGATGCCCCAGGTGTCGGCGGAGGCCCTGCTCGCCATCAGCAGCATCGCCAGCAGCACCAGCGCCACGATCACGCCGCCGATGACCAGGGCGATCGTCGCCCAGGCGTCGGCCGAGCCCGCAGCGGTGGCGGCGCGCCCGTTGAGGTAGTCGCCCAGCAGCGAGCCGGGCACGACCGTGACCAGGCACACGGCGCGCGTGATCCCGAACAGCCACTCGGAGGGCGCGCCGAAGCGGTAGCAGATGGCGCTGAGCGCCAGGAACGTGTACAGCGTGAAGCCCTCGTAGCCCATGCTGACCAGCAGCCCGCGCATGCCGAGCGGGTCGGCCACGCCCTGGACCGTGCACAGCAGCAGCCCCGCGACCAGCAGTGCGGGGCACACCTTGTACAGCGCGCTGGTGTCGAAGCGGTCGAACGCCAGCAGCATGACCGCCAGCACCACCGCCGAGATGGCGAGCTGCCCCAGCTGGCTGCCCGTCTGAAGGTCCCCGCCGAAGTGCAGCGCGAGGTAGGTGGCAAAGGTGAAGGACGCCATCAGGATGACGGGGCGCCAGGGGAACCGCCAGCTGACCCCGGGCTCGCGGGCGGAGTCGTCGCGCGGCAGGGCGCGGCACGTCGCGAGCAGCAGGCAGCTCAGCGCCGGCAGCGCGAACACGGCCACGGTGACCGCCGCCTGCCCCAGCGCCTCGGCCCCCAGGCAGACGCAGGGCGCGAGCACGTAGGAGCCCGCGTATGCGGTCCACGCCACGCGCGCCCGGTGCCCCGCGAGCTGGGCGCTCCACATCAGGAAGATGCCCGCGTCGGCGACGCCGCGCAGCACCAGCGCCGCCTCGTCGAGCACCACGCCGCCTGCGGGCAGCGCCAGGCTCAGCAGCTCGAGCGCGGGGGTCGCCACCGCGCAGGCGCCGAACAGCGTCAGCGCCCGCGGCTGCGACCCCCAGGGCGCGCGGCCGGTGCGATGCGTGCGCCAGGCCACCGCGACCAGCAGCGCCGCGCTCACCGCGGTGAAGACGCATAGCCTGCCGATGGGCGAGGAGAAGCCCGCGACGCCGTAGCCCTTCTCGAACGGCACGATCAGCGACCCCCACGCGAGGTACAGGCCGAAGCCGAGCAGCCGCGCCCACCCCGCCGGCATCGCGTCCCCTCCCGTGCTCTTGCCGGAGTCGGGGCCCGTCGCCTTGCCGGAGGGGCTGGCGGGAACGCCGGGCGCGGCGGGTCGGCCCTTGTCGCCGTCCCCCGCCCCGTCGCGGGTGCGTGCCTGCCGTCCGGTGTGCTCTGCCATCGTGCCTCCGCCTGCCTGCCCGCCGCAGACCGCGCCCGCCCGCGGGGCAGGGCGCCTCGGCGCCGCCTGCGGGGCGTGCCCGCGCGGTGCGGCGGGCTGCGTATGCTTGACAAACGGCGCCGAAGGGGCGCCGGGTCGCCGGCGCGAGGCCGGTGCGTAGAAAGATAGTCTCACAGACGAGACTAGCAAATCGCCCAAGAATAGGCTCCGAAATAGTCTTTCAGAATCCCGCCGCTCGCATACCGTTCGAATCGACGCGATGCCGGCGGCGCAGAGCCGCGCGGCGCAAGCGGCAAGAAGGTGGCGGCGCCACGGCGCCATTGCGAAAGGAAGGCGGGGTTCGACTTGAACGAGGAACTCAGGAACGCGGGCATGGGCACGCAGGCGGGGGCGGGGGGCGTGCGCCGTCGGCAGATGCTGGGCAGCGCCGCTGGCGGGCTGGTCGCCGGTGCGGCGGCGAGCGCGATGAGGGGCGGCCGCGCCATGGCCGCGGAGAGCTCGGCGAAGGACGGCAAGTCCGCCTCCTCCTCCGCGAAGGACGCCTCCGCCTCGGCTGACGGCGACACGTCCGACATCCTGCCCGGCAACGTCACGACCGCCGAGGAGGCGGGCCCGGGCACGCGCTACACGACCTTCCCCAACGTCGACGAGATCGGCATCGTGCACGACGCGACCAACGAGGAGACCGTCGACCTGCTGATCGCCGGAAGCGGCATCGGCGGCCTGATGTGCGCGATGATCACGGCCGAGCAGGCGCCCGACGCCAAGATCCTGGTCGTCGAGCAGCGCGGCGTCTGCGGCGGCGGCACCAACTACGCCGAGCAGAGCGACCTGCCCGCCGAGAGCGTCGAGTGGACCAAGGCCCTGCAGGACGGTGACGTGCTCGCGGCCGACTCCCACTACATCAAGGACGGCCTGCTGCTCGCCCAGAAGGAGTACGACCAGGGCATGAACTCGGCCTGGCTGTTCCTCAAGCAGGCGCTGCCGGTCAACGGCGAGGCGAACCACCCCAAGTACGAGGGCGGCAACGGCAGCAAGACGATCACCAACCTGCTCGACCGCATCGGCAGCGAGGACGCCTACAAGAACATCGAGATCCGCAACAACGTCCGCGCGACGGCGCTGCTGCTCGAGGATGACCACACGGTCACCGGCGTCCAGATCCGCGACGCCGACAACAACTACACCAACGTCAACGTCAAGGCCTTCTACATGGGCACGGGCGGCATGTCGAACAACCTCGACCTGCTGCGCGCCTACTCCGGCCAGGACATGAGCAAGCTCGAGGCGCTCGACCAGGGCCACTACGGCGACGGCCACCTGATGGCCGAGCAGACCGCGCACGGGATCTGCAAGACGATCGCCCTGTCCTCGATGATGGGCTACGTCCCGGGCTTCAGCTTCCAGTCGATCCTCAACGCGTCGGTCTCCTGCAACCCCACCTGCGTGTTCGTGAACCAGAACGGCCTGCGCTTCACGCGTGAGGACGCCGACCACATCACCAACGACGACATCATGTTCCTCGTCCACTACTCCAAGATGGTCGAGTCGCAGGGCGAGGTGTTCTCGATCGTCGGCAGCGACCTCATGGACCTGTTCCGTGCCCACGGCCAGTGGATGTACCTGGGCTTCTACGGCCAGCCCGAGATGCCGTTCGACGAGTGGGACCCCGACACCGAGCTCGCCAAGTACCTGGGCTCCAACGAGAACGTGTTCCAGGCCGACACGCTCGAGGAGCTCGCCGAGAAGATCGGCGTGCCCACCGACGCGTTCGTCTCCACGATCCAGCAGTACGACGCCGACTGCGCCGCGGGCACCGGCGACTCGGTGTACCTGAAGCCGGCCGAGTGGATGGTGCCGGTCGGTGACGGCCCCTACTACGCCTTCAAGCTCAAGAGCTTCCTGGTCAACACCAACAACGGCATCCGCGTCAACAACAAGTGCCAGGTGTGCGACCCCGCGTACGTGCCGATCAAGGGCCTGTACGCCGGCGGCATCGCGATCTCGGGCTTCAACGACGAGGTCTATCACACCGGCCTGTGCCAGTCGGTCGCCGTCTTCAGCGGCAGCAAGGCCGCGCGCACGATCGTCGAGGAGAACCTGGGCGGCACCGTCGCCGACAACTGGTACGGCGACGAGATCTTCTCCGAGCAGGACTCGGTCCTGAACTGGGAGGACGGCACGCAGCAGACCCTGGCGGCCTGGGAGGCAGCCAAGGCGGCAGCCGCGTCCGCCAACGCCGACTAGGCTGACCTGCATCGATTGCCCCGCCCCCGCGCGACGCTCGCCCGTGGGGGCGGGGCATGCGTGAAGGGCGCGGGAAGGGCGCCGCGACCGGGCGGGGGTCCGCTGGGACCCTCTGCCTGGCCGCGGCGCCCTCGCGTTTGCGGGGGACGGGGCGCCCGGCGCGGGCGGGGTGGCGTCCGGGGACGGGGCGCTCGCCCGCGAGCGCGGCACGTGAGGCGCTATCGCCCGCCGAGGGGCGTCACGCGCCCTTGAGCGAGTCGACCAGGCGCCTGCTCGGATAGAACGAGAACGCGCGCCCCTCCACAGCCTGTCGCAGGTAGCCCGCCTCTACGAGGTCAAGGAAGTCCTTGCGCGCCGTGGCGTAGGCGACGCGGTAGAGCTTGCGGTGGGCGTCGATCCGCTGCGGCCGGTCGGGTTCGTTGATCGCGTTGAGCACGATCGCGCGCTGCCGATGGTTCAGGTGCGCGTCGATGAGGGCGTCGTCGATGTCCGCCTCGCGCCGCTCGAGGTCCTCCACCGTCTTCTCCAGCCCGTCGACGCCCTCCAGCATCATCTCGAGCGTGAGCAGGAAGAACGGCGTGTAGTCGCAGAAGTAGTGGTCGACGTCGTCCATGAACTCGGAGAAGCCGCGCTGGATGGGGCGCGTCCCGCTCGCCCAGTCGAGGTTCATGCGCAGCAGGGGCACGAGCGAGAGCGCCTGGAACCCGAGTCGTCTCAGGCAGACGCGCCTGACCGCGAGTTCGGTCAGCGCGTTCAGGGACGGGAACGGCCGCGCCGACAGCATGAGCCAGCAGATGTTGATGACGCGCAGGGCGGGGTGGAACTCCCGGCCGGAGAGCTCGCCGCTGGCCATCTGGCAGATGACGTGCAGCGTGTAGTCCCGCTCGTCGTAGCGGGTCGTGGGGTCGATGCTGACGAACCGCCTGCCGGGCGCGAGCTGCAGGCCCTCCGTGCCGCGCGCGAGCCGCTGGTGGATGTCGCGGACCGTGGCGGGGGTGAGCGGCGAGGCGGCGTAGGCGTCGGATTCGGCAAGCACGCCCGCCAGGTTGCCGAGCAGCGCCTCACGCTCGCCGGGGGCGCTGCCGACCGCCCCGTCCGCGGCGAGGGCGGCCTCGACGTCGCGCCCGCCCCATGCCTGGACCTCGACGGCGCCGCGGTGCCTCAGCAGAGAGGCGGAGAGGGCCGCGCCGTCCGCCATCGTGGCGTCGAGGCGCGCGAGTCGCTCGGTGAGCGCCCTCGAGTTGGAGAACCACGAGCGGCCGTTGCGCTTCTTGGTGCAGAAGGCGTTCCAGGGCAGCTGCACGGCCGTCTGGCGGCGCACGAGCGTGAGCAGCTCCCAGGCCTGCTCGTCGGAATAGCCCTCCGGCATGCGCTCGCGGCGCATGTCGGGCCAGAGGAAGATGCCCTGGTCCGCCTTCCTGCGCAGGGCGATGAAGCGGTCGTCGGACATCAGGTCGCGCACCGCCTCGAACGCCGCGCCCCCCGGCGCCGCTCCCGCGCTCCCCCGATTCTCCCGGGCCATGTCGCGCTCCTATCAGTCGGTGATAGTTAAGTATCAGATATTGCGATATTGATAATAACTCGCTTCGGGCGAACAATGGTGCCACCTCCTGCAGGGGCGAAACGCATTCGGATGGCCTTGCCCGTCGGACGGGTCGCGGCGTTATGGGGTCGCCGCGGCCTTGCTGGTGCCGCTTGCGGTCCCGGCATACGGGCGAGGCCCGGCATGAGGAGGCACTCATCATGGCTCAGTCTCGGAACAGCGCGTCGAACGCACCCTCGCCGCACGGCAGCGTCTCTCAGGCAGCGGACCTCACGAGGAGGCGCTTCCTGGGCGCGGGCGCCGCGACGCTCGGTGCCGCCGGGCTGGCGGTGGGCTCGCGCATGGCCTCGGCTGCCCCCTCGTCGGCGGGCGCGGGCGCCGCCTCGCTGCCCGCTACATGGGACTACGAGGCCGACGTGGTCTGCGTCGGCGCCGGCGGGGCGGGCTACATGGCCGCGATAGCCGCCGCGGAGAAGGGCTCGACTGCGATCATCTTCGAGAAGCAGCCGACCGAGGAGGGCGACACCGTCCTGTGCGCATGCGAGATGTGCGGCGCCTGGCCCGAGCGCACGCTCGCCGACAGCGGGCAGCAAGACAGCGTCGACAGCTACATGCGTGACTGGGAGAACAGCTCGGTCTGGAACACGCGCTATTACCGCACCGGCGAGCAGTATTCGGGGGAGCGCGTCCTGACGCGCCGCGAGATCGAGCTGTGCCCCGACACGTTCCAGTGGCTCCAGGACACCGCCGGCGTCGTCTGGACGACGTTCGAGGACAGCTCCTGGGACCCGCAGCCCAAGTGGGAGACCGTGTCGCCGCGCAACTGGCGCGCCACCGACACGCGCATCATCCCCCAGCTCGTCCCGCTCGCGACGTCCATGGGAGTCCAGATCGTCTATGAGGCGCGCGTCTCTCGCCTGGTCACGAACGCCGACGGCCGCGTGGTCGGCATCGAGGCGACGATGGCCGACGGCTCGCGCGTCACCGCCAAGGCGCGCAAGGCGGTCGTGATGGCCAGCGGCAGCTTCATGCGCGAGGCGTGGATGGTCACGACCCAGTACCCCGAGATGCTCACGCAGAACTACGGCTGCTCGGCGGGGGCGTGCGGCGACGGACACAAGATGGTGCTCGACATCGGCGGCCAGCTGCGCGACCTCGACGCCGGGCTGCGCTGGGCGCCGGTCGAGGACGGCTCCTACTCGCAGAAGATGATGGGCTCCTGGTTCTACTGCGGCATCACGAAGCCGCAGGTGCCGGGCATATTCATCAACCTCGAGGGCAAGCGCTACGCCGCCGAGAGCATCGGGTACTCGTTCTCCGCGTACGAGATGTCGCTGCAGCCCGGGCGCAAGGCGTGGTGGGTCGTCGACGCCACGGGCGCGCAGAACACGCACCTGTTCGACGACAACGAGGTCTCGACCGTCAACGACTCCAACGGCATGACCGTCGTCAAGGCGGATACGCTCGAGGAGCTCGCGGCCGGCATGAACGTCGACGCCGAGACGCTGGCAGCCGAGGTCGAACGCTACAACGGCTTCGTCGACGAGGGCACGGACGAGGACTTCGGCAAGGTGATGGACGGGACCATCCGCATCGAGACCGCGCCGTTCTACGCGCTGCTCGAGACCGGCGTGCCCTACAACACCTACGGCGGCATCGCGACCGACGTCGACTCGCACGTGCTCGACGCCCAGGGCGACCCCATCCCCGGCCTGTACGCCGCCGGCAGCTGCTGCGGCTCGTACGCGGAGCAGGAGGGCCTGTACTACACCGGCGGGGTCGTGCAGGCGATGACGTTCGGCCGCCAGGCGGGCCAGAACGCCGCCGACGAGCAGGCCTGGGGCTAGCCCGGCTGCCCCGAGCGCGGCGGGGGGCGGGCGGGTCGTCCGACACGAATGGGACGCCCCGCCCC
>CAIFEU010000028.1:17196-21021 GCA_903789505.1 uncultured Coriobacteriales bacterium
CCCCGCGCGGCGGGGGGGTCCCCCCGGGCCCCCGGGGGGGGGGGGGGGGGGGGGGGGGCCCCCCCCCCCGCGGGCCGGCCCCGCCCGCCGACGGCGCGTGCGCGGGCGGGGTTCTGGCATGGGCGGACGTTTCTTGAACAAAGTGCAACGTCGCGTTCGACGTGGGGGCGCGATGCGTCGATGTCGCTCATAGAAGTTTAATTATCGGAACTGTTAAGTAAATATTCGTAAATATATGCGTTTTTAATGAAGTAAAGCAACAATAAAATACGAAAGTATACTGGTGGTCATCGGGGCTAGACCCTGCCGCCCGCGATGTCTTCGCGAGGTCCTCTCTCATGATCGATAACCGCACAGCACCACGCACCACCTCCCCGCTGACGCATGCGACGTCTCGGGAGGGAACGCCCGCTGCGGGGGAGCACGTCCCCGCCGCCACCGTCACTGCGGCGGCCGACGCCGCGCCTGCCGGTGCTCCCGCGCCCGGCGGAGCCACCGTGCCCGCCAGTGCCGCCGCGTCCGGTGACGCCGCTCCTGCAAGTGCCGTCGCTCCCGCCAGGGCCGGGTGGCTCATCAGGCCCCAGCATCGGCTGCACGCCGGCGGACTCGTCGCGCTGATCGTCATCGCCAACCTCATCGTCCCGCTCTCGATGGACATGTACACGCCCGCCGTCCCCGAGCTGCCGGCGTACTTCGGCGCCACGCCGGGGATGGTGAACCTCACGCTGGTGGGGTTCTTCCTGTTCAACGCCGTCGGCCTGCTGGCGTTCGGCCCCCTGTCGGATTCGGTCGGCCGCAAGCCCGTGCTGGTCGGGGGCGTCATCCTCTACGCGGTGGGCAGCGCACTGTGCGCCTTGGCGGGCAGCGTCTGGATGCTCATCTGCACGCGCATCGTGCAGGCGCTGGGCGCCGGCGCGATGGTGGCGGTGTCGACCGCGCTCGTGAAGGACTGCTTCTCCGCCACCGTGCGCGACCGCATCCTGATGGTTCTGCAGGTCCTCGGCGTGCTGGGGCTGGTCGGCGGGCCGCTCGTGGGCGGCGTGATCCTGCGCTTCGGCACCTGGCACACCACCTTCTGGGCGCTCTTCGCGTTCGCCTTGGCGTGCCTCGTGCTGGCGCTGCTGTTCGAGAAGACGCTCCCGGCCGACCAGCGCGTCTCGGGCGGGCTGTCGCAGGTCGTGGGAGGGCTGGGGCGCGTCGCGCGCAACCCGGGCTTCACGCTGCTGCTGGTCGTCGTGAGCCTGTTCAGCGTCCCGTTCATGGCGTACATCAGCTCGGCGAGCTACGTCTACATCGACCGGTTCGGCGAGACGCAGCAGGGCTACACGTACTTCTTCGCGGCGACCGCCGCCTTCACCGCGCTGGCGCCGTTCATCTACATGCTGGCGTCGCGCTGGGTCTCCGCGCGCCGCTACACCACGATCCTGATCAGCTTCGGAATCCTCTCGGCGGTGCTGCTCGTGACGATCGGCGAGCTGTCGCCGTGGACGTTCTGCCTGTCGTTTCTGCTGTTCGCGATGGTCGAGGCGGCAATCCGCCCCTACACCACGAGCATCATGCTCCAGCAGCAGGACCGCGACACCGGCAGCGCGAGCTCGCTGATCAACTTCGCCAACACCGCGTTCGGCTGCGTGGGCATGGTCGCCGTGATGCCGTTCCACGACTACGTCGAGGGCCTGTCGGTCATCATGGTGTCGAGCATGGTCGTGGCGCTGGCGCTGTGGGTCTACATCAACAGGGCGAAGGTCCCGGTGAAGGGGCTGTGACCGGCCTCTGACCGATCCCTGACTGATTTCTGATTGGCCTCTGACCAGTCACTTGCCGACCACTGGATGGGCGATGCACCCCGCCGTGGTGGGTCGCGGGCACGTCGCGGGGACCTCGGACGGGCGTGTCTCTGCGCGACGAGCCGCCCCGGACCTGGGGCGGCGGGGGAGACATGGCGTGGGCGAGAGGAAGGGAGGACGCACGTTGGACGAGCGCAAGGAGGGCCAGCGCGGGCACGCGCCCGCGGACGGGGCAGGCATGGCGGCCGGCGATGTCGCCGGGTTACGCGTGCCCGCAATCCAGACGGGGTCGCCGCGCGTGTCGCCGGCGGTCCCCGACCGCGGGGCGCGGCGCTGGGGCAAGGCGTACACGGGGCTCTTCCAGGCGCGCGGCTCGCGCATCGAGGTGCCGGTCAAGGCGTTCCTCGTGGAGGTCGGCGGCCACCGGGTCCTGGTCGACGCGGGGTGGAGCGAGCGCTGCGCCGCGCACCCGCTGCGACACCTGGGGTTCGCGCTGTGGTTCGCCTCGGAGCCGTTGCTCGCGCCCGGCGAGGGGATCGGACCGCAGCTCGAACGCCTGGGGGTCGCCCCGCGCGACCTCGACGCGATCGTGATGACACACCTGGACTGCGACCACGCGAGCGGCCTGGTCGACTTCGCGGGGGCGCCGCGCGTGGTGGCGTCGGGTGCGGAGATCGAGCGGTCCGAGGGGCGTGACGTGCGCTACCGGCGCGCCTTCTGGGAGGGGGTCGACCTCGAGGCGGCGCGTCTCTCCGAGTACGGCGCGGCGCCGTTCGGCAGGGCGTGCGACCTGTTCGGCGACGGCACCGTGACCCTCGTGCTCACGCCCGGCCACACCGCGGGCTCGATGTGCGTCGTGGCGCGCGGCAGGCGGAGCGGCCCGTTCGCGCTGCTCGTTGGCGACACCGGCTACAACGCGGCGTCGTGGGACGAGCTGAGGCTGCCCGGGCCCCTCTTCGACGCCGACCAAATGAGGCGCAGCCTGGCCTGGGTGCGCGACATGCGCTCACGCCCCGACTGCGCGGGCGTCTTCGCCGCCCACGACCCCGCGGTGGGCCCGGGGAGGTATGACCTCTGACGACGGCGCGCCGTCAGCCGGCGTGTGGCATGGCGTGCGAGCCCATGGCGCGCTCCTCGGTGCCCGCGTCACCAACCCGCGCGCTTCGAGCTTCTTGAGGATTGGCGTGAGGGTCCCGGGGTCGAGGTGGAGTCGCCTGCCCAGGTCGCGGGCCGTTGCGCTGTGCAGCTCCCAGAGCGCCATCATCGTGATGCGCTGGGTGTAGGTGAGGCCGAGCCCCCTGAGCAGGGGCGCGTAACGGCGCGTGATCTCCTTCGATACCGCTGTTCAAGAACGCGCGCGGCGGGCAGCCGAACTCGACGGCGTGGTGCAACATGCACCTGTTCTGCCCTACGCAATCGCTGATTATCGTGGCATGTACGTGGGACTTTACTGGGACAAGATTGCAGGATTCTTTCACAAGTACTGCGGAAAGCCCAGAGGTGTGGGATGCGAGTGTAGGCGTACAAAGGGGAGACTTCGCAATGCGGGCGCGGCATGCTAGCGCGTTTGCGGTCGGGGGTGTCCGACCGCGGACGTCCCGCCTTCGTCCGGTGGTCCTCGGGAGTGCGAGCATGGGGAAGGCGCTTCTCCTCGGTTGCTCCGAAGATGCCGCTTCGCAATAGAAATTGGAAATTTGCTGCGAAACATTCGTGTAATTGCATGGGAGGTGGCGTCCTCCCGCGAGGCCGCCACCCAGCATGCGCCCGATGGCAAGAAACCGGGGTTGCGGATGTCCCGCAGGGTGTCACTTGGCGCAAGGAGTTCAGCGCGGTTGTGGGATGACGCTCTGACCAGCGGAAGCGCGGGCGATTTTGTCGCGCCCACAGAAGAGCTGACTATGAAATGCCCCCGGGGGACGTCCGCAATCCCCCTTTTCTGTCGCGCCGGCGCCATCCGGCGGCATGGCGCGCCCCCACGCGCCCCACCTGCGCCCCGTCCGCGCCCCGCGCCCGGCTGCTCGCCCCCGCGCCCGCCAGC
>CAIFEU010000029.1:0-952 GCA_903789505.1 uncultured Coriobacteriales bacterium
GGAGGGGGCCTCGGGGGACGCGCCGCGCGATGCCCCCGAGGGGCCGTTCGCGGCGCGGGCGGCCTCCCCGCTGGGTGCCGACGCTGCCACCCGCCCCGCCCCGGGCCACGCGCCCGGGCCCGACGGCGCGCACGAACCTGAACCTGAACCCGAACCCGATCCCAGCCCGAAAGGCGACCACGACCATGCCGAATAGCGACAGCTTCATCCCGGAGGACCTCTTCGTCGGGGAGCCGACGATCGAGGTGCGCTGGCGCCTGCAGAATGGCGCCCTCCCGCTCAAGAACCGCCACCTGCGCGCGTTCACCGCGCGCGGCGTCAGCAACGGCCTGGACTCCTGGGCGCGCCAGCACATCGAGTGGACGCTCGGCGAGGGCGCGGTCCAGGAGCCCGACGGCGTCCTCGTGATCGACGTCGACTCCCAGGGCCGCGCCGTGATGTCGATTGCGCCGTTCGAGCCGCTGCCGAGGCTGAGCGCCGAGCTGCTGCTCAACCGCTCCTCCGACGAGCCCGACCAGGCGGTCGAGTCCGAGGTCGTGTGGCTCGCGCACCAGGGTTCGCTGATCGCGCTCACCGACGGGGGCAAGCAGCTCTCGGGCGTGAACTCGCTGGTCTTCGACCTCGCGGAGACACTGCACATCGGGGTTACGCTCGCCGGGCACGAGCATGCCGCCCGCGACGTGGCCCAGCTCGGCGACGGCGACGAGTGCTTCCTGGCGTCCGACGAGTACGGCATCGTCCCCGCGAGCGACTTCGCCGGCGCGCAGTGCGAGCGCTTCGACGCCTACTACCGCAAGCTGATCGGCCTCGCCAAGCCCGACCGCCGCGACCGCTAGGGTCGCCGGTCGTCGGCCGCGGCGGCGCCATGCGATGCGCCCGGCGGCCCGTCACGCGCCGCCGTTCGCGCCGGCCGTCGCGCGTCCCTCGCGCCGGCCCGCGGCCCCCCCCCCCC
>CAIFEU010000029.1:962-18379 GCA_903789505.1 uncultured Coriobacteriales bacterium
TCGCTGCGTTCGCCGTCGCGCACATCGCCGTGGGGCGCGTCGCGCCCGCCGCGGCCCCGGCCGGGGCCCCGGGGCGCGGGCAGGGGCCGCGCCCCCCCCGGCTCGCGGTTTGGGGGGGGGGGGCCTCCCGTGTCTGCGGCGCCTCGCCGCCTGCCTCGCGATTGCCTGCTGCCTACTTCACGATCAGGTAGCTGTCCTGCCCGTTGAGCAGCGCGTAGGCGCCCTCGACGACGGTCTCGGCCATCTGGCGGACGTCGATGTCGGTGTAGAACGCCGCGTGCGGCGTCAGGATGACGTTGGGGAACGAGCGCAGGATGGCCATCTGGCGGTTGGCGATCACGTCGCCCACGCGGTTGTTGTAGTACAGGCCGTCCTCGTGCTCGAGCAGGTCGAGGGCCACGCCGGACAGCTTACCCGCCTCCATCGCGTCGATCAGCGCGTCGGTGTCGATCAGCGCGCCGCGGGCGGTGTTGACCAGCACCGCGTCGTCCTTCATCAGGCCGAACGCGCGCGCGTCGATCATGTGGTGGTTGTCGGCGGTGGCGGGGGCGTGCAGCGTGATGACGTCGCTCTCGCGCAGCAGCGTGTCGAGGTCGACATAGGTGGCCTTCTCCGCCACGGCGGGCTTGGGGAACAGGTCGTAGGCCAGCAACCTGCTGCCGAAGCCGGCGAGGTGGTCCACCACGCAGCCGCCGATGCGCCCCGTGCCGATGACGCCCACGGTCATGTGCGAGATGTCGCGGCCGAGCTTGCCGCGCAGGGTGTAGTCCTGCACGCGCGCGCGGTCGACGATCTGGGGCATGCGGCGCAGGCACATCATCATCAGCATGATGGCGTAGTCGGCCACCGAGTTGGGCTCGTAGGCGGTGTGCGAGACGCCCATGCCTAGCTCGCGCGCCGCGGCGAGGTCGATGTGGTCGATGCCGATCGAGCGCGTGGAGATGGCCCTGACGCCGAGGTCGTGCAGACGCTGCAGCAGCGGGCGGTCCAGGGTGCGCGGGGTGACGCTGACGGCATCGTAGCCGCGCGCGAGGTCGGCGGTCTCCATCGTGGCGTACTTGGGCGACCAGCCCAGCTCGATGCCCCTCTCCTGGCAGAGCTCGGTGAAGTAGCCCAGCTCGTCGTACTCGCGCATGGCATAGACGAAAAGTTTCACTGTGGTGCACGCTCCTCGGGTCAGCGACGCCCGCGCGGGGACGGGCTGTCCGCCCGCCCGTGCCGCGCGACTGTTCGGGTGATTGGCCGCGGGCCGCAGGCCCGCCGCGCGAGCCAGTCTACACGCACGAATTCAAGGGAAGGTGGAGCGACGCGCTCCGTCGCCGCCCGCCCCCGGAGCGGCCCGCTCGCCGAGCATCTGCCCGCGCTGCGATTCGCGCGTCTCGCGACGGCGCCCCGCCCTCCGCACCTCCTCGTTCCGCCATCCCACCGCTCGCCGCCGTCCCGTGGGGCTCCCTTCGCGCGCCTTCGCCCCGCGAAAGGGCGTGATTCGGCGCCCGGCGGCTGCCGCGGACGTGTCCCTTAGTGATGATTTGAACCAGGTGTGAAATCTTGCGCAGGGCACGACCGCTCGCGGTACCACCACAACTCACGCATTCCGTTGAGGCACGATATCCGAAACACGCCATGGCGGCGTGCCCGTCACCCGGGCGATGGGGGATCGCGCGGAGGGTGGGGACGTCGCAAAATCGCAGCTTACATGAGCCATCGGGGGTGGGAAGCGTGCAGATTCGTGCGAACGCTGTCCGGACGGGAATCGCGGTTCTCCTCACATGCTCTTGTTCTCTCGCGGCGCTGACCGGGTGCAGCTCGGCGAGCGCCGAGGCGGGGGACTCGACCACGGCTTCGCTTTCGGCCAACGTCCTGCAGGGTGACAACAACGGCTCCCTGGCGGCGCCGTCGTCGTCCGCCTCGTCATCCTCGGCCGACAGCCTGAGCTTCGACGTCCTGTCATCGTCGGTCGTCCCCGGCTCCAAGGCGTCGAGCTCCACCAGCGACGTCTCGTATCGCGACGGCGTCTACTACGCCAGCGGGAAGGGCAAGCTCGGCGACGTCCCGGTCACCGTCGTGATTGAAAACGGGATGATTACGCGCATCTCCATGGGGGAGAACCACGAGAGCCCGATCATGTCCGAGAAGGCCCAGGAGACCGTGATCCCCGAGATCGTCTCGACGCAGTCCACCGACGTCGACGTCGCGTCGGGCGCCACCGCGACGAGCAACGCGATCATTGAGGCGGTCAATCAAGTCCTGCAGCGCGCCGCCCGGTAGGGGCACCTCCGCCCGTCCGCCTTGGCGGTCTCCGCGCTCGTCGGGGCCGGGCTCGTCCGCGTCTCGTCCGTCAGGTCAGATCCGCCTGCGCCATGCCGCGTTCGTCGCATCCCGCCTCCCATGCCCGCGCCCCCCGCCCCGCCCCTGGCGGCGGGGAGAGCCGGTTGGGGGGCGCGATTGTCCGGTAGGGGCGTGACGGCGCGCTTTTGCCCCGAAGGGCGATCGCATCAAGGCTAGAATGGCACGCTAAGTCAAAAACCGGGCGGGCGGCTCCCCGGTACCCGTGACGACGCCCGACGCGTCCGAGCGGCAGCGCCGTCCCCGCGTCTCGGCCCGTTTCGCCCGCTGCACCCGCATCTGCCGACCCCTCGAGAAAAGAGCGGCGCCCATGAAGCTGAAAGGCTCTGACATCATCGTTCGGACCTTGATCGAGCAGGGGGTCGACTGCGTCTTTGGCTACCCGGGCGGGACGGTCATCGACATCTACGACTCCCTGTACAAGTACGCCGACCAGATCCACCACGTCCTGACCGCCCACGAGCAGGGGGCGGCCCACGCCGCCGACGGCTACGCGCGCGCCACCGGCAAGGTGGGGGTGTGCATCGCCACGTCGGGACCCGGCTCGACGAACCTGGTCACGGGCATCGCGACGGCGTTCCTCGACTCTATCCCGATGGTCGCAATCACCGGCAACGTCGCGATGGCACAGATCGGCACCGACTCCTTCCAGGAGCTCGACATCACCGGCGTCACACTGCCCATCACCAAGCACAACTTCTTCGTGAGCGACTCCTCGCAGCTCGCGGGCACCATCCGCGCGGCGTTCGAGCTCGCGATGTCGGGCCGTCCGGGCCCGGTGCTGGTCGACATCGCCAAGAACGCGCAGGCGGCGACCGCCGAGTACGAGCCGGCCGACCCGGTGCGCCCCACCTACAGCTTCGCCGCCGACAAGGCCAAGGTGGCCGAGGCCGCCGAGCTCATCAACTCGTCCAAGCGCCCCTACGTCTACTTCGGCGGCGGGGCGGTGACCTCGCACACCGAGCCGCAGATCCTGCAGCTCGCCGACATGATCGACGCCCCGATCGGCTGCTCGCTGATGGGCATCTCCGCAATCCCCACCGACTCCGAGCGCTTCCTGGGCATGGAGGGCATGCACGGCCACTTCGCGAGCACGCGCGCCATCACCAACGCCGACTGCATCGTGGCGCTGGGCGTGCGCTTCAACGACCGCTCGACCGGCAACCGCAAGAAGTTCGCCCGCTCCGCCAAGATCGTCCACATCGACATCGACGAGTCGGAGCTCTCCAAGACCGTGGCCGACGCCGTCGACCTGCACGGTGACCTGGCGCTGACCCTGCGCGAGCTGCTGCCGCTGATCGACCGCAAGCAGCGTCCCGAGTGGGCCGAGCAGGTCAGGGGGTACGTCGAGCGGGAGCGCGCCGGCGCCGACACGCGCGACGGCCTCACGCCGCGCAACGTGATGAGGACGCTGCAGGGCCACCTCGGCGCGCGCACGCCCGTGGTGACCGACGTGGGCCAGCACCAGATGTGGGCCGCGCAGTACCTCAAGTTCAGCCTGCGCCGCACGTTCATCTCCAGCGGCGGCCTGGGCACGATGGGCTTCGGCATGGGCGCCGCTATCGGCGCGCAGATGGGCACCGGCGAGCACGTGGCGCTGATCACCGGCGACGGCAGCTTCGGCATGAACCTCAACGAGATGGCGACCGCGGTCACCAACGGCGTGCCGCTCGTGATCTTGCTGCTCAACAACGGCGTGCTGGGCATGGTGCGCCAGCAGCAGCGCTTCATCTGCAGCAAGCGCTACTCCAACGTCGACCTCAACCGCCGCACCGACTTCGTGGCGCTGGCCAAGGCCTTCGGCGCCGACGGCACGCGGGTGTCGTCGCTGGAGGAGCTCGACGCCGCGCTGACGACGGCGTTCGCGGCCGACGGCCCCTACCTGGTGGAGGTGCCCATCGACAAGGAGGAGCTCGTGCTGCCGATGATGCTGCCCGGCGGGACCCTGGACAACCTGATCGTGGAAGACGGTGAGTAGCGTGAATCGATACACGATCGCCATCCTGGTCCGCAACGAGTTCGGCGTCCTCAACCGCGTCACCAGCATGTTCCGACGCCGCCAGTTCAACATCGAGTGCCTCACCGTGAGCGAGACCGAGTCGCCCGCCTACTCGCGCATCACGCTGATCTTCGAGGGCGAGGACAACGCCAAGCGTCAGCTGGTCACGCAGCTCTACAAGCTGCCCGACGTCGTGAAGGTCAAGGAGTTCGACCCCGACCACACGATTAGCGCCGAGCTGCTGCTGATCAAGATGGCCAACGACCCCGAGACGCGCGAGGAGATCCTGGACGCGGCGAGCGCCTTCGAGGCCAAGGTCGTGGACTACACGCGCCACTCCATCGTGCTGCGCATGACCGACGACAGCCGCCGCATCGACGCGTTCCTCGACCTGATGCGCGACTTCGAGATCATCGAGATCTGCCGCACCGGCGTCGTCTCGCTGGAGCGCGGCGGCGAGAACTCGCTGCGCCACCAGAGCTTGAGCGAGCGCGTGTCGGGCGCCGCCCCGCCCGCCGCCCCCCCCCCCGCGCCCGCCGCCCGCGCCGCCCGGCCGGTCGCATGGGTCGGCGGGACGGCGTGGCGGCGGGCCCTGGGGATGGTCCCTCGCGGGGCGGGGCGTGTGCCCGCGTGGGTGCGTGGCGGCTGGCCGGTCGCATGCGCCCGTGTGGGCGAACGTGTGCGTCAAGCTGCACTTCTGTGATTGTCCTGCGCACGAAACTGCGCGGAAATAAAGCGGACGTCCAATGTATGCTTACACCCGGAGCCCCTTCCGGAGCTCAATCCGACATCCGGGCGGCGTCACAAAGGAAGAAAGGAAGCAGCATGGCCGACCACAAGTTCCGCCTGTTCCACGAGCAGGACTGCGACATTCACAAGCTTGACGGGAAGACCGTCGCCGTCATCGGCTACGGCTCTCAGGGGCACGCCCACGCGCTCAACCTCAAGGATTCCGGCGTGAACGTCGTCGTCGGCCTGTACGAGGGCAGCAAGTCCAAGGCCAAGGCCGAGGCCCAGGGCCTGAAGGTCGTCTCCAACGCCGAGGCCACCCGCATGGCGGACATCATCATGATCCTGATCAACGACGAGAAGCAGGCGAAGATGTACAAGGAGGACATCGAGCCCAACCTCGCCCCCGGCAAGACCGTGGCGTTCGCCCATGGCTTCAACATCCACTACGGCTGCATCACCGTGCGCCCCGACTGCAACGTCATCATGGTCGCCCCCAAGGCGCCGGGCCACACCGTGCGCTCCGAGTACCAGGCCGGCAAGGGCACGCCCTGCCTGGTCTGCGCCCACCAGGACGCGACCGGCGACGCGTTCGACCTCGCCCTGGCCTACGGCGCCGCGATCGGCGGAGCCCGCGCCGCGCTGCTCGAGACCGACTTCAAGACCGAGACCGAGACCGACCTGTTCGGCGAGCAGGACGTGCTGTGCGGCGGCCTGACCGACCTGATGAAGGCGGGCTTCGAGACGCTGGTCGAGGCCGGCTACGACCCGCGCAACGCCTACTTCGAGTGCATCCACGAGATGAAGCTGATCGTCGACCTGATCTACGAGAGTGGCTTCGCGGGCATGCGCTACTCCATCTCCAACACCGCCGAGTACGGCGACTACACCTGCGGTCCGCGCGTCATCACCGAGGCCGCGCGCGAGGGCATGCGCGAGAACCTGCGCCGCATCCAGGACGGCTCGTTCGCCAAGGAGTTCCTGCTCGACATGAGCGACGAGAGCCACCAGGTGCACTTCAAGGCCATGCGCCGCATGGAGGCCGAGCAGCTGCTCGAGAAGACCGGCGCCGAGATTCGCAGCATGTACTCCTGGAACGACGAGGACAAGCTGGTCAACAACTAGTCTCGCGCATCGAGGCGAACCGCACCGGGGAGGTGAGCCCTCCTCGGTGCGGACGCTGAGGGGTACGCGGGATGCCCGAGGGATGCCGTCGGCTCGATGCGAGCTGGCGGCATCTTTGCGTCTGTGCCGCAGTGCGCCTCGGGCACCATGAGATACGCGGCCAGCTTAGGGGCGTTTGCGACGGGCGAGGTCGGTCTGACATCGCGTCGACGAGATGGCGAGGCGTCCGGCTCGTTGGGCAGAGACGGTGAGCGTCGGTTTGTGTCCTGCTATCATCAGGTTGGGCAGCTTGCCCTTCATGAACAATCTCGCCTGTTGAGGGTGATGTCGATGATGTACCCGTTCTTGACGCTGAATGACGACACCGAGATCGTCCACTCCGACATGAGGGAGGACGGTCGTGTGAAGGTGTACATCGAGAAACCGGACGAGCGGGATGGTTTCCACCACGTGACGTGCTGGCTCCCCGATGGCACGTGGGAAGACAATGACGGCTTCTCGGAGGAGGAGCTCGCTTACTTGAAGGACATCGTCCGCTCCACCTCGAACCTCATTCCTGAGTTTGCCGCGGACGGAGGGTTCGAGAATGCCTCAGGTTTTTAGAATTGGTCCACTGGGTCTACTTCTGGGCAAACGAGGGCGAACCGCTCTAACCCATTCACGTTCATGTTTCGGAGGGGGCGCCCGTCAAGAACGCGACCAAGATATGGATTACCGCGGCTGGCAAGACGTATCTCGCAAACAATGACTCGAAAATTCCAAGCAAGACGCTTCGTAACATCACGCGCATTATTGAAGCTAGAAGTGCCGAAATCATTGCGATGTGGGAAGAATATTTCGATTATATAAGTTATTACTGCTAGAATTTGAAATGAAATATTGGATGCCGTCGGCTCGATGCGAGCTGGCGGCATCTTTGCGTCTGTGCCGCAGTGCGCCCCGGGCACGCGTCCGCGCCAGGCGGCGTTGCCTACCTTGGCAGAGCCAGCGCGCTCGCGGCGAGCTCGGGCGTGAGCGCCGCCACGGTCGCATGCGCTGCGAGCCTGGCGTCGTTTGTCACCAGGTAGTCGACGTGAGCGCGCTCGGCGGCGGCGAGCACGAGGCCGTCCTCGAGGTCGGCTGACAGCGGCCGATACTTGCACGCCAGCCAGACGTCCGTCTCATCGGCTCCGACGGCGCATGCAATCCCCCGGAGGTTGTCGACGCAGCTCCACACGGTCTCCTCGGCCGCGCGCGCCATCCCCTCCGTCATGGTGCCGCCGCCATCAATCAGCGCCGCCCGTCTGAACTCGTGGCCGAGCACGTAGAAGAAGTCCTTGATGCAGTGGACCGGGTAGAGCAGCTTGGCGTGGCCCCTGCATGCGGCGGCGAGAAACGCGCGAGCCGCTTCATGTCCCGCGTGCCAGGCGCAGTAGTTGTCCACCCAGACGTCTGTGTCGACGAGCACCTTGAGCTGGTGCGAATCGCGGCCGACGGTGCCGCTCGTCATGCGAGGCAGCCTTTCTCGTGATAGCGTTCGTCCATTGCGCTGGCGTAGACGTCCTCGTAGGGGCGCTGTTCGTCTTGGAGCTGCCTTCGCGTCGTCGCGCCCAGGCGGGCGCAGAAGTCGTCCGCCGTCCTCCAGCCGGCGGCAAGGACGGGGTCCACCTGCGTTGAGGGGTCGACGGGGGCGTCGTCCTGCCCTACGGGGGAGAAGAGTGCGTCGCGCAGCGCGGTCGCCGCCTTGCCATGCTCGGCCATCGCGCCCCACAGGGCACGGACCGCGTCGGAGGGGGAGACGCCGATTTCGGCGAGTGCGGCGTCGCCGCGGTGCTTGAGGTCGCTGTCGAGACGCACGTTTATCTGCGCGGATGGCATGGGTGTTCCTTTCTTGCTTTACGGTAAAGCAAGTATAGCATCGACCGGCATGCGGTACAAGCCCGCGCTTCCCTGGCGTCGGATCGCCGCGCGAGACAAATGCGCCGACGTGCGGCCCTCGGTGGTCTGCGCCGCGCCTGCGCCGGGCGGCGGATGTTGGACGCCTCGTGTTTTCGCACGCCGCGCGCGGGATGAACGGGGCCGCGCGCGAATGGGCGGAATATACTGACCGCCAGCCATCAGGACGGAATTGTCGCAGGTCGACCCCCCGGTCGGCCGTCAAGTCGAAGGGAGCGCGGACATGAGCGTCATCGCAGCCTCCATGCCGCGGCCCGTCGCCGCGACGATTGCCGCCCTCAGCATTATTACGATTATCTAGCTGCAGCCTTCGCGCTCATCGTGAAGGCTGCGGCCTCGGAGAGTCCTCGCCCCTGCGGAAGGCAGGAGGCGGGGGCTCTTTTTTCGTACGTGCTGGGCAAACCGCCCCATCGGACGCAGGCGCGGCCGGCGGGGAGCCGGACTACGCGAGACCAGAAGGAAGGAAGCGACGACATGGAGCTCACCGGTGCGTAGATTCTCGTCGAGTGCCTCAAGGAGCAGGGCGTCGACGCCGTCTTCGGCTATCCCGGAGGCACGGTCCTGGACATCTATGACGTCCTGTACAAGACGCCGGAGATCAAGCACTACCTCGTGAGCCACGAGCAGGGCGCGGCGCACGCCGCCGACGGCTACGCGCGAACCACTGGCAAGGTGGGCGTGTGCCTGGCGACCTCCGGCCCCGGCTGCACGAACCTGGTCACCGGCATCGCGACCGCCTACATGGACAGCTCGCCCGTGGTGGCGCTCACCTGCAACGTCTCCAACTGGCTGCTCGGCAAGGACTCGTTCCAGGAGGTGGACATCACCGGCGTGACCGGGCCCGTCACGAAGTGGAACCGCCAGGTGCGCGACGTCAGCGAGGTGGCGGACGTCGTGCGCGCGGCGTTCCTGGCGGCGCGCAGCGGACGCCCCGGCCCCGTGCTGCTCGACTTCGCCAAGGACGTGATGACGGCGAAGTGCGAGTACGAGCCGCTGCCCGTGGCGGAGCACGCCGTTCAGGTGCGGCCGGGCATGCTGCCGGTCAAGCTCGCGCGCAGCCTGGGCGAGCCCGAGGTGGACGATCGCGACGTCGACCGCCTGGTCAAGATGGTCAGGGAGGCCAAGCGACCGATGCTCATCTGCGGCGGTGGCGTCGTGCGCAGCCGTGCCCACGAGGAGTTCAACCGCTTCGCCGAGCTGGCAGACGCCCCCGTGGCGATCACCCTCATGGGCGCCGGCGGCTTCCGCGCCCGCAACCCGCTCGCGACCGGCATGATCGGCATGCACGGCTCGCAGGCGTCCAACTACGCGGTGGACAACTGCGACCTGCTCGTCGCCTTCGGTTGCCGCTTCTCCGACCGCGTTGCGCTCAAGCCGTCGACCTTCGCCCGGCAGGCGGACGTCGTGATGGTCGACATCGACCCCGACGAGATCGACAAGAACGTCCACTGCTCGCACCGCGTGATCGGCGACGCGCGCCGCGTGCTGCAGATGCTCAACGAGCGCCTCGAGCAGCAGCACCACGAGGAGTGGAAGGAGTTCGTGTTCTCCAACCCCACCGAGACGGTCTACGACGAGGACAGCGGCTACCTCACGCCCAAGCGCGTGAACGGGATCGTCGCGCGCCTCTGCCCGCAGGACACCATCGTCACCACCGACGTGGGCCAGCACCAGATGTGGGCGGTGCAGCACTTCCACTTCGACTACCCGGGCCAGCTGGCGACGTCGGGCGGGTTCGGCACGATGGGCTTCGGCCTGGGCGCCGCAATCGGCGCGCAGGTGGGCAACCCCGACAAGCGCGTGATTCACGTGACCGGTGACGGGTCGTTCCGCATGAACTGCAACGAGCTGGCGACCGAGCAGCATTACGGCCTGCCCATCATCACGATCATCTACGACAACTCGGTGCTCGGCATGGTCCACCAGTGGCAGACGCTCATCTACGGCGGGCGCTACTCGCAGACCAACCTCGACCGTCCGCCGGACTGGGTCAAGCTCGCCGACGCGTACGGCCTGGAGGGCGAGCGCGTGAGCACCGCCGAGGAGTTCGAGGCGGCGCTCGGCCGCGCGCTCGAGTGCGGCCACGGCTACGTGATTGACTGCGTGCTCGACCCCGACGAGATGGTTCGCCCCATGGTCCCCGGCGGCGGGCACATCACGAACTTCCTCGCGGTGTAGCCGTCCGCGGGCCCGCCCGGCCTGCTGGCCCGCGGAATCGCCCAGCCTGCGGGCGGTGGACCAGCGGACCCGGGGGCCTGTCGACCGCAGCCTGCGGGGCCGTCGCCCGCATCCTCAGGACCCGCCGCCCGCGGGCCTCGAAACCCCGTCGGCGCGCGCCGCACGCCTCGCGTCGCGCGCCGATCTCCCACCCCTTGCGCCGAAACCGAAAGGACCCCCATGCTCGATCTCGACAAGGTCTATCGCGCCGCTTACGTCCTCAAGCAGGTGGCGCGCCGAACCGACATCATCGCCGCGCCCGGGATCGCCCCCGGCGTCGACCTGTACCTCAAGACGGAGAACCTGCAGGTGACCGGCTCCTTCAAGCTGCGCGGCGCCTACTACCGCATCAGCCAGCTGCCCAAGGAGGACCTGGAGCGCGGCATCATCGCGTGCAGCGCCGGGAACCACGCGCAGGGCGTCGCGCTGGCGGCCACGCGCCTGGGCGTCCACAGCCTGGTGTGCATGCCCGACAGCGCGCCGCTGATGAAGGTCGAGAACACCCGCCGCCTGGGCGCCGAGGTGCGTCTAGTGAAGGGTGACTACGACGACGCGCACGACGAGGCGGTTCGCATCCAGCAGGAGACGGGCGCGACGTTCATCCATCCCTACGACGACGAGGACGTGATCGCGGGGCAGGGCACCATCGGCCTGGAGATCATGGACCAGCTCGACGGCGTGGACGCGGTGGTCGTGCCCGTGGGCGGCGGTGGGCTCATCTCCGGCGTCGCGCTGGCGGTGAAGACGCTGCGCCCGGAGTGCAAGGTGTACGGCGTGCAGGCGGCGGGCGCCCCGAGCATGGCCAACTCCTTCCGCGACGGCCAGCTGGAGACCCTGGACAGCGTCTCGACCTTCGCCGACGGCATCGCGGTGCGCACCCCCGGCGACGTCACGTTCCAGATGGTGCGCAAGTACGTTGACGACGTCGTGACCGTGACCGACGACGAGATCGCCGCCGCCATCCTCAACCTGATGGAGCGCCAGAAGCTCGTGACCGAGGGTGCGGGCGCCGCCCCCGTCGCCGCGGTGATGTTCCACAAGCTCGCGCTGGAGGGAAAGCGCGTGGTGTGCGTCGTGAGCGGCGGCAACATCGACGTGAACATCCTGTCCCGCGTCATCAACCGCGGCCTGGCCATGAGCGGGCGCAAGGTCACGCTCGGCGTCAAGCTCACCGACAAGCCCGGGCAGCTCGAGCAGGTCAGCGGCATCGTCGCCTCGCTCGGGGCAAACGTGGTCTCGGTCGACTACGACCTGACGGACCCGGACCTGCCCATCTCCAGCTGCACGCTGCGCCTGGGCATGGAGACGCGCAATCAGGAGCAGATCGACCAGATTCGCGAGCGGCTCGCCGCCGCGGGCTTCGCGCTCGCCGACTAGGGGGCCGGCGCGGGGGCGGGTGAGCAGGTCCCGCGCCGGCTCGCGGGGCCGCCTGCCGGGTGCCGGCCGGCGGCCCTCCCGTGGCGGCAGACCGGGGTTGGGGACGCCTCCCCGGGGCCCTTCCGCGAGTCCCGTAGTGTGCTGCGATGCGCTGACCCGGTGCGATGTGGGGCGGAGGGGGCCGAGGCGCCCCTGCGTTGCCTCTGGGGGACGTCCCCAACCGGGCTTTCCAGCCAGGAATCGCCCGACAGCCGGCAGGGAGGCCGCCTTCGCGCGTGTTGGCAGCCTTCGCGGGCGTGTCGCCCTCGCATCGCCCGCCCCCCGCGCCGCCCCCCGCCTGCCCTCCCGCGCGTCTCAGGCGGAGAAGCTGTACCCGATTCCCCGCACCGTCGTGATGAACGTCGGATGCGACGCATCGTCCTCGATCTTGTCGCGCAGGCGCTTCACGTACACCATCACGGCGTTGTCGTCGACGACGGGGTTGCTCCAGACCGCCTCGTATATCTGGGCCTTCGTGAACACGCGTCCGGGGTGCTCCATGAAGAAGGTCATGAGCCGCAGCTCCTGCGCCGTGAGGCTGATCGCGCGCCCGCCCTTCGAGAGCTGGTAGGTGCTGCGGTCGAGCACGAACGGACCGCGCGTGAGCGTCGTCTCCCCGCCCTCGACGCCGGGGGCCATCCCGCCGGGGGAGGCGGCGACGCGAGTGCCAGGGGTTGCGGGAGCGCCGGGTGCTGCGTAGGCGCCGGGTGCGGCGGAAGCGTCAGCCCCGGCGCGAACACCGGGCACGGCTACCACCTCCCCCGCGCCGACACCCACCTCGAGGGGACGCTGCGGCGAGGCCGGCGGGGTGGGGGTGCGCGCGTCGTACGCGCTCGTCCTGCGAATCAGCGCCCGGATCTTGGAGAGAAGCAGTGGCATGCTGAAGGGCTTCGTCACGTAGTCGTCGGCGCCGGCGCCCAAGCCCGTCAGCTTGTTGTACTCCTCGTCGTGGCCGCTCACGACGATGACGGGGGTGAGGTCTCCCCCGGACCGCATGCGCTCGAGCACCCGGAAGCCGTCGATGTCGGGCAGGTCGAGGTCGAGCAGGACGACGTCGAAGCGCTGGCGCGACAGCAGGTCGCACGCGGCCTCCCCGTTCGGGCATCCGACCGTCTCGACCCCCTGGTGCGAGAAGAACATGTCGAGCGCCTTGAGGATGTGCTCGTCGTCGTCGACGATGAGGATGCGTTCCCGTGCCAAGGATGCCTCCGACCGTTGCTGACCCTTGGGGCGCGCGGGGAGGTTTGCCCCACGCCGTGGGCGGCGGCTCCGCGCGGGACTCCGTCGCCTCTGCACGAATGGTACCATCGCGTCGTGCCGAGCGCGCCCCGAGGCGTCGCGCCCCGAGGGCGTCGGGCCCGGCACACCTGCCGGCGGGCTCGTCGCGGTGGGACGTCGAGGGACGGGAATGGGGAGGCGACCGCCATGGCGGCTCGCGTGGGTGGCGGGACCTC
This sequence comes from uncultured Coriobacteriales bacterium, assembly GCA_903789505.1. Lineage (GTDB taxonomy): Bacteria > Actinomycetota > Coriobacteriia > Coriobacteriales > UMGS124 > CAIFEU01. The sequence continues at coordinate 14,184 of CAIFEU010000029.1, forward strand.
GGGGGAGGGCGCCTCGCGTGAGGAGGCGGCGGCCGGGACGCCGCAGGCACCTCGCAGGGGAAGGCACCGCCGGCGCCCGGCGGGCGGAGCGTCCGCCCGGGAGATGGCGCCGCTGGCAGTGGCAGTCATCCTGGCGTGCGCGGTCGTCGTCGCGGGCATGGTCATCGCCTACCGGGCGTACGCGCGCACCCTGCTCCAGTCGCAGGAGCAGCAGGCGACGACCCTGGCGCAGAGCGCCTCGCGCAACCTCGAGAGCTTTTTTGACATGCGCCTGCGCGAGCTCGACATGCAGTTCTCCGAGTCCGCGGTCGAGAGCGCGACGCTTGCGCGCGGGGGCGACTTTCCCTCCGCGGTCGACTCGCTGGTGAGCGGTCTTGGCACGCCCGACCCCGCCGTCATCTCGGTCAAGGTGCTCAAAGGCGCCGAGGTCGACGACCCCTCTGCGGCGCTTCCCGAGGCCGCGGGGTACCTCGAGGACGACGCGAGCGAGCGCGCGTTCGTGACGCAGGCCAAGTCGAGCAGCAAGGCGTTCCTGGGGTTCTGGTGCCAGCAGGGCGACGGGTTCGTCGCGTACGCGTGCCGGGCGATTCGCCTCGACGGTGAGCTGAGGGGGTATGTCGTCGAGGAGGTCGACCTGAACCGCGTCTACGAGGAGACGCTCGACGACCTCCAGGTGGGGGAGCGCGGCTACTTCACCGTGAAGGACCCCGACCGCGTGATCGTGATGCACCGCCTCCACGGCCAGATCGGGCTCAACACGGACACACAGCGCAAGGGGGTCTACGAGCAGGGTGACTGGAGCGCGCTCGACGACCGCCAGTACGGGGATGAGGCGGGATGCGCGATCGTGACCTCGTACTGGTGGGACGACATGGACGAGGGCCCGGTGCGCAAGCTGATTGCCTACGCCCCCGTCTACCTCGACGGCGACCACTTCGTCGTGAACGCTGTCGTCTCCTACGACGAGGTCATGAGCCCGCTGCGCAGCGTCGGCGCCATCTGCTCCGCGCTCGGCGCCGTCATGGTCCTCGTCGTGGCGGCAGCCGGTTGGAGGATTGCGAAGGGAGTCCAGGACGGCAGGCACTTGCGGCGCGAGCTCGAGCTCGAGCGCGACCTGCGCTCCCAGGCACAGCGGCTCAGGCTCCAGGAGCGCCAGCTGCAGCACGCCGACAGGCTCCAGACGACCGGTCTGATCGCGGGCACCCTCGCGCATGAGCTGAAGAACGCCATGACGCCGCTGCCGATCTACGGCCAGATGCTCGGGGCGGACGATGTCTCCGACGCCGAGCGCCGCGAGATAGCCGGCGAGATCGAGGGTCTCTCCGACCGGCTGAGCGCGATGGTGAGCCGCATGCTCGCCTACGTGCGGCGTGGCGGCGCCTCCGCCGACCCGGCGCGGCAGGCGGCGACGTTCGACGCGACGCCCGTGGTGGCCCAGGCGGTGGACACGGTGCGCATCCTGTGCCCGCGCGACGTCGAGCTGCGCGCGGAGGTCTCCGGCGACCCCTGCACGCTGCGGGGCGACCCGGTCTCCATCGACCAGATCGTGCTCAACCTCGTGACGAACGCGCTGTACGCGATGCGCGACGGGGGAGGGACGCTGACGGTCGCGTGGGGCTCGTGCCCGCGGAGGCGCGGGGCGTTCGAGCTCACGGTGGCCGACACCGGGTGCGGCATGGACGAGGCGACGCGGCAGCGCGTGTTCACGTCGTTCTTCACCACCAAGGGCGACGAGGGGACGGGCCTGGGGATGATGGTGGTCCAGACGCTGGTGCAGGGCATGCGCGGCAGCATCAGCGTCAGGAGCCGGCTCGGCGAGGGCACCACGTTCTCGGTCGTGCTCCCGGCGGTCTCGGACGACGACGCCCCCGACGGCGCGGGCGCCGGCTCCCGCGACGAGGGTGCGGGCGCCCCGGGGGAGAGCGGGACGGATTCTTAAGGGAGGGGTCCCTGAGGGGCGGCGGATTCTTAACAAGCTGTAAGGACATGGTCAGACCCCGTAAAGACAGGCCTCGTATCTTGTTGGACAGATCGGAAGAGGGTTGTCGAGACAAGGGGGAGCCATCATGTCCTACACGATTTCGAGGCGCGACCTGGTTTCTGCGGCGGGCATCGCGGCGGGCGCTGCGGCAGCGGCGGGGCTCGCGGGCGGGAGCGCCGCATACGCGGCGACGTCGGAGAAGTCGTCCGCGGCGAGCGGAGCCGCCGACGGCTCTGCGGCGCTGACCTACGCCGACACGGTCGCCTGGAACTACGAGGTTGACGTGCTGATCGTCGGCCTGGGCGGCGCGGGCGCGGCCGCCGCCATCACCGCAGCGCAGCAGGGCGCCAGGACGCTCGTCGTCGAGAAGGCCCCCGAGGGGCTCGACGGCGGCAACACCAAGTTCTGCAGCCAGCGCTTCCTGCGCACCGAGGAGGCCGACCGCGACAAGATGGTCGAGTACATGAAGCAGGTACGCGGCCTGTACACCGAGGACATGTCCGACGAGGTCATCGACTACCTGGTCGACGGCTACACGCGCACCGCGGCGTGGTACGAGTCCGTGGGCGGCTACGTGGACAGCCCCAAGGTCGACCCGGAGTTCCCCGACTTCGTGAACTCCGACATCGTGGTCAAGAACTGGACCGCCGACGACTACCAGGGTGCGTTCTGGCCCACGATGCTGCGCAACATCGAGCAGCTGCAGCAGGACGGCAAGATTGAGGTCTGGCACAACAGCCCGGCGGTGCGCCTGATTCAGGACCCCGTGTCGCGCACCGTGCTCGGCGCGGTCGTCGACAAGGACGGCGACGAGCAGCTCAGCATCCGCGCGACGCACGGCGTGCTGCTGGCGTGCGGCGGCTTCGAGGCCAACAACCAGATGGTGCAGGACTACGTCGACATGCCCAAGTGCGTGCCGCTCGGGACCCAGTACAACACCGGCGACGGCATCAAGATGGCCCAGGCGGTGGGCGCCGACCTGTGGCACATGTCGGCGACGTCCGGCCCGTTCTTCGAGTTCCAGGACCCCGACACCAAGGTCTGCTACCGCCAGCTGCTCGGGACGCTCTCGTACTCGACGCTCAAGGACGTCGCGGCGATCGTGGTCGGCGCCGACGGCACCCGCTTCATGCCCGAGACGGTCGGTCTCAAGCACGGACACATCCTGTTCCACGGCCTGTGGATCCGCGTCCCCTCCAGCTATCCGAGCTACGTGGTGTTCGATGAGGCGGCGCGCACGACCAAACCGTTCTACCGGGTGTGGAGCCAGGGCATGGAGGACGAGATCGCGAAGGGGTGGATCACCAAGGCCGACACGCTCGAGGACCTCGCAGACGCCATCGGCGTGCCCTCCGACAACCTCGCGCAGCAGGTCCAGGACTACAACGGCTACTGCGACGCCGGCGAGGACCCGCTCGGCCGTCCCGCGGAGTACCTGTTCCCGTTCGGTTCCGGCCCCTACTACGCGTTCCCGATCACGCCGTGCTTCATCAACACCCAGGGCGGCCCCGTGCGCAACACGAGCTGCCAGGTGCTCGACACGAACCGCGAGCCCATCCCCGGCCTGTTCAGCGCCGGCGAGATCGGCAGCTTCTACTCCTCGCTCTACCAGGGCGCGGGCAACGTTGCCGAGTGCATCATGACGGGCATCGACTCGATCACCAACATGATGAAGCAGACCACCGAGGCGGCGCCCCTGGAGTTCGCCGCCGCTGGCGAGGCGCAGCAGTACCAGCCTGAGGCCTACGCTGCCCCCGAGTACGAGCTGGGCGACGGCCGGTACCTGGGCACCGGCGACGGCATGGGCGTGATCACGGCGCGCGTCACGATGGACGGCGACAAGATCGCGCAGGTCGAGGTGCTCAACGGCTCCGAGACCCCGGGCATCGGCTCCATCGCGATCGCCGAGGTGCCGCAGGCGATTGTGGACGCCCAGAGCACCGACGTCGACACCGTCGCGGGCGCTACCCGCTCCAGTGACGGCATCATCGCGGCGGTCAAGGACGCCGTGGCGCAGGCGAAGTAGGCCGCCCCGAGCGAGCGCGCAACCCCGGGCGGGTGCCCGGGCGCGCCCGGGCGGGCGCTCGCCGGGCCGCAGAGAGGCCGGGCCCCGCGAACAGGTGCGGGGCGTGCGGCCGCAGGGGGACGCCCCGTCTCGCAATGCCGAGGCGGGGCGTCCGCGCGTGCGAGGCCGCGGGCGGGGCGAGCGCGAACG
>CAIFEU010000029.1:18389-20561 GCA_903789505.1 uncultured Coriobacteriales bacterium
CGCGGGGGTCGCCGAGGTAGCCGGCGTCGTAGGCGAAGCTTGTCGTCTCCTCCCCATGGCGAACGCCCTGGAACAGCCTGCCGCAGGGAATGTCCCGACCATCGACCTGCACGGTCACGGCGAGCTCCATCATCGCCCACCGCCCTTGCCCAGCCGCACGCGCTTGGGGGCGTCCTCCTCGGCGCGGATGCGCCCGATTCCGGTGTTGAGGGGGTCTGTTGCTTCTACGACGCCGTCGAGGAAGCCGAGGACGCGCGCTACGCGCAGGAAGTTCTCGAAGCTGCCGACGCCCTTGTTGAGCGGCTTGCTCACGGTGGGTTCGCTCAGGTTGGCGCGGTTCGCGAGCAGCTCCACGGTGATGCGCTGCTGCCGGCGCGCGAGGTCGAGGTTCGAGGCGACCTCGCGCATCGCGCGCTCCACCGGAATCGGCGTCCTTCCTGCCATGCCTTCCCTTAATAGAAACGAATGTGTTGCTTATGGCGGTATAAGCGCAATATCTACTTCTGTTAACGATGAGATGGAGAGGATGGGGGCCTGCCCTGAGTCCCTGTCCCGTTCCGCCTACGACCGCTCCTCCTTGCTGCCAACGCCGACGCGGGCTAGCAGCTCTCCGCGGGAGTGAACGTCGAGCTTCGCGTAGAGATGCTTGGTGTGGGTCCTGACGGTGTCGGGCGAGACCACGAGCTGCTTGGCAATCATGTCGACAGTCCATCCGCTGATGATAAGCGGCAGCACCTGGGACTCCCTGCCGGTGAGGTGCGTCTGGCGGGCGAGCTCATTGCATCGTGCTCGAAGCCGCTTGGCTTGTTCGATTGTTTCGTCGGTTGGCTGTCGGGAGGGTGGGCAATGCGTCTGTGGTTCGGATGGTTCGCCCTTGCTGTTCGTGTTTGCAACGGGAAGCGTCGCCACCCACGTGCGAGCGAAGAGGATGACAAAGAGCAGAAGACACCATAGTGCCACGAGACACATCGGCATGAGGCTTGCCGCTTCCCGCGCGTGGGAGGCGAACGATCCCAGCGCAGTACACAGCGAGGTGACCGCCAGGACCAGCGCCTGCGTTCCCCAGAATCTGCCCGGGCGACGCGCGATGTCTCCCGCAAACTGGGCGTAGACGTATACGACGGTACATGCGACGCAGAGCTCGAAGGTACAGACGAGAGCGATTGCGGCGACATTCGAGATTGCGACGTGCAGGGGCAGCAGCAGATATCCCGTTGCAATGGCGAGCGTGGAGACGAAAACCAGAGTCGTGAGGCTGATTCTCGGTGCATGCAGGCCGACCGCCGTCATCGCAAGGGCGAGCGCGGAGAGAGACGCTACGAGCCAAGGTCCCATATTCTGGCCTGGAAGCGTGGCGCCCGGGGAGAACAGCGTGCACGGCAGGATTCCGCATGAAACGCAAAGGGAGATGACGACGAGATAGAACGAGGGGGCGTCGCCTCTCTTGTGAAGCCAGTCTGCGTCGTTGATCTCTCTCTTGGAGAGGAACCGCGAGATTGCCCTGCTGAAGAGGTACCACCCAACCGCGAGGACGCCGCATAGGGCGCTCGCCATGCTCGGCATGATGTAGGAGACAAGGTAGTTAAGGAGGGCGCCGACCGCCGCGCCCCCGACGGCGACTCGCGAGAAGTCGCTTGGCGCGCTCCGTCTGCAGTAATCGATGAGAAGGCAGCCGTTGATGGAGTTTCCGAGTCCGAGCAGTATCGCCGCAGGCAGCGTCGAGAGTGCGACGCCAGCGCCGAGCTCTGCGGCGCCCTGGGTGCTCGAAGCCTTGGGAACGCCCAGCTCTCCGACACCGAAGACCCAGACGACTCCTAGAAGGAACAGGATGCATACCGGGGTGGGGGAGATGTGCTCGAGCAGGTTGAAACGGCGGGTCGCAACCCAGAGACAGAAACACAGCGCAACTTGAGCGCCCACGAAGAGGGAGAGAAGGGCGGGGGAGTCGGAGACGCGCGCCATGATGAGCGTCTCGCTCGCCAAGACGAGAGCGGTGCTCGTGCCGAGGTAGCCCATCTCGATTAGAAGGCCCGAAGTGTCTCCCTCGGAGTTGCTCGCAAGGCCCCTAGTTGCGTCGTGTCCCATCCGGATTCCCCCCAGAATCCCCGGCGCGCGTCGGGGTCGAGATGAGGCGCGCGAACGCGGGCGGGGGGGGGGGGGGGGGGGGGGGGG
>CAIFEU010000030.1:0-2688 GCA_903789505.1 uncultured Coriobacteriales bacterium
CCCCTTCCCTGTGGGCGCTTCGGCACGCGCGCGCCCGCGCCTGCGCGCGATGAGGCAGAGCAGGGCAACGACGAGGCACGACAGCCCCTGGGCGACGATGAGCGCGATGTCGAGCTGCCCCGCGATCTGCGTCAGGCGCGGGCGCGAGAACATCTGGCCGACGTCGAACAGCGCGATGCCCACCGCCGCGACCGCCGCCAGGCGCGCACGCGCCTGCGCCCTGCCGCCGCGGGTGCCCGCCGCACGCCGCCCGCTTGCCGTGCCCGCGTCCTCCCTCCGCCGGACCGTCCCGCCCATGGAACCGCACCGCCCCCCGCGCTTCCGCGCATGATCGCCGCACCCCGGGCACGCCCGCACGCCCCCTCGGCGCGCGCCGTCCCCGCACGAGCGTCCATTCTCGCACATTCATACCTTCCTCGTGATGCCCCAAGGGGGCGATTCCGACTCTGGTCCTTTTCGTATGACCCGTCTGCCTGCGCCTTTGCCTATGGTCTGGCTCAGCGCGCCGCGAACGGCACGGCGTGCGACGGATGCGGCGGCACGGGGACGTCGGGAGACGACGCCGACCGCCGCGGGCACTCACGAGAGCGAAAGGGGCAGTCAGCAATGGAAATCGAGCGTCGTAGCTTCATACGGGGCGCCGCCGTCGCCGCCGGCCTGGGCGCCGCGATGGCGACGGGCCAGGCGCTGGCGAGCGAGGCGCCGGCAGGGGGCACCGGCAAGGCGGACGCCAAGGGCGCTCAGGCGGGGTCGTCGCAGGACGTCGCGGCGGGGTCCGCTTCGCCTGTGACGTCGGCGGGCGCTTCGAGCTGGCGCGTGGCGCCCGACCCCATCGACGAGGGGCTCATCTCCCAGACCAAGTCGGCCGACTACGTCGTCGTCGGCGCGTCCCATGCCGGCGGGGCGGTGCTACGCTCGATCGCGGAGGACTCCCAGCACACGGTCATCGGCATCGAGAAGCAGCAGCGCGACGCCTACATGACGATGGGCAACGACGTGGGCCACATCAACTCGCAGTGGCTGCGCGACCACGGCGTCGCCGACGTCGACCCGGTCGAGATGTACAGCGACTGGATGCGGCGCACGCTCAACTCGGCCAACCCGAGCCTGGTCATGCAGTGGATGCAGAACGTGGGCGACGACATTGACTGGTGGCTGACCGCCTTCGACGACGAGACGGTCTCCAACCTCACGCTTGCCTACAACGAGCACCCCGACAAGCTGCTCGACAGCCTTGGGTTCAAGTACACGACCGGCACGCTGCGCGTCACGACCGCCGAGCACCCCGACATGAGCATGATGAGCATGCAGCAGACCATCTTCGACGCGATCCTCGCCCAGGACAACGCGCAGATCGACTTCGGGACCACCGCCTGCCAGCTCGAGAAGGACGCCTCCGGGCGCGTCTGCGCCGTCATCGCCCAGGACCCCGAGGGCAACTACGTGCGCTACGAGGCCAAGCTCGGCGTCGTGCTCGCGGCGGGCGACTTCGCGGGCAACGAGCAGATGCGCAAGGACCTGCTGACGCACATCACCGACGTCTTGCAGGACGGTCGCACCGGCTGGGCGGACATGATCATGGGGCAGGACGGCAGCGGCATCGAGATGGGCGTGTGGGCCGGCGGGCGCCTGGAGCCCCGGCCGCTGGCGGCGATGAACGGCGACTGGTGCCGCGGCTTCTACCCGCAGGCGATGATCTGGCTCGACACGACGGGCCGGCGCTACTGCAACGAGCTGTTCGCCGAGATGCCCTTCGCCGGCAAGCCGATGGCGCGCATGCCCCAGGTCGACACCTGGGCGATTGGCGACTCCAAGCTCGCAGACGAGTGCGAGACCACGTTCAGCGCGCACGACGCCTACGAGCCGAGCGACTCCAACCAGGAGGGGCTGCGCGCGGAGCTGCAGGGCGCGATCGGCACCGGCGCCGACGGCTACTTCCCGCCGGTGCCCGAGGGCCGCGGCAACCCCGGGACGCCCAACCAGGGCACCGCGGGCGCACCTGCCGAGTGCTACTGCGCGGACACGCTCGAGGAGCTCGCCGACTACATTGGCTATGACGACGAGCAGAAGGCCAACCTGCTCGAGGCGGTCTCGACCTGGAACGAGATGTGCGAGAAGGGCGTCGACACCCAGTACGGCAAGGACTCCCGCTGCCTGTTCCCGATCGACACGCCCCCCTATTACGCCTTCCGCAACACCGCCGGCATGGTGGGCGGCATCATGGTCACCCTCGGTGGCCTCATGACCGACCGCTACCAGAACGTCCTGGACGAGCAGTGCGAGCCCATCCCCGGGCTGTACGCGACCGGCAACTGCTGTGGCCAGCGCTTCGGGAACGGCTACTTCACCCAGACCCCCGGCAACTCGCTGGGGTTCGCGATTGGGCTCGGCCGCGAGCTCGGCAAGTACCTGGCGGCGGCGGAATAGGCGCGCCGCAGGCACGCAAGCACATGCATAGGCATACACATTGGCACACACGAGAGAGGGCATGACAATGGCAATGAGCATGGACCGCAGGCAGTTCGTCTCCGGCACCGTCGCTGCCCTGGGCACCGCGGCGGCAGCCGGCATGGGCGGCGTCGCGATGGCCAAGGAGTCGGCGGTCGCGGACGGTTCGGCTAAGGCGGACTCCGCCGCGCCCGACAAGGGTGGCACCGCCGAGGCCGTCCAGGACAAGAAGGTCGCCGA
>CAIFEU010000030.1:2698-20497 GCA_903789505.1 uncultured Coriobacteriales bacterium
CGCCCATCCCAAACAGAACGGCGGGGGGGGCCCCCCCCCCGGGGGGGGGCGCCGCGGGGGGGGGGGCAAATTGGGGCCCCCCACCCCCGTTGGGGGGGGCGCCCCCCGGTTACACCCGGGGGCGCGGGGGCCCCGCGGCGGCGGCCATGTAAAATATGGGGCGGTGGGCCCCGCGGGGCACGACCGGCGACCTGAGCTTCCTGGGCGAGAAGCCGCAGGTGAGCGATGCCGACTGCACCAGCACGGTCACGGCCGACGTCATCATCGTCGGGGGCGGCCACGCGGGCATCCAGTGCGCCAAGTCCGCGATCGAGGGCGGGCTCTCGGTCGCGGTGATCGAGCGGCTCGCGGCCGACGACGACGGCACCTACTACCTGCGTGGCGAGGACGTGGGCCACTTCAACTCCCAGTGGCTGATCAACCAGGGATTCGGCCCGTACGACACCGAAGAGATCGTCATGGAGTTCGCCAAGCGCAGCGGCTTCTGCGTGAACCTCGAGCTCATCCGCAGCTACGTCGAGAACTCCGGCGCCATGTTCGACGCGATGGTCGACCTGGTGCCCGAGGACAGCGACATCCTCGACTACGGCCAGTGCAACGTCCAGCAGTGCGCCGAGGGCGTCTACCCCCACGAGCTCGGCGGATACAAGACCTGGGCCGGCACCGCGCAGTTCCGCGGCGGCATCTTCGAGGACGAGATCCCGATGGCCAGCGCGAGCCGCCTGCCCGAGTTCGAGTTCCTCGCCAAGAAGCACGCCGAGGACCTGGGCGCCGTCTGGTACAACGGCTACACCGCCGTGGTGCTCGACCAGGCGGAGGTCGGCGGCAAGGTGAGCGGCGTCTACGCGACCGACCCCGACGGCAACTACGTCAAGTTCGCCGCCAACAAGGCCGTCGTGCTCGCCGCCGGCGACTTCGGCGGGGATGGCAAGATGGTCTGGAACATCTGCGAGGAAGTCCGCTCGATGGCCATGCTCAACGGCGTGACCGAGGACACCGCCGCCGACCAGTGCGCCAGCATGGCGGGCAACCCCGGCACCGGCCACAAGATGGGCCTGTGGGCCGGCGGCTACCTCGACCCGTACTTCCGCGCCAGCATGGAGGGCGGCGGCGCGCAGGGCCCGCTGGGCTCCGCCCCGCTCGTGTACGTCGACGCCCACGGCAGGCGCTTCATGAACGAGTGCCAGCCGGTGAGCGCCCAGGCGCAGTTCAGGCGCACGACCCTGCCCGTCTACTCCATCTGGGACGCCAACTGGGAGGAGTTCGTCAAGGTCTGCGGGACCGACCACGGCTCGCCCGACTGGGGCGTGCCCGAGTACATCGAGCAGGTGCGCGAGGACATGTCGCACGTCGTCGACGCGGGCGCGGACGGCTATCCCGTGCGCAGCTCCTGCTACACCGAGCGCGAGGGTTCGCGCAACATCGTCCACGGCGCGAACACCCTTGAGGAGCTCGCGGACATGATGGGGCTGGACGCGGACACCAAGGCCACCTTCCTCGACACGATCGCCGAGTACAACAAGATGTGCGAGGACCAGCACGACACGCTCTTCGGTCGCGACGCAAAGGCGATGATCCCGCTCGACACGCCGCCGTACTACTACTACGCGACCGACCGTCAGCCTGCGGGCAACACCGGCATGGCGGCGCTGTGCGGCTTGATCACCGACAACAACATGAACGTCCTGCGTGTCTCCGACAAGCAGCCGATCGAGGGGCTCTACGCTGCCGGGAACTGCCTGGGCGGCCGCTACGCCCTCACCTACGCGACGCCTGTCGCCGGCAACTCCGTGGGCCAGGCCATGACCAACGGCTACGTGCTGGGCAAGTACCTGGCGCAGAACGCATAGGCGGTCTCGCGGGTCTGCCTGATTGCGTGCGCCGAAAAGCCAGCTGACGCACGGGTGACGGGCGGAGGTCGGCGAGCGAGGCGGCGCCACGCGCGGGGCGTGGCGAGGGAAGCGGGCGCGGCAGATTGCCAGGGCTGGCGGTCCTGCCGCGCCCCTCGCGCGTTCGGGGGTGCAGGCTCCGCGCCTGCGCCCGAGCGCACCCGCCGCGCTCACTGGGACTGGGGCGTGCGCCCGCCGCGCCCCCTCAGCGCGCCTGCGCCAGCTCACACTCGGCGCCCGAGGCGCGGGCGCGCCGCCGCGAGCGCATCGAGACCAGGCCCATCACCTGCACCGTCACCAGCGGCGTCATTGCGACCAGGGCGATCAGCCCGAACGCGTCGGTGATCACGTTTCCCCCGACTGCCTGGCACAGCCCCATCGCGAAGGGCAGCATGAACGTGGCGGTCATGGGGCCGGAGGCGACGCCGCCCGAGTCGAACGCCATCGCGGTGAACATCGGCGGCACGACGAACGCCAGCGCGAGCGAGACCGCGTAGCCGGGAACCAGGAACCACAGGATGTCGATGCCGAACAGGATGCGCACGATGGAGAGGGCCGACGCGACCGCGACGGCGACGGAGAGGGCGCGGCCGATCGCACGTGCGGACACGGTGCCGCCGCTGAGCTCCTCGACCTGTTCGCCCATGACGCCGACGGCGGGCTCGGCGCGCACGGCGAACCAGCCGAGCAGCGCGGCGACCGGCGTGGCGAGCAGGCGCGTCCACGGGGCACCGACGGTCTCCGAACCCAGCACCGACCCAATCCTCATCGCGAGCGGTGAGAACCCCACGCCGATCGCGAGCAGGAACAGGACGAGCCCGACGTAGGTCACCGCGAGCCCGATGAGCGCGCCCAGCGCCTCGCGGCTGCGCGCCGAAGGCACGAGCAGCAGGTAGACGAGGTAGAACAGCGCGACCGGCGCGAGCGCGACGGCGACCTCCGCGCAGTAGCCGGGCAGCTCGGTGGCGAACGCCGCGCCGACCCTGACGCTCGTCCAGTGGGAGACGACCGTCTCGCCCGCGTACTCGGCGGTCGACTGGCCGAACACGAAGCCGAGCACGAGCACGGCGAGGACCGGTCCGATCGAGCAGAGCGCGAGCATGCCGAGGGCGTCGTCCTGGGCGCGCGCCGCCTCGCCCGAGCTGCGTCCCTGCCGCCGTGCCGCGGCGACGCCGATTCCGACCGCCATGATGAACGGCGCGGTCATGGGCCCGGTGGTCGCCCCTCCGGCGTCGAACGCGACGCTCAGGTAGGCGGGGTCCGAGAGGAGCGCGAGGAGGAAGGTGACCGCGTAGGCAGCGAGGAGGACCCAGCGCAGGGGAACTCCCAGCAGCGTGCGCGCGACCGCGACCGCCAGGAACAGGCCGACCCCGACGGCGACCACGACGATGAGCGTGACGGTGTCGACGTGCGGGACGTTGCCGGCGAGCACCTGCAGGTCGGGCTCGGCGACCGTGACGATGATGCCGACGAGCAGGCTCACGAACGTGGCGCCGAGCAGGCCGCGCGCGGACACCGCCCCCGCGTCACCCGGGCGTGCCATGCGCGCGAGGCTGCCGCCGATGTGGGCGCCGATGCGCGTCATGGACGCCTCCGCCCCGAGCATGAACACGCCGAGCCCGATCACGAGCAGGCCGCTCGCCAGCAGGAACGTGAGCACGAGGCCCGACGAGATGGGGGCGATCGTCAGGCTCAGGGCGAGGACTATCAGGACGACGGGGGCGACGGCCCCCAGGGCCTCGCGAATCTTTCGGATGAGGGCGTGTCGGTGCTCGGTCATGGGCGGCGGCCTCCTTGTGCGCGGCGCGCGAGGGCGAGGTCCGCGCGGAGGCGGCGGCAGCGGAGGGGGCGTCGATCTCCGGGGCCGCGAGGCGTCGGCGTCCGTCGATCGCCACGTCCCTTTGCCGCGGTGCCACGGCAGGCGGAAGGCCACGCGTCTCGAGCGCGTCAGGGCGGGTCGTCGTGGGCGGAAGTGGGGCGGAGCTGTGCGGGGCGTCTGCGCATGCCGATGCGGCACACCGAGACTCGTTCTCATTATGGGGTACTTACCCGCCGACGCGTGAGATCCCGAGGCGGGTTGCGCGGTGAATGGCGCTACATAAAGAGACCATCACCGCAATCGACGCAGAGCGTCGCGGCGCATCGCCCGCCGACGGCGTCGGCCCCTCGCGCGGCTTTCGCTCGCCGCCGTGCGGGTGCCGCCAGCCGGAAGGCGTATAGTCTTCAGCGCGTGTCCGCCGTGTGGATGGGGGTTCGCATGACGCCAAAGCGCCAGCGTGCTGCAGCAAGTGGCAAGGTTTCCAGAGGGTCGCGGCGCGCGGCAGCCACGAACGAGAGCGGCCCCGGGGCATGTCCGACGCTCACGCCCGTGGGCAGGGAGGTCGCGTCGTCCATGGCGCACATGCTCGATGGCGCCCTGGGAATGGTGGGCGAGACGCTGCAGGACGTCGTGCGCAGCGTCGAGCCCATCGCGAACGAGCCAGCGTTTCGCTCCCGCATCGAGCTTTCCCTTGAGCCAGGGCGCACGTGCTGGCGAGAGATCGTCGTGCCGCAGGACTGGACTTTCTACGATCTGCGCGAGGCGATTCAGTCGTGCTTCCTGTGGCGGGACTACCACCTCTTCGACTTCAAGCTCCGCATGCAGGGCAGGCAGGTCGAAATCGGCGGCCCGGACCGGGGCGGCGCCGACTCGATGTTCTCGTTCATGCAGACGGGCGGCGGCGAACGCGAGACCCTCGACGCGGCGAGCACGCCGCTGACCGACGCGTTCCCTCGCTGCGAACGGCGCTGTACACGTACGGCTACTGCGACAGCTGGGAGCGCCGCATCAGGCTCATCGAGACCATCCCGCCCTATAGGGGCGAGATGTCCGTCTGCACGGGCGGCATCGGTGACGCGCCTCCCGAGGACGTGGGCGGGTCTTACGGCTTCGAGGAGTTCATGCGCGTCATGGCCAACGGCCGCGACCCCGACCATGCGTCCGTCAAGGAATGGGCGCATAGTCAGTTCTTCGAGCGATATAGCCTCGCCGCCGTGAACCGGCGCATGCGCGCGCGGCGCACCGGCGAGCTCTTTGACGAGTGGGAGGAGCGCAACGGCGGGCGTGACACGGACGGAAGCTGACGGGTGCGAGCGCGGGGGGGGGCTCCCGAACACTCCGCTATTCCGATGTCGCCCGCATCCGGCGGGCACGGCATATGGAGGGGGAACAAGATGGGGAACGGAAGGAAGACGGCAATCGAGAGGATGCGCAACGGGGCAAGGGCGACGTGCCTGGTGTGTGCCGCGCTTGCGCTGGTGCTGCTGGTCGTGGAGGTGGTGCTTGCGGCATTGGCAATCCAGCAGGTCGACTCGACGAGCCTGTCGAAGTCGACGGATGCGCTCGCCGTCGCGTCGCCTGCCATCCTAGGGGGCAAGATAGCCGGCATCTCGTTCGGCGCGGCACTTCTCGTGCCGCTGTGCGCGGCGTCCGGGGTGGCGGGCTTTATCTGGATTCTCGCCGCAGTCGCAAACGCCGCCGTCAAGTCCATCCCGACCCCAGCGATTCCGCCGCAACAATATTATGGAGCTCCCCAACAGCCTGTTTATGAAACTCCACAGCAGCCTATGCAGCCGCAGCGCTATTAAACCGCCCCTCACACGCCATCATGTCTTGTCTCACATGGAGGCATGCCCACAAACCGAAGGATGGGGTCGATGTCCCTCCGGCTCCCGCTGGCTTGGGGACGATTCAGGCTTTGACGGGTGGGAGGAGCGCTTCGGTGGGGGCATGGCGTGGAGGAGAGCTGACGGGTGCGAGCGCGGGTGGGGAGGCTGACGCAGACGGTGCGCCTGCCGGCATACCGAGGAGGACGCTGAGTATTGCGCCGGAAGGACGTGCAGGCATGGACAGAACTTTCTGCTCGCAGGTGATGACGCATGGCATCAGGGGCAATGCTATCCTTTGGGACAATCGCTGGCGACGGCCTTTCGGACTTCCGATTGACCTTACTCCTCACGTGCGTGGGGATGATCCGGAGTTGAGCTACGGGGTGTCGGCGAGAATGGTAATGGTCCCCGCGTGCGCGGGGATGACGGGTGCCTCGTCGGAGTCTGTGAAGAGTGTGGACGCCGGCGAGGCACCGGTAGTTGAAAGAGGACTCCTTAAGAGTCTCTTCTATCTTGACAAGATATAGTAATGAGTTAAGACTAAGGGGTAAAACAGCACGCAGAAACCTATGGAATGGGAAGTGTCATCGGCATGAACACTTTTCGAAGCACAGGTGACAGAAATTCCTCCGACGCAGACGCCGCGATTGGCCTCTCGCAACAGGCGCGCCTGATCTGGGCAAAGACCGGTCGCGACGAGCAGTCGCACCTCTGGGAGCCTCTCTACGTGCATCTCGCTGACACGATGGATACGGCGAAGCTGATCTTGGGGAAGTGGCTTCCCGTCTCAATCTGTGAATGGATGCGGCAAGTGACCGGCCTGGACGACGGCACCCTGCAGTCGCTGGTGATGGTGCTTGCAGGCTGGCACGATATCGGAAAGGCCACGCCGTGCTTCGTGAGCAAGCGACAAGACCTTGCGGAGATTGTTCGCGCTGTCGGCCTGTACGTTCCACATCAGTGCGAGTCATGCCCACATGCGCTCATCGGGCAAATCGTCATCGAGGAATGGCTACGGCGAAACGGATGGGACCAGTCGGTTATCGACACCTGGGTGTACATCATCGGCTCCCACCATGGCATGGTGCCTGATGATGCAAGCGTTGAGAGTCTCAGAGGCAGCTCCGCGTCGAAACCCGATGTGTTCGGGGATGAGGCATGGGAGTCCGTTCGCGAGGAGCTTCTGGATTGGATTGCGGCAGCAAGCGGCGCAAACGATTGCGCAGATACGCTCAAAGACGCATCGCTACCAGCCACGGTTCAGGTCATTCTCACTGCTGTCGTGATTATGTCAGACTGGATTGCCTCGAACTCTGACTTCTTTCCCCTTACCAATCACGTCGATGACTGGGACGCGTTCAACCGTCGTGCTGAGTCTGCGTGGGATGCGCTCGCCCTACCGGGTCCCTGGCGGGCAATTGATGGACTTCCGGGAGATGAGGCGCTCTTCCATGAGCGCTTTCCTGGGCTTCCCCCTCAGGCACACCTGCTTCCGGCGCAGCGGCGGATGCTCGAGGCGGCGCATGCGATGGACGAGCCTGGCATCATCATCGATGAGGCGCCGATGGGCACAGGCAAGACGGAAGGCGCGCTGCTCGCGAGCGAGGTTCTCGCCTCTAAGTTCCATGAGGGTGGCGTGTGCTTTCTGCTACCGACGATGGCGACGAGCAACGCGATGTTCTCGCGCGTCGCCGCTTGGTTGCGCGGCGTTCCGGACAAGACGGGTCGCGCTCGCCAGTCCATGGAGTTGCTCCATAGCAAGGCGGCTCTGAACGGTAGCTTTGCGCGCATGAAGGACTGGGGCGCGACATCGATGGGAGATGATCCGTCCATTCGTGAGGACGTGATTGCGCACGAGTGGTTTGGCGGCAGAAAGCGCGGCCTGCTCGCGTCGTTCACCGTCGGGACGATTGATCAGGGCCTCATGGCGGCTCTCAGACAACGGCATGTCCAGCTTAGACATCTTGGGCTTGCTGGCAAAGTCGTCGTGATCGACGAGGTGCATGCGTATGACGCCTACATGAATGTCTACCTTGACCAGCTTCTCTCGTATCTCGGCGCATATCGCGTGCCGGTGATTCTGCTGTCTGCCACGCTTCCGCCCAAACGCCGTCAGGAGCTCGTCATGGCGTATCAGGGACGCACGGCGCGTAGGGGGACCGTGCCGGTACGATTGCCTGACGATTCATCGCGAAATGACGACGGCACGCCGGCCTACCCCCTCGTGACGACCGCGCCGGCTCCGGCGGTGAGGACTCGGGGTGAGAGCGGGCGCGCGGGTCGAGGCGAGGCGAGGCATTTCCCAAGCGAGCCTGGCGGGCATCGGATGGTCGACATCGCCTGTCTGGCGGATGACGACGAGACCCTTTGCTCGGCGCTGCGTGCGGAGCTCGTCGATGGAGGCTGCGCTTGCGTGCTTCGCGACACGGTGCGGCGTGCGCAGGAGACCTATGCGTACCTCAAGGAACACCTCGCGGTTCCGATCAAGCTCGTCCATTCGCGATTCGCCGCGTCCGACCGCATGAGGAACGATGATGAGCTAATCGACCTGTTTGGCAAGGGCGATGCGCGTCGTCCAGAGACGTTCGTGGTCGTGGGCACACAGGTGCTCGAGCAATCGTTGGACATCGACTTTGACCTGATGGTGACCGACGTCGCGCCCGTTGACCTGCTTCTGCAGCGCATCGGTCGCCTGCATCGGCACGAGCGCGGTGACGGGCAGGCAAAGCGTCCGTTAAGACTGCGGCGTGCTCAGTGCCTGTTGACTGGCGTCGATGACTGGGAGACGCAGCCACCCCAGTTTGCCCGTGGGATCGATGCGGTGTATGAGCGGTCGACGCTGTGGCGCTCGCTTGCGGCGCTCGGGATTCCGGAGCGGCCTTCGTTCGGCACGACTTCGAGCTCACCGGAACCTTTCGCTACGATTGACGTGCCGGGGAACATCGCGTCGCTCGTGGAGCGTGTGTACGAGCGTCTTGACGACATGCCGCTCGCATGGCAGGACGCGGTCGCGGATGCGGACGCGGAGCTCGACGAAAAGATGAGAAAAAAGCAGGGAGATGCAAAGCAGTGGCTGCTGCCGAAGCTGAGCTCTCGACGCAGGATTCTGGACGGCTGGATGTGCAACGAGTATCCCTTAGGCGAGGAGGCCCGCGCGCGGGCGCAGGTACGCGACACCGATGAATCTCTCGAGGTCTTTGTCGTGATGAGACGTCGGGACGAGCGACTGTACGTGCTGCCAACGGTTGCAGCCACGGAAAAGGAGGCGTGCGCCAATCTTGGCACGGGTGTCGACGAACCCGATGACGGGGCAGCGCGTCTTGCGGCGACCAGCACGGTGAGCCTGCCGTCGTATGTCCTGAAGGATAGCGTGTTCGTCAACGCGCTCATGGATGAGGCGGCGCGTCTGCCGGGTCTGCAGGAGTCGAGATGGCTTCGGGACCAAATCCCGTTGGTGGTGGACGAGCATGGCGACGCGATGGTGCCTGCGCGTGATGGGTACGAGCACGTGCACTATGACGCATGCGTTGGCCTGACGCTCGAGGGTGAGCGCGGCGATTACGCGGTGGGGAAGGAAGACAAGGACACGGAAGGTGGTGAGTTGGCATGAGTCGATTTAACCTGATCGACGAACCGTGGATAAGGGCGCGCACATTGGCGGGCGAACTTGTCGAGCTCTCAATCCGTGATGTGCTCCTGCGCGCTCAGGATTTACAACGCTTAGCGAACGACCTGCCGACGCAGGACTTCGCGATTCTACGGTTGCTTGAGGCAATCCTTACAAGGGCCCTTGAGCCGCGCATCGCGGAAGCAGCGGACGAAGACCTCGCACCCGCCGACGTTTGGGAGGAGCTCTGGCAGGCATCGACGTTGCCGGCGGAGGAGATTGAGACGT
Source organism: uncultured Coriobacteriales bacterium (assembly GCA_903789505.1). GTDB lineage: Bacteria > Actinomycetota > Coriobacteriia > Coriobacteriales > UMGS124 > CAIFEU01. Next base: position 12,131 of record CAIFEU010000030.1, read on the forward strand.
ATTTGGCGGGGTGGCACGACTCGTTCTGGCTGTTTGACGACGAGCGGCCGTTCATGCAGGAGGCGGACCTCCGTCCGGGAAACGGCAAACCGCTCGAAATCAAGAAAATCGTCGCCGACGTTCCCGATGGGACGCCGTTCTTTACGATGCGCACGGGAGCAGCGCTTGAGTCACTGACGTATGCAGAGGCGGCACGATGGCTTGTCCACACACAGGCGTACGACACGTCGGGAATCAAGACGGGCGTGATCGGTGACCCTAACGTCAAGGGCGGCAAGAGCTATCCAATCGGTACGGGCTGGGCGGGTCAGCTTGGTGGTGTGTTCGTCGAAGGCGACAACCTGCGTCAGACGCTGCTGCTCAACCTCATCCTCGGCGCTCTGCATGATCTCGCGGGTGATTTCGTCGCCGCTGATGACCTGCCCGAATGGGAGCTGGCACAGCCGGGAGGCTGTGTCCGTCCTCACGATCCTCGAGGGCCCGTTGACCTCTACACGTGGCAGTCGCGCCGGATTCGTTTGATTCCTGACGGAGACGTCGTCCGAGAGGTCGTTCTCACGAACGCCACTAAGCTTGACGTGTACGACAGACAGCACTGCGAGCCGATGGCGAGCTGGCGACGCAACACCGCTGCAGAAAAGCGGCTTCACAGGGAGCCGGTGTACACGCCGGTGCGTCCTCAGGCTGGCCGCGCGATGTGGCGCGGGCTGGACGCTATTCTGGGCACAGGCGGACGTGACGCCGGCGCTGGCGAGATTCAGCAACCGGGCGTTCTAGCGTGGATTGGCTATCTGGCGGGGCCGAACGGTGGCCGGAAGATCCCAATGACGTACACGCTGCGCCTGCATGCAATTGGCATGCGATATGGCACCCAGGATGCAGTCGTCGAGCAGGTCATCGACGATCGGCTTGCGTTGCAGGCATACCTGCTGACGGACGAGGGCGCCTCTGCGGCGGAACTTGCGCGTGAATGCATGGCCGAGACCGACCAGGTCGTTCTTGGCCTCGGAAGAATGGCGGCCAACATCTGCATCGCGAGTGGCGAGGACGATGACGCCGCAGGTCCGCGCGATCACGCGCGAGCGGAGGCGTACTTCGACCTGGACGCGCCGTTCCGCACGTGGCTCGCTGACCTCGGTCCCCAGTCTGACCTGGTCGGCGCGCGGCGGGCATGGGTCGATGAGGCGCGGCACCTGATTGACGGCGTCGCACTGTCGCTCGTCGAGGGCGCGCCTCCTGCGGCGCACGTCGGGCACAAGGTCTCGTCGTCCTCGACGAAGACCGCGCTGTGGATGACAGCTTCGCGCGCCGAGGCGATCTTCAAGGCGGGGATGCGGAAAATCTGGCCTCTCGACCGCGCTACGACAGAAGGGGCTGCCGCAGACGGCGCCGTTGGAGGAGATGCTGCCACTGCCGGTACTGCCGCCAACAGCGGGGGTGCCGTGGATGGTGCCCTGTCCAGTGCGATGGACGGACGAGAGGCGGGTACCGACGCGGGCGACCGCGACGGACGAGGAGAGGAGGAATGAGCGACATGGCTGAAGAGAACCAGGAATCGGTCGTCGCCCTGGCGGGGGGCACCGACATGCCCAAGCCCGATGCCGCGGTTCAGCAGTACGTGTCTCGGCGCGTGGCAAGGCTGCAGGGAATGCTCCTGTCGGATGCCGGGCACTCAGCGGCGGCGCGAGTTCTTGCCGAGTTGAGGAGGGCCATCTCGAGCGCCCCCGGCGCGGACCCGAGCGTGTGGGTCATTGAGTTCGAGGAGATGCCGGCGTGTCTGCAGGGCGTGAGTAGCGAGCCATCTGCGGGCGAGTGGGCGGTGCACGGTGCGTTGACGCTCTACGCTGTGCATCAGCAGTCTCAGCGTGTTGGCATGTATCAGGTCGGTGCACCCTACGGCCTTGGCGCAAGTATTCGCATGCTCGTTGCGAGACGAGCTGACGCGTATTCGGGCATTGAGGACGGGCAGCTCCCCACTCGCTTCGCGGCGCTGGTGACGGCCGCTTCCATGGAGGAGCGTATGCACTATCTGCGCCAGATTGTCCAGCTGCTTCGGACGGAATCGATTCCACTCGACTACGGTCGTCTTGCTCGGGATCTCTATAACCTGCAGAACCCGTATCGTGCCGATGCCGTTCGTCTTGCCTGGGGTCGCGCGTACACCAGACCGCCGCAGCGAGCTCACGATGACGCGTCGCCGCAGCCAACCGAGCACATCGCCCACTGAGCTTCCGGCTTTGTCGTGTCGGCCTAGGGCCACCGGCACTGCCGTGCATACCGCTTGCGTGTTGTCGGCGCATATGCCAGGTTCGCGCGATGCACACGGCACCCAGGGAGCGTCAGACATCGCAGAGAGTCACGCGCCGCGAAAGGCGCGGAGAAAGGAAGGCAGACCATGTCCACCAAGCCGCTGTACATTGACGTGCACGTTCTCCAGACCGTCCCTCCGAACAACATGAACCGCGACGATACGGGCAGCCCGAAGACGGCACGGTTCGGAGATGCAACGCGCTCGCGCGTCTCGTCTCAGGCGTGGAAGAAGGCGACGCGTGACGTGTTGGCCTCCCTGCTCGACGAGGATGACATTGGGCAGCGGACGAAGTATGCGGTCGACCTGATTGCGCGCGAAATTCGCGCCATCGCCCCCGACATCGAGGACGAGCAGGCGCACGAGCTTGCCAGCGATGCCCTCGGCGCGACTGGCGTGAAGGTCAATAAGGATAAAGACAAGGGGTACGTGACCGGCTACCTGCTCTTCATTAGCCCGCGTCAAGCTCAGAAGCTCGCAAGCCTCGCGGTGGACGCCTTTGGGCGTGGCGTCGCCGTGGAGAAGAAAGAGGCGCGGGCGGTTCTGGACATCAAGTCCCATCCTGTGCTGAACGCCATCGACATTGCACTGTTCGGTAGGATGGTCGCCGATGCCCCTGACCTGAACGTCGATGCCTCAGTTCAAGTCGCCCATGCCATCGGCGTTGGCAGAGCCGAGCCCGAGTTCGACTACTTCACGGCGATGGATGACCGAGCGCCAGAGGACAATGCAGGTGCGGGCATGATTGGCACCGTGGAGTTTACGTCCGAGACGCTGTACCGCTATGCGACGATTGATGTCATGCATCTGGCGGAGAACCTCGGCTCCGTTCCGGCCGCACGTCGTGCCATCGAAACCTTCCTGCGCGCGTTCGTCCTGTCGATGCCGACGGGCAAGCAGAACTCGTTTGCCAACCGCACGCTGCCGGGTGGCGTTGTCGTGCAGCTGCGCGACACGCAGCCGGTCAGCCTCGTAACGGCATTCGAGACGCCCGTAGCCGCCGTGGGCGGCAAGAGCCAGACGGCAATGGCCTGCGAGGCTCTGGTCGGGCAGGAGGGGCTCATGGACAAGGCGTTCGGCGTGAAGCCATTCGAGACGCATGTCGTGTGTGCTGTACCCGGAGCCGAATGCCTGGCTGGGCTCGCGACGGGCGGCGAGGCAGAGTCCCTCGACGACCTAGTGGCTGGTGTCGGTGCGCGAGCCGCCGACTATCTCGCCGAGTCTGGCTTCGTCGGCGAGGAGTGACGGCCATGGGCACACTGCTGCTGGAGCTCGCCGGGCCCCTGCAGTCATGGGGAACCGACGGGCGTTTCACTGAGAGGGCCACAGGTCACGAGCCGTCCAAGAGCGGTATCGTTGGCCTGCTCGCGTCGGCGCTGGGCCGTCGACGCACCGAGGCAGTGGATGACCTCGCACGCCTGCGAATGGGCGTGCGGGTCGACCAACCCGGCGTGTACGAACGCGATTTCCAAACGATGCACCAGCGGACGTGGGACAAGCAGGCGGAACGCTGGGTGCGCGGCGGGGACTCGAAGCTCTCGAACCGCTCCTATCTCGCTGATGCCGTCTTTGTCGTCGGCGTGGAGATGGAGGACTCCGCACTTGATGCGCTCGCCGAGGCATTGCTCCACCCGGCGTTCCCGCTATATCTCGGACGACGCTCGTGTCCTCCCGCGTCAAGGGTGTTGATTGCGGCGTGTCCAGAGGTATCCCTTGCTTCTGCGCTTGCGGATGAACCCTGGCATGCGAGTGCGTCATATCGCAGGGCAAGGGCTCGTCGAGGGTTGGCGCCGCTGCCACGACTCGAAATCGTGCGCGATGAGGCACCCGATGATGACGTGTCACTGCCTCGTGAGACGGTGCGCGACGTACCCGTGAGCTTCTCGCCTGAGCACCGGGAGTATGGGTGGCGTACGGTGGTGCGCGAATACGTGTCCGCGCACGACGCGGACAATTGCGGGCCCGGTGGCTCCGCCTCTCCCGTCGGCCGCGCTGTCTTGGAGGATTTGCCTGCGCATGACCCCTGGTCTGCGCTTGAGGGGTGACAAACATGTATCTCACGCGCTTTCCAATCAACAAGACGCGTCGCGAGACGCACCGCATGCTCGCCTCGCCCTACAGGCTGCATGCGGCGATAGCGGGAAGCTTCCCGACAGGAGGTATGGCGGACGGCTCAGCGTCGGATGCTGGTCGTGTTCTGTGGCGTCTGGACGAACAGGGTGACGGTCTCGTGCTTTACATTGCAAGCCCGTCCATACCGAGCTTGACGGGACTTGACGAGCAGATTGGTTGGCCAGATCTGCCGCAGCAGTGGGAAACGCGGGATTATGATGCGTTTTTGTCCCGCATCACGGAGGGACGTAAGTATACGTTTCGTCTGGTCGCCAATCCCGTCGTGAGCAGGGTTGGTTCCAAGAACGGTCGCGGTGCCTCCCGACGCATGGGGCACCTCACGCCGCTGCCGCAGGCGGCGTGGCTGCTTGGCGCTGCGGCGTACGAGGGCACCGGCGTTGAGCCGCCGGCACTATTCGTCAACCAGCCTGTGACTCGTGCGGAGCGCAACGGCTTCGCAGTCGAGCGCGATCTGGTGACGGGCACTCCTCGACTTGTCGTGTCCCACGAGCGCAAGCTAACGTTCAACCACGGCGCGGGCGGGTCGCGTATCACGCTTGCGACCGCCCAGTTCGACGGGGTCCTGCGCGTAATCGACGCACAGGCGCTTCGCCGTGCTCTTGTCGAGGGCATTGGCCACGGCAAAGGGTTTGGATGCGGCATGATGACGGTCGCGCCCCTCTCGGAGTGAGCCATCAGGACGGCGCTGTGACGCTTGCGCTTGTGTCACGGCGCCGTTTTTACTCTCCAGCTGAGGGACGGGGCATGAGCTCTCCGGCGTGTCAAAGAGGGGGAGTGCGATGGCAATTCCCGGCATTGAGAAGCCTGACTTGCACGCTCTGCCGACCATTCGTGAGCGCATGACATATCTGTATGTGGAGCGATGTCTCGTGAACCGCAGTGATGGTGCCGTGACCTTTACCGATTCCCGTGGCACGGCGTACGTCCCCGCTGCGGCAATTAGTGTCCTCATGCTCGGGCCAGGAACGAACGTATCTCACAGGGCAATGGAGCTCATCGGCGATGCGGGTGCGACGGTGGTTTGGGTCGGCGAGCGGGGCGTTCGCTTCTACGCAAGTGGTAGCTCGCTCACTCGGTCCTCTCGGCTCATCGCGCGCCAGGCGGAACTTGTCTCCAACACGCGCAAGCGTCTGACTGTCGCGCGGACGATGTATCAGATGCGCTTTCCGAACGAGGATGTGAGCGGATTCACGATGCAGCAGCTGCGGGGTAGGGAAGGCTCGCGCATCAGGTCGGTGTATCGGGCTGCGTCCAAGGAGTACGGCGTCGAATGGCATGGGCGGGAGTACGACCCGCAGAACTTCGATGACGCGAGTGCTGTGAACAGGGCGCTCTCCGCTGCGCATGCGTGCCTCTACGGCCTCGCGCACGCTGTAATCGTTGCGCTTGGCTGCTCGCCTGCCCTCGGGTTCGTGCACACGGGGCATGACCGTTCATTTGTGTACGATGTCGCTGATCTCTACAAGGCGCAGACGACAATCCCGCTGGCATTCCAGGTTGCTGCCGAGAATCCGAGTGATATCGGTTCTGAGGTTCGGAGAAGGACGAGGGACCTGATGTCGTCCGAACACCTTATTGAACGCGTGACGCACGACATCCGCATGCTGCTGCTTGGCGAGGATGCTGCGAGTGAGACTGACGTCGACGAACTCACGCTCTGGGACGAAAGGGGCGCGTCAGTCCGCGCCGGTGTCTCCTACCGTGAGCTGGATGGCGGGCACGCTATCGAAGATGACGCTGTGGACGACATCAATGCTGATGGTACGTCAACAGACGCCTTCTCTACTGGCAGCGTCGAGCAGGACGACCTCATGGGCTGACGGCGCCGTTGAGAAAGGGGAGCCCATGGTTGTGATTGTCCTGGAAAAGTGCCCTCCTGCGCTGCGCGGTGACCTTACGAAGTGGCTGCAGGAAGCCAGCGTCGGGGTCTATGTGGGTCAGTTGAGCGCACGTGTTCGCGATGAGCTGTGGAAACGCGTCTGCAGTGAGGCAAAGAGCGGTCGCGCGACGATGATATTCTCGGCCAGAAACGAGCAGCACTATCAAATTCGCGTGCACAACACCTGCTGGGAGCCGGTCGACTATGACGGATTGACGCTCATGATGCGTCCGAGTGCAGAACGCATGCGGGCAATGCCTGCCAAGCGAATCGGCAGATTGGGCGCTGGCCGCGTCTCCTATCGTCCGAGACGCGCCTCACAACAAGAGCCCAGCCAGTATGTGGTCATCGATGTCGAGACTACGGGGCTTGACCCTCATGTTGACCGAATCATAGAAATCGGGGCACTCAAGGTGGTTAACGGAGAACAGAAGGAGGTCTACCAGAGGATTGTTAAGTCGGGAGTGCCCATTCCTAGCTCCATTGTGCGTCTGACGGGAATCACGGATGAGCTCGTTGAAAGCGAGGGAGTGAGCCCTGCCGAAGCGCTTGCGGGGTTATATGATTATGTGGGTTACTATCCGATAGTTTCCCATAACGCATCATTTGATATTTCATTTATTGATGAACTGTGTGATTATCTTGATGTTGAGAAACTTGATAATCGAATCATCGATACGCTTGAACTTGCGCGAAAAGAGGTGCCCAAAGCTCCGAGCTACAGGCTTGGTGATATTGCCATGCAGCTTGGCGTAGAGGTGAAGGGTCGCCACCGTGCAGTTGACGACTGTTTGACAACAAGGGCACTCTTCCTCAAACTGATTGAGAAATAGAGCTTCTCGGGATTGATAGGGCATATACCTGCGTGTTTTTAGTCTGGTCCCCGCACGCGCGGGGATGATCCGCCACGCTCGGAGGCGGCCCGCCTTATCGCGGCCTGGTCCCCGCACGCGCGGGGATGATCCCTATGAGAGAAACGAGTTCCTTATAAATACACCCTGGTCCCCGCACGCGCGGGGATGATCCGTCCGTTGCCGCGCCCTCGACGGCGCGGACGTCCTGGTCCCCGCACGCGCGGGGATGATCCTCACCATCGCCGGCGCCGGCATCACGATTAACACTGGTCCCCGCACGCGCGGGGATGATCCTCGGCTCGAACGTCATAGACGGAATCAGGCATGCTGGTCCCCGCACGCGCGGGGATGATCCTGGGCGATCGATCGCTCAGGATGGCGTGGAGTGCTGGTCCCCGCACGCGCGGGGATGATCCCGTCCTGTGCCACCAGGCGACGTCGGAGCCGGACTGGTCCCCGCACGCGCGGGGATGATCCCGCGCTCGGACGACGTGAACTCCATGCCGTTGACTGGTCCCCGCACGCGCGGGGATGATCCGAACCCGCCGACCTTGTCCGGGATTCCCGAGAACTGGTCCCCGCACGCGCGGGGATGATCCTGCGAATGGAAACCAGGAGCGCGATGCCGTTGGCTGGTCCCCGCACGCGCGGGGATGATCCGCTGCTCAGGGATGACGGATTCCTCGGCAAGAGCTGGTCCCCGCACGCGCGGGGATGATCCGGCAGCGAAGGCGTAGTGGAAGGCGGTGGCAATCTGGTCCCCGCACGCGCGGGGATGATCCCATCCTGTCCGGGTCCATCTTCTTCGGCATCACCTGGTCCCCGCACGCGCGGGGATGATCCCGCCATCACACTCGCTCGAGAAGTACTGAGGACCTGGTCCCCGCACGCGCGGGGATGATCCCACCAGGCGCTTGTTGTTGTCATCGTGAGTCTCCTGGTCCCCGCACCCGCGGGGATGATCCGATGCCGGGCGCGGGGTTCATCGACACCGAGGCCTGGTCCCCGCACGCGCGGGGATGATCCGGTCACCTCATTCGCCACGTAGACCGTGACCTCCTGGTCCCCGCACGCGCGGGGATGATCCCCTGTTTGATCAAGTAGGCTGGGTCTTTCTCGACTGGTCCCCGCACGCGCGGGGATGATCCGTACTCGCCGGTCCGCTTCCGGTAAAGCTCCTCCTGGTCCCCGCC
>CAIFEU010000031.1:0-14154 GCA_903789505.1 uncultured Coriobacteriales bacterium
CGACCGAGTCGGTCGCGAACCACTGGGTCCTGACCCTCGCCGCGACCGCGGGCGCCCTGCTGCTCGCGCTGGGGTCGGCGTGCTGCGCGGGCGAGGGGCACGAGTGGCGCCTGAGCCGCATATGCGCCGTGGAGCTGGTCACGCTGCTCATGCTCGCCCCGGCGATGGAGGGCGTCTGGCTCCTGGGCGACCTGGCGACCATGACCTGCCACTTCCTGGTGACGATGCTGGTGTGGGTGGTGCTCGTGCGCATGGCTCACGAGTGGCGCATGGACGTCGTTGACGTCTTCGCGCCCGGGATGGCCGCCTCGAGCGCGGGGGTGCTCGCGGGGACGATGCTCGGCAGCGTCGTCGTGTCGTTCCTGCGCCTCGACCTACGCTCGGGCTACCTCATCGCCCTCGGCTGCGCCGTCATGGTGATGGTGGCGCTGCTGTTCCTGCTTGACGACAGGGCGATGGTCGTCCTGATCAACGCCGACGACGCGCGCCCGTCCTCCCCGCGGCGCTTCGCCGTGCGCGTGGGTGAGGTCGCCCGCGAGGCGGGGCTGACCCCGCGCGAGACCGAGGTCATGGTGCTGGTGGCCAAGGGGCGCACCGCGCAGCGCATCCAGGAGGAGCTCGGCATCTCCGCCGGCACCACCAACACGCACCTCAACCATGTGTATCGCAAGCTCGGGGTCCACGACCGCCAGCAGATGCTCGACCTGCTGGAGTCCGACGCCGACGCGGTCGGCCACCTGGCGTCGTAGCGGGCGAGCGCGGGTGTGGGGCGCGCGGGGCGCTCCGCGGGTGAGGGGCGCACGCGGGCGCGGGGACGCGCTGGCGGGGGCGGACGCCTGCGGGGCCCGCTGCCGGTGGGTTGCCGACTTCTGGCTGCAAAGCTGGGTTGGGGGCGCCGCCCCGGGGCACTTCTGTGAGCTTCGTACGTGAGACGATGAGCTGACCTGCGCCGATGCGCGGGGCGGAAGCCGAGGGCCGCTCCGGAAGGCTGGAACGGACGTCCCCAACCCCGGTCTGCCGCCAAAAGCGGCGGGCCTGCCGGCAGAGCCCGCGCGCGTGTCCGGCGCGTGCCGCCATGAGCCGCCTCGCTGAGCCTGCCTGCCGCGTCTCCGACCGCCGCGCTGTCATGCCCGCCGTTCCTCATGCCCCCATAAACGGAGGCCGGCCGACATCTCTGCCGGCCGGATGGAGGAGTGGTGCCTATGGTGACGAGCGCGAGGAGGGTCGCTGTTTCGTCTCTGTGCGCCGGTGGGTTCGGATCTGCGGTTCCTTGCCCGCTGACGATTCGAATACTAGGCTCGGGCGGCTCGCGTGTCGCCAGCCAGAGCGCTTGTTATCGTCTCGTGACGCCCAACAAAACGCTTGGTTTTCTGAAAGCCCAGTTCACCGGCCATACGAAGCCGGCGGGGAGGATGTTCGGCGGTGCCCGGTGTCGGCATGGGCGCCCGCGCTCGTTCGGCGCCTGAGGACGCATGGGGCGGGGCGGACCTGGACGAGGGCTTCGCCAAGGACCCGCGCATCCTCGTCGCTTCATCATGCGTCTGTTTGTTCAATAAAGAAAACAGTATTTTAATTGTGTATCTATTGAATATATATATATATATATATATATATATATATGATAAATAAAAAATAAGTTCATATTAAAATTTAACAATATTCAAAGTTGTAACCTGAATGTCATTTCAGACTTATGGAATAAGAGATATCATTAGAACAGATGACGTATTTCGCACCTGCCGCGTCAGTCGAGGTTGCGGGCAAAATGCCGGGAGGCCGCCTTCCGACGGGGTTGGATTGGCCTGGCACGTCGCGGTGGCGGTTTTCCGCATTCCGCAACAGGTGGGAGGCTCGAAGGGGAGGTGGGCAGCCTGCGCAAAGACGTCACGCAGCCAGGGTGCGACTACGAGGACAGGCGCGCCCAAGGCCAGAGGGATGACGAGACAGGAAGAAGGGGAAGACATGAGTAAGGCGAGCAGAATCCTTAGAGGCGTGCTCGTGGCGGTTGCGACGATCGCCATGGCGATTGTGCTCGTGCCCTCGCTGGTGAGGCCTGCGTATGCGGCGGAGGCGTCGGCGGCGACGGATGCGACGCACGATTTGACCATCACGGGCACGAGGACCGGCCACACCTACGAGGCATACCAGATTTTCACAGGCGACCTCTCGACAAACGAAGACGGCAACAAGGTCCTCTCCAACGTCTCCTGGGGCGAGGGCGTCACCTATACGGGTGAACTCAAGAGCGCGGAGGCGGTCGCCGGGGAGCTCGATGCCGGGAAGGTCTAAATCGACGAGCTTGCGAGTCAGCTGACGCTGACCAAGCCGAAGAAGACCGTGGAGTCCAGTGCGGGCACGACCGTGTTTGAGGGCCTGCCGAACGGCTACTATCTCGTGAAGGACAAGGACAAGACGCAGGATGGCAAGCAGGACGCCTACACGAGCATCATTGTGCAGGTCGTCGGTGACACCACCGTCCAGGTGAAGTCCGACGTTCCCACGGTGATCAAGAAGGTCAAGGACACCAACCTGTCCACAGGCGCGCTGACCGACTGGCAGGACTCCGCGGACTACAACATCGGCGACTCGATTCCCTACCAGGTCACGGGTACCGTGGCGAGCAACGTGGCCGACTATACGACTTACGCCTACGCGTTCCACGACACCATGTCCAAGGGCCTCACGTACAACAATGACTACAAGATTACGATTGACGATTTGGACGTCACGTCGCAGTTCACGCAGGACGTCGTAAAGAATGGGGACGGCACCACGACGGTTACGTGGTCAATCGCCGACCTCAAGCAGGCGAGCAAGACGCTCAACGCGAGCAGCCACGTCGTCATGCAGTACACGTGCACTCTCAACGAAAATGCAGTCATCGGCGCTGCGGGCAACCCGAACGAGGTCAACCTGACCTTCTCGAACAACCCCAATGCGGGCGGGAAGGACTCGACGGGCAAGACGCCGGACGACAAGAACATCGTCTTCACCTATAAGGTGGTCGTGAACAAGGTCGACGCCCAGAGCAAACCGCTTGCCGGTGCCGCGTTCACCCTGCAGCGCAAGATGCCCGACGGCTCGTACGCGGACGTCAAGACGATTTCCGCCGACGACAAGACCACCACCTTCAATTTCGAGGGGCTTTCCGACGGCATCTACAGGCTGGTGGAGAGCACAGTCCCCGAGGGCTACAACAAGGCCGACGACATCGAGTTCACGGTGACCGCCAGCCATGAAATCGAGTCGCCTGACCCGAAGCTCATGTCGTTGACGGGCAAGCCGGAGACGGGTGAGATCGAATTCACTCCGGACGTCAAAGAGGGCTCCCTGACGACCACCGTTCAGAACAGGAAGGGCTCCACGCTGCCGTCAACCGGCGGCATGGGCACCACGGTGCTGTACGTCGGCGGCGCGGCGATCGTCCTTGCTTCTGCGGCTGGCGTCATCGCTCTGCGTCGCGGCAAGAAGAACTAGCGGTTGCGACACGCGGCGGGTCCGGCGACGGGCCCGCCGCCGGTGCCGTACGGGAGGGAATGGGTCGGCGTGAGGAAGCTTCTCGAGGTCCTGCTGGCCTGCGCCTTCGTGTTCGGCATCGGCATGCTGCTCTATCCCACCGTCAGCGACTGGTGGAATGACATGCACCAGTCGCGGGCGGTGGCCGCATACCAGGAGACGGTGGTCAACGCGTCGGAGGACGAGCGCAACGCGCTGTGGAGCGCGGCGGTGGCGTACAACCAGCGCATGCCGCGCGACAAGGGACGCTTTACCCTGACGGATGAGGAGAAGGACGCGTACGAGTCGCTGCTGGACGTCTCGGGCACGGGAATCATGGGCTACGTCGAGATTCCCAAGATCGATGTCAGCCTCCCCATCTACCATGGGATGGACGACACGATCCTCCAGGTCGCCATCGGGCACATCCCCGGCAGCTCGCTGCCGGTCGGGGGCCTGGGGACGCACTGCGTGATCTCGGGACACCGAGGGCTGCCCTCGGCGCGGCTGTTCTCCGACATCGATAAGCTCGAGGTCGGCGATCGCTTCACGCTGCACGTGCTTGACCGGACCCTCACGTACGAGGTCGACCAGATCAAGACCGTGCTGCCCGATGATCTGGACGACCTTGCCATCGAGCCCGACAAGGACCTCTGCACGCTGGTGACGTGCACGCCGTATGGCGTGAACACGCACCGCCTTCTGGTACGTGGCCACCGAGTGGCCGAGGATTACGCGCCGGCGCCCGACGACGAGCCGGTGCAGCAGGTGGACCCGCGGTCCGAGGCGCTGGCGGTCGGCGCCATCGCGCTCGCGTCGCTGCTCGTGGTGTTTGGGCATCGGGCGATGCGGCGTCGGCGGTCGCTGCAGGACGAGGGTCGAGGCAAGACGGAGGCTTGATGGGCATGTTTACAGGGTTTGCGCTCGGTGAACGCGCACAGACACCGGTATCGACGCGCCAATTCCGCGGCACGTTCGCCAAGCTTGCCGCCGTCTGCCTTGCGGCATGCCTTGCCTTGCTCATCGCGGGTCCCGCGCGTGCCGTCGCATCGCAGGACGTCCCGGTGTCCGGCCCGGTGGATACCACGCGCCCCTGCAGCATCAGCCTGCGAGACTGCCAGGTGGACGGGCAGACGTTCACGGCATACCGCATCGCGTCCGTGAACGCCGACGGCTCACTGACGGCGGTTGACGCGCTCGGTGCGGCGGTCGCGCAGACGGGCATCGACCCGGCGGGCCTGGCGGACGCCTTCTCTTCTGAGCTGCGCACGGCTGCGCTGACGTACGAGGGCTTCGTCGTTGCGGACCCCGACGCGTTCCAGAGCGCCTCCGCGGTCGCGGCGGGCGGAGAGGCCGTGCTTACGGGCCTCATGCCCGGCCTGTACCTGCTGCGCGCAAGCACGATGACGGTCGACGGGACCACGTATGAGTCGGACCCCTACCTCATCGCGCTGCCGCAGATGGACGAGGACGGCGCGTACGTCTACGAGGGCTCGGTGAGCGCCGATAAGGTGACCGTGGCGCGCGTGAGAAGCTACGAGAACAAGGTGACGAAGGTTTGGAGCGGCGACGACCCGGCGACGCGGCCGAGCTCGGTGAGCGTGCAGATCTTCGACGGCACGACGCTTGCGGCGCAGGTCGAGCTGAGCGCCGCCAACGACTGGACGTACACGTGGGAGGGCGCGGGCGACTGGTCCGTCCGCGAGCTCATGGACGGCATGGACGGCTACGCGTGCTCGGTCGACCTGGCGCTGACGCTCGCGGACGCATCCGGCGAGCCCGTCTCCGCGGAGAAGTTGGCCGAAGGCTTGTCGGCGGGTGGCGCAGAGGCTGACACGCTCCAGACGGCGTTCACGGTCACGAACACGTCGCGGACTCCCGCAACGCCAGGCGAAACGACGCCCGCAGGCGAGCGCGTCCCCAAGACGGGCGACGAGACCGACCTACTGCCAATCGTCGCTGCGGCGCTGCTCGGCTCCTGCGCGGTGGCGTGCGCAGCGGTGATGCTCGCGCGAGGCGCCTCGAGGCGTCGGCGCGATCGCTAGGGACGACGCGGGGGAGCACGGAGCAAGGCGGGGCAGCGGCGGGGGATGCCGAGACTGGGTGGATGGCGGCGACTGGGGAGAGGCCGCGGCCGCGCGAGGGTGACGAAGACGGGGGCCGGAAATGATCAGGCTGTGGGGAGAACAGGCAAGGGTGATTCGCGGAGGTCGCTCCACCGCTCTGCATGCGATGGCGTTTCTGGTCGTGGGCATCGCGCTTATGGCCGTCTCGTTCACGCTCCTGGCGACGTTTGCGAACGCGCAGACGGGTGACACCTTCACGGGCGCCATCGACGAATGGTCTGCCGTCTACCAGAAGAGCCCCGACGCCGGGGAGGACGCCTGGGCGCGCGCGGATGGCGCGGGAGCCCTCGACGAGTCATCGGACCTGCGACTGCGCATCGCCTTCGACATCCCCGCCGACGGACTTGCCGGTGGCGACTCTCTGCGCTACGCGCTGCCGTCCAGCTTGCAGCTCGGCGATGGTACCCAGGTCGCTGTTTTTGCGAGCGACACGGTGGGCGACTCCGACGAGACATCCGCGCGCGTGATTGGCTATGCGCAGGTGTTCGGCAACGTGATGACGCTGATCTTCAACAGCGACGTCGCGACGGCGAATGCGACCACGCAGATTTCTGCGCCGACAGCGACGGGCGACAGTGCCGGCGGCGACGCTGCGACTCCCGAGCAGCTCGTGACCGTCCCCGGCGTGGACATAGCAGGTTTCGTGGACCTTGACTTCGGCTTTGGCCAGCTGACGACTGACGAGAGCGGCATTGCGCAGCTACCCCTGAACGACTGGCTGACGCTCACCGTCGCGAAGGCGTTGCCGACGTCGGAGCCCGAGGCGGCCGACGAGCAGGCGCCTGAAGCGGCGCCGGATGCAACGGGCGACGTGGAGCCTGCGGCTGGCTCTGAGCCCGAGCCGGCAGAAGAAGACGTGACGATGCCGGAAGCGTCGGCAGCGAACGATGTCGAGGAGTCGGCGACGCCTGTCGAGACGACGCCCGCCACCGCGCCTGTTCCGACGGATGTCGATGCCGGCGAGGGTTCCGCCACAGACGACGCATCCTCTGCAGGCGACTCCACCGTCGCCGCCCAGGCAGCCTCCAACGCGAGCGACGGCAGTGCCACGACCAACGGGAGCGGAGTGCGCCACGCGGCGCTTCTGCGTGCGGCTGCTGCGAACTCGACCGGCATCGACTTCACCGACTACCTCACGAACGGCACGGTCGTGCAGAAGCAGGTGAACGGCAAGTGGACGGCCGCGACGGAGTTCAACGACGGCGACGACGTGCAGGTGACCATTAACTACTCGCTGCCCAACAACCTGATTACCACCGACAGCCGCACGATCACCTACCAGGTCCCCACGGGCATCGCGCCCAACGAGGCGAAGTCCGGGCGCGCGCTCGACGAAAACGGCAAGGAGATCGGCGACTACACCGTCGGCACCGACGGCAAGGTGACGGTAACCTTCGACAAGGCGTTCGTCGAGCAGGGCGACCTCATCTCCGGCAACGTGACGTTCCGCGGCAAGGTGTACAACACGGGCGACGACGCGAAGGCGACCATCCACTTCGGCGGCGGGGCCTCCGACATCACGGTGACGAAGCCTGTCGAGGAGAAGAACGACATCTACACGCAGAAGAGCGGGTCCCTGTCGGCCGATCACAAGACGGCCAGCTACACGGTCACGGTCGGCTCCAACAAGGGCACGAGCGACGCCGTGACGATTGAGGATAAGGTCGACTATTCCGGCAGCAACAGCACCGGCGCGAAGCCTGTGTACCAGCAGAATTCGCTCAAGATCATGAAGGTGGACGCCTCGGGCGCCACGACCGAGGTCACCGGTTACACGCCGACGTGGGGCGACAACGACGGCAAGGGTGCAAGCTTCTCGGTGACAGGGCTCCCCGCTCTGGGCGCGAACGAGAAGTACGTGGCAACCTACACGATGGATATGAATCTCGTCGCCGGTGCCACGAAGGTCGACGTCTCGAACGCCGCCGGTGGCACGAGCGGCACCCACAGCAACTGGGCATGGGGCAACGTGTCGTGGCAACAGCAGCAGGAAGTGCAGAAGTCCGGCTCGTTCGACCCGGCCAGCGGCAAGATCTCCTGGCGCGTCACGGTGAACCCCAACGGCCGCGACGTCTCGGGCTGGGCCCTCAGTGACGAGCTGCCCGCCGACTGCACGCTGTGGGGCAGCTATACCGTGTGGGGCAAGAACACCGGCACGCTCACGACCGGCGGCTCGAACGGCGACAATGAGATCAACTACACGTTCCCGCCGGCGGACAAACTCACGGACGCTCAGAAGACGGACACCTACTACGTGGACTTCTGGACGACCGCGCCTGCGGGCAACGGTCAGGTTTCCAACACGGCAAAAGTCACGGAGAGCGACGGCAGCACCTACAGCGGCACGACGCCTGTAGACGTCACGCACCGCGACTATGGCCTCGCAAAGTCGCACACCAACGAGAGCGTCAACGACGACGGTACCCGCACCGAGACGTGGAGCGTGAACGAGACGCTGCCCGACACCCAGCTGACGGGGTTCACGTACGCCGACACGATTGAGAACGCCGTGGATGCCGACAACAACGACATGGGCGCGGCGAGCCACTACGCGTACGCGGCCGACCTGGAGAGCGACTTCAGGGACAGGCTCCGCCTGGTGGTCGACAATTACACTGAGTACCGGTACGAGGGCGCCTCGAGCCCCACGCGCTACCACCGCAACGACGACGCGAGCCAGTCGCACGACACTCGCGACGTGACGTTCACGGTGACGTACCACGACGCCGCCGGCAACGTCGTGGCGCCCACGGATGCCGCGACGCCCGTGAAGAGCTTCACGGTCACGCTGGGCTTCGCCGATGGCCAGCAGATCTACGCCAAGAACCTGGTGCTTGACTCGTACCGGACCCACGTGGACACCTCGACGCAGGCCGAGGGGTCAACCTGGACCGTCAAGAACACCGGCTCGATCCCGGAGAAGACTTCCACGGCATCGCACGACATCACCAAGCCGAAGACCTTCGACAAGCAGGTGTTCGCCAAGAAGGGCCAGAACGGCGGGTCGGGCACCTACCAGAGCGACGACGCGACCGTCAGCTACGACGAGAAGGGCGTGCTGAGCTACCGCCTGCTGCTCAACACGTCGAGCGACGACAACGGCACCATCACAATCACGGACACCCTGCCCGCCGGTATGACGGTCGTGGATAACTCGGTCACGGCGACGTTCTTTGACAGCGAGTACTACTCGACCAAGACCAACTACGCGGGCACGACCTTCGTCGACGGCCAGAACCCCACGTACAGCGCGGTCAAGAACGACGATGGAACCACGACGCTCACCATCACAATTTCTGGCTACTCCTACAGCGCCAGCCATCCCCGCGTCGCGGTGACCTACGATGCGTCGGTCGCCGACGACCTCGTGTGGGGTGACCCGGCGGCCGAGACGGCGAGCTACACCAACACGGCCGTGTGGAACAATCACACCGACAGCCAGAAGACCACCGTGAAGCGTGACGTCAAGACGGTCGCGAAGACTGGCACGCAGCTGGACAAGAACGGTAACCCCGTCGTGCTGAACAATGACGTGCCGGTGGTGGAACCCGTGAACAAGGTCCGCTACTACGTGGACATCAACCCAGCCGACGAGGACCTGAACCCGCAGGAGGATGCGCTCACGCTCACGGACGCCATGCAGGACACGGACAAGTACGACCCGCAGCTGGACATCTCGTCGGTCAAGCTCTACGCGTACAGCATCACGGCCGACCACCACCTGGGCGGCGAGATCAGCCCGGACCGCTACTCGGTGCAGTACGACCAAGCAACCGCGAAGCTCACGGTCACGGTGCCGGACGGCCTGCCCTGCGTGCTCGTGTATGACTACCAGATTGACAAGGACGCCGTCATCAACGACGCCGTGGTCAAGAACGCCTGCTCGCTGGATGGCTCGTGGAGCAGCGCGAGCGAACTGAAGCTCAAGGAGAGCAGCTCCTCCGCGTCGGCGTACCACAAGCGAATCACGCTGCGCAAGGTGGACAGCGAGAACTACCAGAAGCCGCTGGACGGCTCCACGTTCACGCTGGCGCGCTGGGACGCGACGTCGCAGACGTGGGTCACGGCGAGCGACGCCGTGACGCCGAAGGACGGGGCGTTCACCTGGGAGCTGGGCGGCGCGACGCCGGCGCTGACCGCGAACGCCCTGTACCGGCTGGTCGAGACAACCGCGCCGGACGGGTACGCGCTTGACCAGACCCCGCGCTACTTTATCTGGATGGACGCGCAGAACAACAAGGACGTCTCGTACAACGCCTCGGGCGCCTCGTCGGCGAAGAAGCCCGACGGCTCCGCCGGCATCGGCAAGGAGCAGATCACCATCTTCGGCAACGCCGGCGGCACGCTGTACGTACCGAACGCGTACACGCGCCTGACGGCGAAGAAGGTCTGGGCCAACGAGGACGGCTCCACGGCCGCGGCCCCCGCCGGCTCCAGCGCGACGGTCGAGCTCCGGCGATACACGCGCGAGGACGACCCCGAGCAGACGTGCACGGTGCACATCCACGCCGAGGGCAACGGCTCGTGGAACGCCGGCACGCTGGACCTCGGGACCCTGCACATCCAGCGCCTCACGCCGATTACGCTCAAAATCGACATGTGGAGCGGCATGCAGATGACGGCGTCGGTCGACGGCAAGCAGTACGCGAGCTTCACCCTGACGGGCGGCAGCTACACGCTCACCATCGACGCGGACAAGTTCTCGGGCGCCTCAGCCGATGTCGACATCAAGGTGACGAACGCGGGGAACCTCCCGAACAGCATGGAGGTCGTGAACTACACCAAGCCCGGCGTGAAGGACACGGACCACAAGGTCGTGGAGACGGCGACGCTCGACGCCTCGAACGGCTGGACTAGGAGCTGGGAGAACCTGCCGAAGTCGGATGGCGCAGGTAACGCGTACCGCTATGAGGTCGTCGAGACCGCCTGTTCGGTCGCGGGGACGACGACCACCTACACGAACAACAACGGCATCCAGACGGGCACCATCACGGTGACGAACACGCTGCCGCACCACGAGGAGAATCCGAGCTACACGCTGTCTGAGACCGGCGGCAGGGGTGTGACCGGCCTGTACGCGGGTGCCGCCGCGGTGGTGGGAGCCTCACTGGCGGGGATTGTCGCGCTGCGTCGAAATGGGCGTGCGGACAGGAGTGCGCGTTAGGGGTATTCGGACGACGGACACGTGCAAGGGACGTACGGGGGCGTACGGGCGGCGGGTGCATGCCGACGTGCGCCCCCGCCGTGTTGGTCATGAGAGAGGGCGGGCTGCGGTATCGCCGCCTTGCGGGTGTGTGTGGGTATATCCTTGCCCAAGGCCCGGCGCCGTGAGCCGCGTCGGTTCTTGCGCGTGCCGACGGTACGCCGCCGACAGCATGCTTAGGACCTGCCGAACTCGAGGATTAGGAGCATGTCATGACCGACCAGGAGCAGACGGGAATCGAAAGCACGGCAGCAGCTGCCGCCAAGGGGGCCGAGAATATCGCCGAGGCAGGCAGGAAGGTCGCCGAGGACGTCGCGTCTAGGGCCAAGAACGCTGCGGTCCGCGCGCGGGACGCCCTGGACGCAAACGGTGACGGTGTCGTCTCTGCC
This sequence comes from uncultured Coriobacteriales bacterium, assembly GCA_903789505.1. Lineage (GTDB taxonomy): Bacteria > Actinomycetota > Coriobacteriia > Coriobacteriales > UMGS124 > CAIFEU01. Next base: position 11,214 of record CAIFEU010000031.1, read on the forward strand.
GAGGAGGCACTGGGCGCGCTCGGCAGACGCTTCGACAAGACGTCGGACGCGCTGTCTCAGGCGGCGAATGAGGTCAAGAGCGCCTTTGACGCGAATGGCGACGGGCAAGTGAGCAGCGAAGAGGTCGGCTCCATCGCCCGCGCAGCTGCGGGCAAGGCGAGCGAAGCGCTCGGAGGCGCCGCCGCGAAGGCCTCCGGACTTGCGAGGTCCGCTGCCAGCAAGGCGTCCGACCTCGCAGAATCCGCTTCAAAGGGCATGTCCGACGCGATGGGCGGCGACGGGAAGTAGTGCCAGGCGGCCGGCGGTGGCTGGGACGGCACCGACGAGGAGAGCGGGTGGCGCCGTCTCGAACGGGGACCGTCGCACATACGCTGAGGCTGGCCGCGCTTGACGCGAAATCGGCGGCTCGCGTCAAGAATCGGGCGTCGCGTATGCCTTGATGGGGCTTTCCTCGGAGGCGGCACTGGTCATCGCCGGGATGAGGCTAGAGTTTTTGCAGGTAAGAGCCCTGTCACTTCTGGGGCGTGCGGTGACCGTGCCCTGAGGGGGACCCGGGCGACATCCGCAATCCCCGATTGTTGACGCAGGAGGTCGGTGGGGCGTCAAATCCCTCAGCTGCGTTCGCAGGGTCCCCGATTTTGTCCACAGGTCCGTCCAAGGACGCGCCCTTTGCGGAAGCGCCGTCGCAGAAGACGTGGGGGAGTCTGCAAGGTCTCCGGTATTGGCCATGGCTGTGGACAAGAACCGCCACAATGCGACCATCGCATGCCTGAGATAACGAGACTTGCGAAAATGCCAGGTGCCGAGGACAGCATCGGGCTCATCGCGAAGGTTTCGAGGGCAGGCCTCTCGGCACCGCGTCCTCCCCGAGGATTCGCGCGCGCACGTCGCTGGGCACGAGGCTCCCGCCGGTCGCCCACACGACATGGGTCGCGCGGGGGCCCGGCTCGCACAGGCGCCCGATGCGCGCTGGCCCCTGGAACGCCGCCGCTGCGCTCGGCTCGACGAAGATTCGCTCGCGGTCCCACAGAGCGCGCGTGTAGGGGAGGAGCCGCGCGTCGTCGACGGTGAACTCCCCGCTCATGAACGGCTCTATCACGCGCCCGACGAAGCCCGACGGCCGTCCCACCGCGAGGCCGTCGGCGTCGGTGCGGCCGGAGAGCCCCACGTCCTGCACGCAGATGTCGGAGTGCCTGCCGCTGACCAGCCCGAGCAGCATGCACGGCGCCTGGGTGGGCTCGACGAAGTAGCAGCGCGCCGCGTCGCCGAACACCTGCCTGATGCCGAACGTGATCCCGCCCGGCGCGCCGCCAACGCCGCACGGCAGGTAGACGTAGAGCGGGTGGTCCCCGTCGACGGTGACCCCCAGGCCCGCGAGCTGGGCGCCCAGGCGCTTGGCGGCGACCGCGTAGCCCAGGAACAGGTCGCGGGAGTTCTCGTCGTCCACGAAGTAGCTGGTGGGGTCGGCCTGCGAGCGGGCGCGTCCGGCACGCACCGCCTCGCCGTAGTCGCCCGCGTACTCGACGACCTCCACGCCGTGGGCGCGCAGCAGGTCCTTCTTCCACTGCTTCGCGTCGATTGACATGTGGACGACGGCGCGGAACCCCACCGCCGCGCTCGCGATTCCGATGCTCATGCCGAGGTTGCCGGTGGAGCCCACCTGCACGGAGTACCCGGAGAAGAACGCGCGCGCCTCGTCGCTGGCGAGCTTGGCGTAGTCGTCGTCGACGCCGCTGATCAGGCCATGCTCGAGCGCGAGGTCCTCGGTGTGGCGCAGCACCTCGTAGATGCCCCCGCGCGCCTTGACCGAGCCGGCAATCGCCAGGTCGCCGTCGCGCTTGAGCAGCAGGCGGCCCTCGAGCGCGGCGCCCACGGCGGGGGAGTTCAGCCACGCGCGCATGCGCGGGACCTCGACGAGCGGCGACTCGATGACCCCGCCGGCGGGCCGGGTCTCGGGGAAGCGCGCCATCAGCAGGGGCGCGAACCGCGCGAGCCGGGCCTCGGCGTCATCGACCTGTTCGATTCCCAGGCCGAAGTCCCGCCGCGCCCGCTCGCGCGCACGTTCGACGGGCAGCTCGCGGGGGTTTGCCCAGCACAACTCGCGTGCCGCCGCGATGTCCCTCATGACGGCCGCGTCGGCGGCGGTCCTCCCCGCATCGAGTGGTGGCATGCCCGCCGCCCTTCCCGAAACGGCGCGCGGCCGCCTCGCGACGTGGTCGTCCGCCTGCCGGTCGGCGTCCGCCGCCCCGCGGCGCGTCTCACGCCCGTCGGTGGCTACAGCAGGACGACGCCCAGTAGAGCGGACACGACCGAGATAATGATCGAGCCCAGGAATGCCTGGCCGAAGCTGTCGATGACGATACCACTCTTGAACACGTGGTTCGACAGCCAGCTGGCGAGCTCGAGCATCAGCGCGTTGATGACGATGGCGAAGATGCCGAGCGTGACGATGGAGACGGGCAGCGAGAGCGCCTGCAGCAGTGGCTTGATCGAGACGTTGATCAGCGCGAGGAACACGGCGGTCAGCGCGGGGCCGGCGTATCTGCCTCCCAGCGGCCGGATGCCGGGCATGATTCCCACTGCGGCGAGCACCGCTACGAACGTGATGATCCAGGAGATGATTGCGGTCATGGTGGTCGAAGTGCCCCTCTCGTGTCCTCGTGCCCGCCGCACATGGCGGCGCGGCGCCGCTTCCCGCGGCCTCGCAAAGAGCATACTCGGGTGGCATTAGTGGCGCATGAACCGAAGATTAACCGATGCGGCGGCCGATGCGACGGCAGGGGCGACGCTCGCAGGTCGCCTTGCCTGCCTACCGGCGACGTACGCTGCCGTCTTACCCGCTGTCGCCTCGCCAGCCGACGCTCGCCCGCAGGTCGCCTTGCCCGCCAGCCGGTGCGCGCCTGCCTGCCCCAGCGCCCCCGCCCACCTACGCGAGGCGGCC
>CAIFEU010000031.1:14164-19798 GCA_903789505.1 uncultured Coriobacteriales bacterium
CCCCCCCGGGCGCCCCCGCCCCCCCCCCCCCCCCCCCCCCCCCCCCCGCGGGGGGCCCCCCGGGGGGGCACCGGGGTCCCAGCAGGCGGGCCGCCGTGTCGTCCGTTCTTACGCCTCACGTCCGGGCGCTCTCGCCGTCCCGGGCGTGTGCCCCCTCCCGAGCCGAGCCCGGCAGGGGACGTCGTGCGCTACTCCTCGCTCGTGGGTGCGGGGCTGGCGCTGGCGCCGCCGTTGGTGCCCTTGTCGGCAGCGGGGGCGTCGCCATGGGAGCGCGGGGCGCTCGAGCCATTCTCCGCGTCGTTGCGGGCGTAGCTGCCCTGCGCGTAGCGGCTCGAGACGCGGCCGCCGCGCTCCCCCCGCTCACCGTAGCCGCCCCTGCGGTCGTCACGGCCATAGCCGCCGCGGTCGCCGTACCCGCCGCGACGGTCGTCGCGCCCGTACCCGCCCCGGTCGCCGTAGCCGCCCCTGCGGTCGTCGCGCCCGTACCCGCCGCGACGGTCGTCACGGTCGTACCCGCCACGCCCGTAGCCGCGCTCGCCGTAGCCGTCACGACGGTCGTCGCGCCCGTAACCACCCCTGCGGTCGTCGCGCCCGTAGCCGCGCTCGCCGTACCCACCGCGACGGTCGTCACGGTCGTACCCGCGCTCTCCGTAGCCGCCCCTGCGGTCGTCACGGCCGTAGCCGCCCCGGTCGCCGTACCCGCCGCGACGGTCATCGCGGTCACGGTCGCGGTAGCTGGCGCTGCGATAGCCGCGCTCGCCGCGCTCCTGGAAGCGCTCGGCGCGACGCTCCTCGCGGTTCTTGATCGGGAAGGCCTCGCGTGCCGCCTGCTCGGTGCTGACGCCCGTCAGCGCGGCGTCGCGCTCCGCCTTGGCCTCGACGTAGTCCTCCTGACGGCGCGTGCGCTCAAAGTTCTCCCTGCCGCCGGAGTGACGCGGACGGTCGCCGCGATAGCCGCCGCGGTCACGGTCGCGATCGCGGTCGAACTCGCGGTCGTCGCGGTCGTACCTGTCGCGGCCGCCGCGATACCCGCCGCGGTCGCCGTAGCCCCCGCGGTCGTAGCCACCGCGCCCGCCACGTCCGCCGTAGCCGCCACGCCCGCCGCGGCCACCGCGCCCGCGACCCTTGCCGCCCTTGCGCGGGCGACGCGTGCAGTCGCGCTCGGGGTCGAGCTCGGGGCGACGGTCGTCGAAGTCGAAGTCGTCCAGCTCCATCTCGGGGACGACCTTCTTCATCAGGTACTCGGCGGCGTACAGGTCGTTGATGTCGTCGAACGTCACGAACGTGATGGCCATGCCGCGCTCGCCGGCGCGGCCTGTGCGGCCGATGCGGTGGATGTAGTCCTCGGGGTCCATGGGCACGTCGTAGTTCACGACGTACTCGACGTCGGACACGTCGATGCCGCGGGCCAGGACGTCGGTGGCGACGATCACGTCGACGCGGCCGTTCTTGAACGCCTTGAGAGCGCGCTGGCGCTGCGCCTGCGAGCGGTCTCCGTGGATCGCCTCGGTGCTGAAGCCGTCGCGGTACAGGCGGTCGGCCAGGCTCTCGGCGCGGAACTTGGTGCGCGTGAAGACGATCACGCGCTCAGCGCCCTTGGTGTCGAGCACGTGCTTGAGCAGGTCGGGCTTTTGCGACTGCGACACGGGGATCACGTACTGGTCGACGGTCTCGGCAGCGGTGCCCTTGTGCGCGATCTCGACGAACTTGGGGTCCTTGACCTCGCCGCCGATCGTCTTCATGACCGACTCGTCGATCGTCGCGCTGAACAGCAGCGTCTGACGCTCGGCCGGCAGGTCCTCGAGGATGCGGCTGACGTCGGGCCAGAAGCCCATGTCGAGCATGCGGTCGGCCTCGTCGATGACCAGCGTCTTGACGCACGACAGGTCGAGGACGCCGCGCTCGTAGAGGTCGAGCAGGCGGCCCGGGGTGGCGACGAGCACGTCGACGCCGCGGCGAAGGCCGTTGATCTGCGGGTTGTACGACAGGCCGCCCACGACGGTGAGCACCCAGTGGCCGGTCTTCTTGCCGACGGTCTTGGCGACGTCGTCGATCTGCTGCGCGAGCTCGCGCGTGGGGGTGATGATCAGGCAGTGCGGGCCCTCGCCGCGCTGGAAGTGGTCGAGCTTGTCGAGGACGGGCAGCACGAAGGCGGCCGTCTTGCCGGTGCCGGTCTGCGCCGCGGCGATGACGTCGTTGCCGGCGAGCACCAGCGGAATCGCCTGCTCCTGGACCGGGGTCGCCTCCGTGTAGCCCATCTGCTTGACGGCGGCGAGGGTCTTCTCGGACAGGCCGAGCTCATCAAAAGTAGCCATATTCACATGTCCAATCTGCGTAGCACGCGTGCGCACTTCGCAATGCGCCCGTCTGGTTCGGCGACTCCAAAGACACCGGTCGGCATTCTCTTGCCGATCTTGGCCCCACCGAAGGCAAGCGGGCTGATCCAATAGGCGTGCGTCGCTACGCAGATGCAACGTGAGGGGCGGCAACGGTGCATGCATTATTCGCTTGGGTGCGTGGATTCCCTAAGAGATGCGTAACTCGGCACAAGTCCTCATCTTAACGCCGTGCACCAAATTGTTTCGACTCTATTGCGGAGGTCTGATGGATTTCGCGAGATGCACATGATGGGCGGCCGAACGGGCGAAACCCTTGCCGGGCGAGGAGGAGGCCGGCGCGCGGCGCGCTGCGGTGGGGGCCGGAGTGGCAGGCTGCGGGCTGGCCACTTCATGACGAAATGCGACGCGGTGGCGCCGCCCGCCCCGAAATCCGCCCCCGGCTGGTCAACCCATGACGGAATGTGAGCCCCGCGCTTCTCGCGAGTTTGGCCGGCTGAGAACGCGTCTTACGTCTTCCCAGGTCAGAAGCACCCTCTTCGTTTAGCGTCACGGGAGAGGCGGTGTCGCAGGGACGGCTAGCCTCGCATTTCGTCATGAAACGGCCGCCAGAGGGCCCTCGTGGCCTCGCGAGCGGGGCGACGGTCGCATTTCGTCAAGTCTTGACCGGCTACCCGCCCCTCCTGCGGGACCTCGCCCCTTGCTCTCGTCGGTCGCCTGCTCGAGCGCAGCTACTCCCGCGCGGGGGCCTACCCGGCGATGCCCAGCGCCTGCACGACCAGCCCAATCACGACCGAGACGGCGAACAGGCCGACCACGATGGCGACGACCTCGCGGTGGCGGTGGTCCTCCTGGAGCAGCACCAGCAGGCCGAGGCCCCCGCTTGCCGAGAGGCCGGCGATCGCCGCGCCGAAGGTGATGACGCCGTCGACGTAGAACTGGGTGATTGCGACGCTGGCGGCGCAGTTGGGAATCAGGCCCACCAGGGCGGCGATCACGGGCTGCAGGGCTTCCTTGTCCGACAGCCACCCCGCGATGACGTCCTGCCCCACCAGCGCGAACGCCAGCGCGATCGCGAACGAGACGACCAGGATGAACAGCGCGATCTTGAGCGTGTGCACCAGCGGGTGCAGCAGCACGGTGCGCGCGGTGAGGCGCTCGTGCTCGTCGTGGCCGGCGGGCTCGTGGCCGCAGCAGCCCTTCTCCGCCAGCGCGGTCTCGTGGTGGTGGCCCGGCTCGTCGTGACCCTGCTCGAGCGCTTGCTCGTGCTCGAACACCGCGCGGTTGCGGCGGTGGAACACCAGGTCGAGCGCATAGCCCACGACGATCGCGCAGACGAGCTTCGTCAGGATCAGCGGCAACAGAGCGCCGGCGGCGGCAGGGTCGCTCAGCAGGATCGGGATGGCCTCGTCGCTGGTGGCGATGAAGATCGCGAACAGCGTGCCGATCGTCACGAGCCGCTGCGAGTACAGGGCGCTGCCCACGACCGAGAAACCGCACTGCGGGATCACGCCGAGCAGCGCGCCGAGCACCGGCCCCGCCTTGCCCGCGCGCTCCATGATGCGCCCCATGCGGTTGCCGAGCTTGACCTCGAGGACCTCGATGAGGACATAGATGACGAACAGCAGCGGGACCAGCTTGAGTGTGTCGAGCGCGGCGTCCGTGAGCGATTCGACGATGACCTCGGTCATGCGAGCTCGCCTCCCTTCGCGGCGTCGCGCCCGTCCGCGCGACTGCCGCCCTTCGTCGGATGGATTCCCTCGCGCCTGCTCGCGGCGTCGGGCGTCCCGGTGGCCTCTGCCCCGGCGGCGGCCTCGTCGGCGGCGGCGCAGGCGGGGCAGAGGCCGTACAGGACGGTCTTGACCGGGTCGATGCGCACGTGATGCTCGGCGGCGAAGTGCGCATAGAACCCCTCGAGCTCCTGACAGCGCACGGGCACGAGGGTGCCGCACTGCTCGCACCTGAGGTAGAAGCAGCCGCGCTCGCCCCGGTCGTCGCCGTCCCCGCGCTCGACCATGCGGTACCCCGCGGCGCCCCCGTCGTCGGTGGAGCAGCGCGTGACCAGGCCGTCGGCCACCATGCGGTCGAGGTTGCGGTACACGGTCGCCACCCCCACGCCGCACCCGCGCCGCGAGAGCATCTCGCAGACCTCGCGCGCCGTCACGTACTCGCCGGAGCGCTCGGCCAGGCAGGCGCGTATCAGCTCGCGCTGGCGCGTCTGGTAGTGCCTTCCTCCCGCTCCCGACCGCTGCGCTGTCGCCATGGCGTCGCGTCCCTTCGCCCGCCGCACGAGGTGCGTTTGGCGGAATAGAAAATGAGAATCGTTTTCACTATTTGCGGCTGGACATGGTAGACCACGCCTGCCGCCCTGGGGCTGGGGCGCGCGAATTGAGAATCGTTATCATAACGAGCACACAAACAGAGGCGTCGCCCGCCGGAGCACGGCACCGGCGCGCCGACGCGAGCGCCGCTAGAACACCAGCGCGTGTATGCCTGCGAGAATCAGCAGGTGACCGGGATAGAACGCGTAGAAGAAGTACTTCATCCCCCTGCCGCGCTTCCCGTTGTAGAAGAGGATCAGTGCCAGGCCGATCAGCGCGTACATCTCAATCCAGCGCGCGTTGATCAGGCAGTACAGCACGGTGCACGCCGCCCCGCACGCCACCTGGGCGAGGCGATGCTGGCGCGTGAGGTACAGCGACCCGCCGAGCAGGATGCCGAACCACGAGTAGTCCGACGTCAGGCGGATGTCGACCACGGCTCCCGCCGCCAGCAGCGCGATCGTGACGACGTCACCGGCCCAGCCGGGCAGGCGGTCGCCCTCGGCCCTGCGGATCGAGTCGCCCGCCCACAGCGCCATGAAGCACACGAAGAGCGTGTACATCACGTTGGTGTCGGCGACGAAGCTGATCTTGCCGTCGTTGAGCGCCAGGTCGAACGGGATCTCGCTGACCAGCGCGAACAGGAACAGGCGCAGCGCGTAGCGGGGGCGGTTGTGCGTGTGGGCGAGGCCCTCGGTCAGCGCGAAGCAGAACAGCGGGAACGCGATGCGGCCGATGTCGCGCATCGCGTTGTACGCGTTGGCCCACGTGACCGCCGCCGCGGTGCCCCTCAGCGCGAGGAACTCGGGATAGACCAGCGTTATCGCGACGTGGTCCACCAGCATCGTGACGATGGCGACCCACTTGAGCATCGTGCCATCGAGGAGCTGCCAGGGCCGTGCGGCGCGCGGCGCCCGCACCGGGGCCTGCGTCCGCGCGACGGTGTCGTTTCTGCTGCCCACGGTGCTCCTCCCGAC
>CAIFEU010000032.1:0-7324 GCA_903789505.1 uncultured Coriobacteriales bacterium
CGTGCGGTAGATCGCGCTCCACAGGGCGGGCTGGACGTAGAAGCAGTGCTGGTTCTTGCGGACGCTCGGGTCGATGACGCGGTCGCACTCGTCCTCGGAGAACAGCAGCAGCGGGATGTCCTTCCTGAGCTTGCCCGACCAGTACAGGTAGAAGTTCGCGCGGGCGACGTCGAGGTCGAAAGCGTCGGCGTATCCCACGAGCGTCTCGAGCATGTCGAGGTCCGCGAAGTCGTCGGACTCCAGGATTCCGACGTAGGTGCCTCGTGCCTCGTCGATGCCGCGGTTGATCGCGACGCCGTACCCGCCGTTCTCCTTGTCGATCACGCGCACGCGCGGGTCTGCGCCGGCGAAGGCGTGCAGGACCTGCGAGGTGTTGTCGGTCGAACCGTCGTTGACGCAGATGACCTCGATGTCCTCGAGCGTCTGCGCGAGCAGGCTGCGGACGCACGCGACGACATAGTGCTCGTTGTTGTACGCGGGGACGATGACGGAGACGATGGGCTGATGGCCCTCGGACTGGCGCTGCTGGGACATGGCGACCTCTCGAGCGGCTCTGTTGCCCGCCTGCCCGAGGGCGGCAGGACAAGCCGGAAGGTGACGGATGGTAACCGAGCGATGAAACGCTCCCCTCAATTCTAGGAGGTGCGCGACCGCGGGGCATGCCCCAGCGCCGTTCTCCAACTACTTAGCAAGACAGCGTCGCCTGCGGGCCCATCGCCCGGGCGCGGGCGCCGATGAGCTCGCTGCGGCAGAAGGAGACCATCAGCGGGGCGGTCGTGACCAGGGGGAACAGGTAGCGGACGCCGTTGCCGGGGAACGTCGCCGTCGGCCCGAGCCACATGCCCAGCACCACCGACAGGGCAATCACGGCGACGGGCACCAGGGCATGGCGGCGCGTCTGGCGGTCGCACGCCATGCTGGTGAGGAAAAACGCCGGCAGCAGCGTCGCGAACAACCCCGTCGACACCAGTACGCACGTCAGCGGATTCTCCGAGAGCGCCGCGTAGCGCTCCTCGAGGAAGACGCGCGCGGGCAGGAGCGCGTCGGGCGGGTTCGAGTCGACGTAGGACAGGTCGTACTGCTCTCCCCATCCCCAGAACGTCATGTCGATCTCGTCGAACGTGAACCACGGCGCGACCATCGCCCCGGTCGCGTCGACGTAGCTGGCGGGATGGCGCAGCCCCTCGGCGAGCCACGCCCTTGCCCAGGCGGCGTACTGCTGAGTCGTGGCGCCGTCGAGCCGGTCGGTGAAGAACTTGACGTAGTCCGCGTCGTCGTAGACGTAGCGGCCGGCGAGCGTGTCCATACCCAGCAGGTCGTCGATCGCCTCGTACTCCTCGGGCGTTACGTCGTCGGGGTGCTCGGAGACGTAGCGCGCCGTCATCTGAAGGGCAGAGAGAACATCTCGCGGGGGTCGCTCTGGGATATCCCGCATGCTGTTGTCACCGCCGGGTAGACGGCGAACATCAGCACGGCGCTGCACACCAGGGGGACCAGCAGCCGCAGCCCGCGCCGACGCAGCGCGATGACCCCGATCGCCAGCGCGATGACCAGGATGTAGACGGCGACCTTCTTGGTGAGGCACGCCAGCAGGCACAGGCACGTGAGGCGTGCGAGGAACGAGCCCGACGACAGCGCCGCCCCGCGCGTGCGCCCCACCTCGACGACGTCGACCATCAGCGTGACGAACGCCACGCAGAAGACGGTGTCCTTGACCACGTAGGCCACCATGAGCGGAAAGAACGGGAACAGCCCGCAGAACGCGAGGCTCAACAGCGACCAGCGGCACCCCATGCCCAGGACGACCCGGGCGTAGCGCACCGCGCGCATCAGGACCAGGGCCATGCAGACCGCCTGGAGCACCGCGAACGAGAACAGCGCGACGCCCCACGGGGCACCCAGGTGCATGAGCCCCAAGATGACGGCGCCGAACAGCAACGTCGTGAGGACCGGGTGGTGCGCGGTGAACGCGTCGGTGGAAGGGAGCTCCGCGACCATCGAGAGCTGCTGGTAGGCGTCCTGCGTGATGATTCCGGGATACATCACGACCAGGGTCGGCGCCCAGCACGCGAGCAGGGTGAGCGCGCCGAGCGTGTAGGGGTGGCGCTCGACGAGGAGGCCGCAGGCGCGCGAGGCGCGCCGCCCCGCCCCGCGCGGGGCGCGCAGCCCCAGCAGGACGCCCCCGCCGGCGAAGCCGACGACGAACAGCAGCCAGAAGGTGAGGGCGTCGACGAGCAGCCCCGCAGACAGGGGGCAGTTGCCGTCCACCACGTAGCGCTGCGCCGCCGCGAAGCCGACGCCGCAGAACAGCGCGACGATGACCTCGAGCGCGGTCGGGCGCAGCCGGGCGCAGCGCGGAAGGGGGCCGGCGGGCTCGGGGCGCTCGCCGGAGGGTGCGGGGGCGACGGGACGCGGGAGCGGCACGGTCGCCTCGACCGCGAGGGGGTCGGCGCGCGGGCCATCCCCGGCCGAGGCACCCGACGTGCATGCGTCTGCCTTGCTCATACCGCCACCCCCCAAGACGACTCGGATGCCCCGCGGCACCGCGCGACGCGCCCGCGCAGGGGCGCCCACGTCCGGAGACCGGAGGCATGGTTTTGGGGAAAAGTATGCGCCCGATTGGCCCACCCGAGCCGCCGGAGAAAAATCAACAGACGCCACGGCCGTCGGCACCGACGGGCGGCCCGTGCGCGAGGCGAAGGACCGGCGCCGGGGCGCGGCACACACGCGGTGCGCCGACGCGCCTCGGCGGCAAGGCGGGCCGGTCAGGCAGGCAGCGGCTACTCTCCCGCGGGGCCGAGCTTCTCCTCGACGGCGCGCTCCATGTCGCGCACCGCGACGGACGTGCCGGGGACGCCGGTGTCCGCGCGCCGGCCGCCATGGTGGCGCGGAAGGAACGGCATCGTCAGCGCGCCGGTGGGGCAGGCGAAGACGCACTCGGCGCACTTGGTGCACTCGCTGATGTGGACCGCCGCGCCCGGACGATGCGGGTCGATTCCCTCGGGGCACGCCAGATGGCAGCGGCCGCAGCTGGCGTGGTGCGCAATCTCGACGCAGGTGCCCTCGTCGACGGTGGGGCGCAGCGTGCGGTTGCCGCGCGCGACGAGGCCCACCAGCGCGCCGATGGGGCACAGCACATGGCACCAGCGGCGCAGCGCGACGAGTTCGACGGCGATGAGGGCGGGAAACGCCAGCACGCCCCAGCTGAACGCCCCAGTGCGCACGATCTGCACGACCATGACGAGCGTCGCGAACGTGAGGCCAACCGGGCACACCAGGCAGAACACCGGGAAGCCGAACAGCAGGGCGGCGACCAGAGCGACCGCGAGCACGGCAAGGCGGATGTCGTGGCTGCCGGCGCGGACGCGCACGCGTCCCTCGGGGACCTCGGGGAGCCGAGCGTGGGCCAGGCGCATGACCTCCTCGCGGTCGAGCCTTCCGTCCCGAACGCCCGCCCGCAGCGTCGACGCGTCCGCCCCGGGGGACGCGGGGGCTACCCGCCGCGCGGGACGGGCCGACTCAAGTCCGAACAGGTCGTAGTACTCGTCGAGCACCTCGACCTCGGCGACGCGCGCCGACCCCGCGGCGCGGCGCGCGCCTCCGGCGGCAGCCGCGGGCGCCGATTCACGCGTCAGGCGCGCCTGGGCGCGCCGCACGGCGCGCAGGTCGCCGTAGTACTCGTCGAACGGCGCGAGATCGGCCACCGCAGACGGCGCGGCGGCGCGGGCTCCCTGCCGCCCGCGACCGGTGACGGTGCGCCGTAAGGGGTGGTAGTACTCGTCGTAGAGATCGTCGAGGTCCGCGGCGCGGGGACGCGACGCCGCAGGGCGCCGAGAGCCGCGCGCGGCGCGCATGCGGTAGCCGTCGTTGTCGCGCAGGTCGACCCCCGCCTCGTACATCACGCCGACGCAGGAGGCCGACGAGGCGCTGCGGTCGGCGGCGCGCCTGCCCCCGAACAGCCTGCGCTCCAGCGGGACGGGACACAGCCAGCCGCAGAAGGCGCGGCCGAGCATGAGCGCGAGCACCACGGTGATGGCGAGGCAGATCACGCCGGTCACGGGCACCGAGCGCCCCGCGATGAACGACGCGATCACGCCGACCGGGCACACCGCGGCGATGAAGTCCCACCCGAAGGAGCAGGTGGTGCCCAGGCCGGTGTCGACGAACAGCCCCACGCAGATCAGGATGAAGAACGCGGCCGCGACCAGCGTCCGCCTGGTCGAGATCCTCATCGCCCGACCCCCTTAGAAGATGACGACGCATCCGCACTTGACGCTCCCCCGTCCTCGCCCGACGACGCCACGCCCCGGTCGGCCCCGGCGGACGCGGACGAGCCCGCCGCGCGCGGCGCGGCAAGCGGGCGCGCGCGCGTGATGCGTCCCGAGGACGCGCCGGAGCCGGAGGAGGCGGACGACGCGGATGAGGTGGACTTCTCCCCCGCGACGCTCGCGGAACGCGTGGAGTCACCGCGCGAGGAGGACGCGCCCGCAGGGCGGGCACCGCCGACCTCGCCGTCGGTCGACCCGCCCGCGGCGGAGCCGAACGCGGAGTCGGCGGCAGAGGAGCCGGCGCTCTCGACGGCGTACTTGTCGTCGGCAAGCGACGTCACGGCGTCGAGCGCGTAGACGTCGACGCCGTGCACCTTCTCGCCGCCCTCGGTGTCGATCGCGGGACAGGCGTTCTCGCACCGGCCGCAGCCGTTGCAGCGGTCGCGCACGATCACCGGGTGCCCCTGCGAGATCATGACGGCGTCGAACTCGCAGCTGTCCTTGCACTTCTCGCACGACCCGGGGCTGCGGAAGGCGATGCAGACGTCGGCGTGGATTGCCGCCATCCCGATTTTGTCAGCGTGCGGGTCGAACGCCACGAGGGCGCCCGAGGGGCACGACTCGATGCAGCGGTTGCAGAAGGTGCAGCCGCCCAGGCTGTAGTCAATCACCGGCGTGCGGACGCCCAGCAGGCCGTCCTCGAGGACGCCGGTGCCGATGCAGCTCGTGGGGCAGGCGCTGCGGCAGCGGTCGCAGCGCATGCACATCGACAGGAGCCTGCCCTCGTCCTGGCCGCCAGGCGGCCGCAGCGGCGCCGGGGCGGCGTCGGCGGGGCGCGTCGCGACCGCGGCGGCACCGATCCCGCACAGGGCGACGGCAACGGCGCCCATCCCCACGAAGTCCCTCCTGCTGAGCTGCATCGCAATCAGTCCCCATCACATCGTCGCGTCCATGCGCCCCAGCCCGCGTCGGGACGCCCGGCGACTGGGCACCGGATGTGCCCCGCCCGCATCTTCGCCGGGCGGCCGGGAGCCGCTAGCGCGCGTAGGGCGCGCAGGCCTCCACCAGGTCGGCCGTGTCCTGGGCCTCGCAGGCGACGAGCCCGCGCAGGGCGCGCGCGAACCCGCGGTAGAACCGCTGCTTGGTCACCTTCTCGACGTCGGAGAGCATGCCGCCGAACCAGTTGGCGATGTGGTGCTCGTAGAAGTCGCGCTGAGCCTGCGCCAGCGACGCGGGGTCGTAGTCGGCGCCCTTCGTGAGGGCGTCGGCGATGCGGTCGTTGAGGACGGCCATGTAGTCCAGCTCGAAGGGCGCGAAGTCCTCGGGGATGCTGCCGTCGTGGATGTTGGGCATCACCCGCGCGGCGCGGAACAGCGCGCGCACCTGGTCGCGGGCGTCCTGCATCAGCAGGTGCTCCTCGCTGGTGTAGACGCTCTCGTAGGGCACGGCGGCGGTTCCCTCGTAGGTGCCGGCGGCGAGGAAGACACGGGCGTAGTCGCAGGCCAGGTCGTTCTCAATGTCGCGGTCGAACCGCTCGAGCGCCTTGCCCATCTCGCGCATGCCCTCGACCACGTCGGCCTCGGCACCGGTCGCCTGGCCCTGCGCGGGCAGCCCCGCGCACGCGGCGAGCACGAGGCTGCGCGCGTCGGCGTTGACCTCGCGGTCGATGAGGCGCGCGAACAGCCGGTAGGTCTCGGCGCGCTCGCGGCAGTACTCGGCGAGCTCGGCGGCCTCCGGGCTGGGGGCAGCCGATGACGTGGCCTGCGTCGCGGCGCCGTCGGCGGTGCCGTCCGCGCCCGTGGGCTGACGCAGCTCTCCCTGCGCCCCCTCGGCCTCGACCTGGACCGCCTCTTCCTTCTCCTGGGTGCATGCCGTGGTGCCCATCTTGACCCTCATCTCTCTCACGCGCGCGACCAGGCGCGCCTCCCGAATACCGCGCGACGCGTCGGATGCGCGCGCATATGAACTCCCGCCGCCCGCGGCCGAGGGCCGCGCCGGCGCGCCGGCGGGGCTAGAGCCTGCCTGCCGGCGAACTCATGCTGCTGACCTGCGTGAACGCGCTCGTGGCGAAGTCGCCCATGTACATGCGCAGCGCGACGGCGGCGAGGATGCCGAGCGCGGTCGCGACCAGTGCGAGCGCGACGCACGCACCCTTGTGGGAGCGCGCGAGCCATGCGACGACCGCGCACGCCAGGGCCCCCGCCATGCCTGCGACGCAGACGGCGAGCCACGCCGCCGAGGAGTCGCCCCGCCTGGTGCCCGTCACCGCGAGGAAGGGCAGCGTGCACGCCAGTGCGACGGCGCACAGCAGGGCGGTGACGGCGATCGGCAGCGCCAGGCGCACCCTGAGCGGGCGGCGCCGGGGCGCGGCTGCCTGCCCCGCCCGCCCGTGGGGGGGCGCCGCGGCGCCCGTCGGCGCCAGCGGGGCGCCGTCCGGCTTGGACAGGGCGCCCACGAGCAGCAGGTACAGCGACGCGCCCCCCGCCGCCGAGCAGCCGCACACCGCGACCGCGAGCAGGGGGGTGTTCCAGGCCGTGAACGTCGAGGGGAGGAAGACGAAGCCGCAGGTGACGGCTACCGCCACCCCGGCAAGCGCCCCCAGCGCGGCGAGGACGCGCATCGCCGTCGAGCCGGCCCCCTGCGCCGAGGCTACCGCGACCGCAATCGCCATGACCAGCGCGGCAATCAGCGAGATCATCAGGGAGAAGTACCTGCTCCCGGGGCGCGAGAGCAGCTGGAACAGGGTCCCGACGCTGCCGAGCATGACGCCCTGGACCACCACGCCCGCGACCAGCCCCGCGATTGCCAGGGCGATCGCCAGCGCCTGCGGGGGGCGCACCCTCGCCCGCACGGACGCGCCGGGCGCTGCCAGGTGGACGCACGCGGCTACCAGCAGCCATCCCGCCATCCCGGTGAGAAGCGTTGCCAGCATCATCGGCCACTGCGACGCCATATCTGCCATCTCCCCTGCTCCCTGCGGGCGGGTCCCACGGCGGAGACCCACCCTCGCCTCTCCTTGTGGCGTGACCGCCCCGCATCATGCGGGGCGGCGGTCC